>JAJFUA010000285.1 GCA_021372635.1 Desulfobacteraceae bacterium | reverse complement strand
TCCCGTATATCCACATGGCGGAGGCGGCCGGCGCCGGCCTTGCCGACTACAGGAGGCTGAACCCGGTCCGCATCGACCTGGACGCCTGAATCGAAAGCGAACCATGCGCATCGCGACCGTTCGACGGATCTGCCAGGTTTTCTTCCTGGCGCTGTTTTGCTGGTTTTGCATCGCGGCTACCCTGGGGGGCGAATGGTGGCAGCTGCGGGGCTGGCCCATCAACTGGATCCTGAGCCTCGACCCGCTGACCGCCTTTTCGACGATGCTCTCCACGGGCACCCTGTACGAGCCGCTCCTGTGGTCGCTCGTCACCATCGTTCTAACGGTGTTTCTCGGCCGGTTCTTCTGCGGTTTCGCCTGCCCGATGGGGACGCTGAACCAGTTCTTCGGCTGGCTCGGACAGCGGGGACGAAAGCAGGCGCAGCGGATCGCCGCAAACCGCCTCCGGCGCGCCCAGGTGCTGAAATACTACCTGCTCGCTTTTCTCCTGGCCTGCGCCGCCCTCGGCACGCTGCAGACGGGGGTTTTCGATCCGCTGCCGCTCCTTCACCGGTCCATCAACCTGACGATCGCCCCCCTGCTGGACGGGAACGTACGACTCCTCTCGCTCCAGCCGCGCCATTACGCATCGGCCTGGCTGATCGGGGCCGTCCTCCTGGCCGTACTGGGGCTCAACCTGCTGATCCCACGATTTTTCTGCCGGTTCCTCTGTCCCCTGGGAGCGCTCTTCGGGCTTCTGAGCCGGTTCTCTCCGTGGCGCATCGGCAAGAGCCGCGAAAGCTGCGGGGACTGCCACCTGTGCGAAATGCACTGCGAAGGGGCCTGCCGTCCTTCGGGAAAAATCGTTCTCAGTGAATGCGTACTGTGCTGCAACTGCCTGGAAGGATGCCACCGGGACCGCATAGGTTTCTTCCCGAAGCCTTCGGCGGCCGGTGAAGCTCCGGGCCTGCCGGACCTCTCCCGGCGCGGACTCATCGCAGCGGGAGCCTTCGGCGTCCTCGCCGGCCCGATGTGGCGTCTGGGGGCGCTCGCCGGCAACAACACCAATCCATTGCTCATCCGCCCCCCGGGGGCCCTCGACGAGGAGCGGTTCCTCGCGCGCTGCATCCGCTGCGGGCAGTGCATGCGGGTCTGCCCGACCAACGTGATCCAGCCAGCCCTTCTCGAGGCCGGTATCGACGGCCTGTGGACCCCGGCGCTGAACTACCGCATCGGAGCCAGCGGCTGCCAGCTCAACTGCATCGCCTGCGGCCACGTCTGCCCCACGGCAGCCATCCGGCCGCTGAGCCTGGAAGAGAAACTCGGCCGGGGAAACTTCGCCGACGCCGGCCCGGTCCGCCTGGGCACGGCTTTCGTGGACCGGCCCCGGTGCCTGCCCTGGGCGATGGGACGCCCCTGCATCGTCTGCCAGGAAGTATGTCCCGTCAGCCCCAAGGCCATTTACACGCAGACGATTTTCCAACCCGTCCGCAACGGCCGGGTCAAGACGGTGCAGGTCCGCGGGGACGCCGTGGAAGTCTCGGGGCTCGACCCGGCCGCGCCGAACCTCGGCAGCGGGGACTTCTACCTGCGGCGTGCCGGGGAAGGGGACGCGCAGCTCCGGCGGATCGTCGGCGCCGCCGGCCCCCGCTTCACGCTCGCCGGCCGGCCCGGCTGGAAAACGGCCCCGGCTCCCGGCGACGACCTGGAAATCGCCGTAAGGCTGCAACAGCCTTACGTGGACGCGGCACGCTGCACCGGGTGCGGGGTATGCGAACACGAATGCCCCGTGTCCAGGCTGCGCGCCATTCGCGTATCGCCGGAAAACGAATCGCGCTCCCGTCGCGGCAGAATGCTGCTCTAGGCATTCCGAAAGCGGGGGAGGGGTGAACCGGCGGTTCTGGAGGAGTCCGGCCCGGTAAAAGGGAGGGCCGTGCTTCAGGGGTCCGAACCTTTTCTTTGAAGGAGTTGTCTATGTCCGAGCAGAAGCGACGGGACGGATTGACGCGTCGTGGGTTCATCAAGACCCTTGGACTGGGCGGCATGGCGGCGACGGGTCTCGCCGCGGTGTCCGCGAGCGAAGCAACGGCCGCGGCCGGGAAGAATGAAGGCGGAGCGGCCTCGGTGCCCAGGCGAAAGCTGGGAAAAACCGAGGTCGAAGTACCGGTCCTGTGCCTGGGCGGCATGTTCGATACGCTCAACAACCAGCTGCTGCTCAAGCAGTCCCACAACTGGGGCGTGACCTTCTGGGACACCGCCGAGTCGTACGGCGGCGGCATGAGCGAGGAAGGATACGGGCGCTACATCAAGCGCAACCCGGACGCCCGCCGGGACCTCTTCATCTGCAGCAAGTACAAGCCCTCCCCGCCCGAAAAGATGACCGAGGCGCTCGACGCGGCCCTGAAAAGACTGTCGACGGATTACGTGGACCTCTATTGCCCACACGGGGTTTCGAACCTCAAGGACATCGATTCCCGCATTCCGGCCTGGGCCGCTGAGATGAAGAAGTCGGGCAAAATGAGGTTCTTCGGGTTCAGCTGTCACACCAACATGGAAGAATGCCTGCTGGCCGCGGCCAGGACGAACTATGTAGACGTGATTCTCTTCTCCTACAACTTCCGGCTCATGCACACGCCCGGGATGAAGGAGGCCGTGGCCGCCTGCGCCTCGGCGGGCATCGGCCTGGTGGCCATGAAAACTCAGGGGGGCGGTCCGGTCAAGACGGACAGCGAAGCGGAGCTGCAGATGGCGGGAAGATTCCTCCAGAAGGGGTTGACCGACAAGCAGGCCAAGGTTCGGGCCGTTCTGGAGGAGCCGAACATCGCCAGCATCTGCTCCCAGATGCCGACGCTGACCATTCTTTCCGCGAACGTGTCCGCAACGAGGGACTCCGGGGCCATGGCTTCCGAGGAAATGGACCTGCTGCGCAGATATGCGGCGGAAACGCGGCAGGGGTACTGCGCCGGGTGCGGGCGGATCTGTTCCGAAGCCGTCTCCGGGGCCGTTCCCGTGAGCGAGGTGATGCGCTGCCTCATGTACTACCGGGATTACGGCGAACGGGACCTCGCCCGCGAAGTCTTCGCCGGAATTCCGGAAGACGTCAGGGCGCGGCTGAACGACGTGGATTACGGCCGGGCCGAAAAAGCCTGCCCGCACGGCCTCGCCATCGCGAAGCTCATGCGCGAGGCTTCGGAAATGCTGGCGTAAGGACCTTGCAGCGCGGGGCGGGTTGCGCCGCACGGACCCGCCTCACCGGTCCGCCTCACCGGTCCGCCTCACCGGGACGGCCGCGGGAGGCCTTGCGAGCCTGTTCATCCAGGACCTCCCGCACCGCCAGGACCAGCCTTTTCATGGAGAGAGGCTTGATCAGGACTTTCCTGATCCCGGGCACGGCTTCCTCTTCCTGTACGTCGGGACTGAAGCCGGTGCAGAGGATGATGGGAAGGTCGGGCCGGATCCCGAGGATTTCCACGGCCAGGTCGCGGCCGGTCAGGTAAGGCATGGTCTGGTCGGTGATCACCAGGTCGAAAGCAAAAGGATTGGCTCGGAACGTTTCCAGGGCAGCAACGCCGGAAAGGTCCGTGGTGACCTGGTACCCGAAACGCCGCAGCATCCGTTCTCCGACGTCCGCCACCCGCACCTCGTCGTCGACGAAGAGTATCCTTTCGGAACCGCCCGGCAGGGACGCCCTGTCGTTTTCCCAAGCCGGAAGCCCTTCGGTCTCCGCAACCGGCAGGTAGACGCTGAAGGTCGAACCACGCCCGACTTCGCTGTCCACCGCTATGGCGCCTCCGTGCCCCTGGACGATCCCATGCACCACGGACAGGCCGAGGCCCGTCCCCTCTCCCGGCGTTTTCGTGGTGAAGAACGGTTCGAATATCCGGGCCGCCGTCGCCTCGTCCATGCCGGTGCCCGTATCGCTCACCGCCAGCAGCCAGAACCTGCCGGCGGCAAGATCCGGATGACGCTGCGCCTCCTGTTCCCCGACCTCGACCTCCCGAAGGGCGACTTCCAGCAATCCGCCCCTTTGCCGCATGGAATGCAAGGCGTTGGTGGCAAGGTTCAGGATCATCTGGTGGAGCTGGACCGGGTCCCCGAGGACCATCGCCTCTTCCGGAGTTCCCAACCGCATCCTGATTTGTATGGTGGACGGCAGGGCCGCACGGAGCAGTTTGGCGTCTTCCTTGAGAAGCATGCACAGGTCGGTCGGAACGAGCATCCGCTCCGCCTTTCTGCTGAAAGTCAGGATCTGCCCCACCAGGTTCCTTGCCCTGTCGCAGGCGGTCAGCACCGCCCGCAGGTTCTGCCATGCGTCGCTGCCCTCGTCCACTTCGGCGCTGAGCAGGTCCACATAGCCGAAAATGATGCTGAGGATGTTGTTGAAATCGTGGGCGATCCCCCCGGCAAGCGTCCCGATGGCCTCCATCTTCTGGGCCTGCCTGAGCTGCTCCTCCATTTTCCGCTTTTCCGTGATGTCCCGCAGGATCGAAACGTAACCTGTAAGCTCGCCGTCTGCATCGAAGATGGGGGAAACCACCGTTTCAAATTCGATGCGCTGCCCATCCGCCCGGGAATACTGGAGCTGGCCTCTCTCCGCTCCCCCCGTGCGGGACACGTTCCACAGCCTGCGGAGAAACTCCTCCTCCTCCCCGGCGCTCTCCCCCCTGCCGGCAGACCTCCCCGTCATCTCGTACCGGGAAAACCCGGTGGATTTTTCAAAGGCGGGATTCACGTATTCCACCGTTCCGAAAACATCGGAGATCACGACGCATTCGACGGCGTTTTCCATGGCGGCATGCAGGCGCTGGAGGCGTGTTTCGGCCTGCCGGCGCTCTTCGACCTCCTGCCGGAGCCGCCCGTTCGCCTCTTCCAACTGCGCCATTTTCGCTTCCAGCTTGCGGATGAGCGCCTCGTTGTGGCTCCTCAGGTAGTCCGCTTCTTCGACGTCCCCACCCGGTTCCCGCACTCCCCCCCGGTCCAGGTCGAGAATCTCCCGGATCAGCCGCATGAGGCAGTCCGGTTCGAGAGGCTTGACCAGGTAGCGGTCCGCGCCGAGGCTGAGGCCGAAGTCCCGGTCCTTCGGATCGGTATAGGTCGCGGTATAGAAAACGAAAGGAACGCCCGCGAGGTCGTCGTCACACTTGCATTGCCGGCAGAGTTCGAAGCCGTCCATCTGCGGCATCAGCACGTCGGAAAGGATGAGGTCCGGTTTCCCGGCCCGCGCCATTCCGAGCGCTTCCGCCCCGTTGCGGGCCACGAGCACTTCATGGCCGTGCCCCGTCAGGAGCATTTGCAGCATGTACCGGTTCTCTTCGACGTCGTCGGCGATCAGTATTCTGCTCATATCCGCCTCTTCCCGGCCGCCGCGAGGTACTTTTCCAGTTCCGAGGCCACCGTGTCGGGGTTAATCGGCTTTTCAAGATAGCCGGTGCACCCCGCCTCGATCGCCTTTTCGCGGTCTCCCACCATGGCGTAGGATGTGACCGCAATGACGGGAACGTGGTCAAAATCCGAATCCTCCCTGAGGAGCGTCGCAACGGCGTAGCCGTCCATTTCGGGCAGCTGAATATCCAGCAGGATCAGATCGGGCCTGGTTTCCTTCGCGATCTGAATGCCCGCCTTTCCGTCCCGCGCCTGGATCACCTGGTAGCCGTGATGCTCCAGGATGAAAGTGATCAGGTACAGGTTCTGTTCGTTGTCCTCGATGACCAGCACTCTCGCTTTCATAGACTCCGCCTCACCTTACCGGTAAAGTGAAAATGAACGTGCTTCCCTTTCCCGTTCCTTCGCTCAGCGCCCGGATCTCCCCGCCGAGCAG
>JAJFUA010000244.1 GCA_021372635.1 Desulfobacteraceae bacterium | reverse complement strand
GCGAACCGCAGCACCACCATCCCGCCCGGTCCGTCGAAACGGCTGCCGATCATGATCCTGCCCTGCCCGTTCATGGCGGAGGCCGCATTGATGATCAGGTTGAGGAATACCTGCTGGAGCTGCCCCGCGTCGCCGATCACCTGGGGAAGGGCGGGATCGAAATCCCGGATGAATTCGATGTTGTGGAAAAGCGCCTGGTGCGCCAGGAGTTCGATGCACCGGACAACGGTGTCGTTGACGTCGAAGGAGTATCTCTCCCCGAGCGACTGCCGGCTGAACTCCAGGAGCCGGGTCACGATCTGCTTGCACCGCAGCGTCTGGCCGATGATCTCGTCCAGGTCCTCGCGCCACTGGGGGTTGCCGCTCAGTTCCTTCGCGAGCATGTCGGCGTAGATGAGAATACCCGCCAGGGGGTTGTTGATTTCGTGGGCGACACCCGCGGCCAGCCTGCCCAGGGAGGCGATCTTTTCCGTCTGCATCAGCTGCAGCCGGGCCTCCTCGAGTTCCCTGCGCAGCTTCAGGTGTTCGCGCAGATCCGAAAAAATCCCGACGCTGCCGATTTCCCGGTCGCCATCCTTGATGATCGCCGCGGAAAAATTGAGGGGCACCGGCTGGCCGCTCTTGTCGATGAGATTGACGCGGGTCGTGCTGAGCTTGCCCGGAGGACCGTGCTCCTCGCTGCGCATGCGGCGCATGTTTTCCCGGGCGACCTTGGGATCGCAGATCTTGGAAAACCCGTTCGGATCCCCGATGATCTCCTCGGCCTTGTAGCCCATGATGCGCTCGGCGCCTTCGTTGAAGATCACCACCCGTCCCGAGGGATCGATGACCACGATCCCGTCCACCGAACTGCGGATGATGTTGGACAGGAAGGAATTGGCGTCCCGAAGCCGCCGCTCGATTTCGATCCGCTTCGTGATATCGTAGAAATACATGCAGGCGATGGCCCCCTTGCTCATCCTGAGGACCGCCATGCATGTTTCGAAGGCCCGGTGTTCTCCCCCGGAATTTCCCTCCAGCGCGAAGGTCGAACAGAAACTCACCTGCTTGCTCCGCTTCCGTTCCGCCTTCTGCATCAGGTCCGCGAGCATGTTCATATGCTGCTCGGGCAGAAGTTCCCGGGCGTCCACGCCGAGGAGGCTCTCGCGGGACCGGTTGAGGATCTCGCCCATTTTCGAATTGGCGAAGATGACCCGGCCGGACTCGTCGACCAGCAGAATGCCTTCCTGGCTGATTTCCGTCAGGATGTCGATTTTCTGCTCCGCCTCCACGGTGGAGGTGACATCCCGGAACGCCTCGAAGGCGCCGATGACTTCCCCGTCCATGCCCCTGATGGGCGAAGCGTGGACTTCCACCGTCCGCCTTCTCCCTTCGGCGTCGAGGATGGTCCGGCGCAATCCCTGCCCGGAGGACTTTCCCTCCAGGACTTCCTTCAACGGGCATTCATCGTCGGCGGGCGAGCGCCTGCAAGCCAGGACCTCCGCGCAGGTCTGCCGGTTCACCACTTCGCCACGCGCCCGCCCGGTGAGCGTCTCCATGCGCCGGTTCATGAAGATGATCCTGAGGTCGGAACCCACTACGCAAAAGGCGGTGGGGAGACACTCCAGTATCCCGTCGAGCACGCTGAGCCGGGTTTTGATCTCCGGCTGGGCCAGGAGGCTTTCGCGCAGGTTCTTCAAGACCGCAAGGCATGCCGCGGGATTCCCCTTCCCGTCCCGCACGAGGCTGGCCGTGACGTGCAGGGCCGTCTCCCTCCCTTCCCTTTTCCAATAAAGCGAACGATTCTCGATCGATCCCTCCTCGAAGCAGGACCGGACGCACGAACCGAACGCTTCCGCCGCCTCTTCCGGGAACCGTCCGTCTTCGGAACAGGAATCGAAAAACCTCTCCGCCGCCGGGTTCCCGTACAGGATTTCCCCCCCGGGACCGGCAAGCAGCACGGGGTCCGGAAAAGACAGGAAAGCGGCCCCGAGTGTTTCGGCAAGGCCCTCCAACCTCTTCGCTCCGGAGGGTGATTCCGATTCGAGTTCAGTCGTCGTCACCTTGAACTCCATGCCCAAAACCTTTCAATCGATACCGACCGAATTTTCAACCAGGAAATGGAGTGGGGCAAAACTGTAAACGTTGGGAACGGAAAACGAGTCAAAAGGTGCGGGGTCAAGCCCCATCAAGGTTAACAGGATGATTTCCGTGGGGAATTATACCCCATACCCCGGATGGAAGGAAGAGGAAAATCAAGTCAGGCGTGGACAAAGAATCGCAGGGCCGCCGGAAGGGCGGGAAGCGGAAAGGCCGTCAGGGGGTCTCCGGAATCTTCGCAATGGCGAACTCTCCGGCCAGGCGCTCCTTGAGCAGAGTGAACCGCTTCTGCATCCTGTCGTTCCGAACGGCGATCGCCATGGCTTTCCTGCTCCCCACGACGATGGCCAGTTTCCTGGCCCGCGTGATGGCGGTGTAGAGGAGGTTCCGCTGCAGCATCATGTAGTGCTGCGTGAGCAGGGGGAAAATGACGGCCGGGTATTCGCTGCCCTGCGACTTGTGGACGCTTACCGCATAGGCCAGCACCAGTTCGTCCAGTTCGGAAAAATCGTAGGAGACCGTCCTGCCATCCATCTCCACCTGGAGTTCCTGCTCCTCCATGTCGATCTTCCGGACGCGCCCGAGGTCGCCGTTGAAAACGTCCTTGTCGTAGTTGTTCCGGATCTGCATCACCTTGTCGTTTACGCGAAACACCCGGCCAGCCCTCTCGATCCCCCCCTTCTGCGGATTCAAAGCCTCCTGGAGAAGGCCGTTCAGCCGCTGCGCCCCCACGGCGCCCCTGTGCATGGGGCTGAGCACCTGGATGTCGTCCACGGGGTCGAGGCGAAAGCGCCCGGGAATGCGGTCGGTGCAAAGCTTCAGGATCAACTGCGCCACCTCCTCCGGGTCTTCCTTCTCGATGAAATAAAAATCCTGGAGCCGTTTCGATTCCGTGTCGGTCATGGGGAACCTGCCCTGCTGCACGAGGTGCGCGTTGACCACGATCCGGCTCTGCCTCGCCTGGCGGAATATTTCCGTCAGCCGCACCACGGGGAACTTTTCCGATGCGATGACGTCGCGAAGGACGTTCCCCGGCCCGACGGAAGGCAATTGGTCGACGTCGCCGACCAGGACCAGCGTGGCATGGGTGGGAACGGCCTTGAGCAGGTAGTGCATGAGGAGGATGTCCATCATGGACGTTTCGTCCACGATGACGAGGTCGGCGTTGAGGGGCTTCTGTTCGCTGCGCTGAAAGCCCCCCGCCTGCGGGCTGAACTCGAGAAGCCGGTGAATCGTGCTCGCCGGGTGGCGCGTGGCCTCACTCAGCCGCTTGGCGGCCCTGCCCGTGGGCGCCGCCAGGCAGATGGCGGCGTTCATCTGGCGGTATATGGCCAGGATCGCCCGGACGAGGGTCGTCTTGCCGGTTCCCGGTCCCCCCGTGATGACCAGGACCTTGTCGGTGAGGGACTGCTTGACGGCCTGTTCCTGCTGGGGGGCAAGGGAGAAGGGCAGCTTGTTCCGAAGCCAGTCGATCGCCACGTCGACATCCAGCTTCCGCCTGAGCCTGGGGAAGGCGTGCAGGTAGGTCAGCCGCTGCGCCACCTGGCATTCCGCCGTATGATAGCCCCGCAGATAGATCGCCCGATCCCCCCCGAACGACTGCCGCAGAGCGCCGGACAGTTCCTCCACGGTCAGGCGGCCGTCCTGCCCGAGTCGCAACAGGGCTTCCAGGAGGATGGGCGCGGGAATTTCCAGGAGCTTCCGGCTCTGTTCCATGAGCCAGTCGTGGGGCACGCACACATGGCCTTCTTCGGTCGCCTGGAGCAGCACGTAGAGGATCCCGGCCTCGGCCCTCAGCGGGGAATCGTTCTTGAACCCCAGGCTGCCCGCAATCCTGTCCGCAGTCAGAAAGCCGATGCCCGTCACATCCATCGCCAGCCGGTACGGGTTTTCACTCACCGTGGCCAGCGATTCCTTGCCATAGTGCTTGAAGATGCGCGTCGCGTAGGTTGCGCTCACCCCGTGGGTGCGCAGAAAAACCATCAGCTCGCGGATATCCTTTTGCTCGTCCCAGGCCTTCCGGATCTGGTCCACGCGGTACCGGCCGATCCCCTTGACCTCGAGGAGCCGATCCACGTCCTTTTCGATCACATCCAGCGTCGCTTCGCCGAAGAGCTTCACGATTCTGTCGGCCATCTTCGGGCCGATTCCCTTGATCAGGCCGGAACCCAGGTATTTCCTGATGCCGGCAACGGAAGCGGGGACCGCCGTCTCGTAGCGTTCGACCTTGAACTGCTCCCCGAACTTGGGATGGAACCCCCAGGTCCCCTCCATCCGCAGGATCTCACCAGGCACGACGGAGGCGAAGCTGCCGATCACCGTCACCAAGTTCTTGCGCCCCGGAAGCTGCACCTTGACAACGGAATAGCCGTCTTCCTCGTTCGTATAGGTGATTCTTTCGACCAGTCCCTGTATTCTTTCCGTCATTTCCCTCTTTCGTGCAACAGGTGAGAACAGCTCTCCGATTTTGTGCCTTTCACGTACAAATCTTTGCAATAATAACACCTTCGCGGCTGCGTTTGCACCCAAATCCGGCCGGATTTGATTTTGACAATACGGACCCGCATGTTAATATAAAAAGTAGCGTGGAGGCCATTGCATCGGAGACGACCTGTGAAGAGAGAAAAAACCGCGAGGTTTTTCGGAGTCGTGCAATCTTTTCGCCTGGTGTGAACGGACCCGGCCAGCGCCCCGGCACCTGTCTCCCGCAGGGTCCGGTTCATTTCAATTCCCGAGTGGAGAGGTTACCCGATGTCCCTTTACATCAAGACCGAAGATTACCGGAAACACGGCATCAACAAGTATTCGGACCTGGCCATCATAAGGGCGGTGGTGCAGGAGGAACTGAACATCGATCGAGTCTTCGTATCCTTCGTGAACAAACACGAGTACATCCGGGTCGACTTCCTCACACCCCGGCCTCCCCGCCATTCCAGAAGGCGCCAGTTCCGGAGGAATGCCACGGAGACCTCGCAGCAGGCATAGCCTGCCCTTTTGTCTCGAAAAATCCAAAGACCGGCAACGGGGCGAAGCGTTCGCCCCGTTTTTTTGTCTTCACGCCCGGGGCGGGCGGGGAATCAATCCTTCCACAGCTTGTTGCCGATCAGCGCACTGGTGATCTGCATGCACAGGATGAGGGCGACGCAGCCGAGCCATCCGGCCCGATCCCAGAGGAAACCGGGAAGAATCGAGCCGGCGAATCCACCGAAGTAGTAGAGCGTCACATAAAGACCGGCGGCGGAGGAGCGCGCTTCGCCGGCGGCGTTCCCCACGTGGCCGGACGACGCCGACTGGCAGGCGAAAACGCCGGTGGCCTCGAGAGCCAGCCCGGCGATGACTGCGGGCAGATAGTGGAACAGCGTCATGAGCATGCCGGCCGAGGACAGTCCCACGGAACACAGCAGCATCCGCCGGAAGCCGATCCGGTCCAGGAGCCTTCCCGCAACGGGCGTAACCACCGCACCGAGCAGGTACACCGAGAATATGGTCGCCAGCGCCGCCGGCCCAAGACTGAACGGCTCGTCGGCAAGGTAGAAGTTCACGTAGGTGAATGCCGCGACCATGGAGAAGAGAACGTTGAATCCCACGGCATAGGTCGCCAGGAGCTGAGGGTTGCGCAGGTGGCGGCCCATGGACCGGAGGGCCGCCGCGGCATTGTTCTGCCGGACGAACCTGGTGGAACGGGGCAGAAGCCACCACGTGGCGAGAGCCCCGATCAGCGTGAACGCGCCGATGCCCAGGAAGGCGGACCGCCAGCCCCAGTGGGTCGCCGCGATCCCGGCGAAGTACCGGCCCGCGAACCCCCCGACGACGGTGCCCGTGACATAGACGGCCATGGTGGCGCCGACGGAACGGCGCGGCGATTCTTCGCTGATATAGGCGATGGTCACGGCGATGATGCCGGGTACGAAGATCCCCTGGAGGAAGCGCCACACGATCAACTGTCCCAGGTCCGAGGCCGTGGCGGCCAGGGTCGAAGGGACCGCCAGGCCCAGCATGGCGGCGACGATCACCCGCTTGCGGCCGACGGCGTCCGCCATCAGGCCGACCAGGGGGGCCGCCATGGCCACCGCCAGGACCGGGGCGCTCACCGTGAGGCTCACCAGGAGTTCGCTGGCCGAGAAAACCTGCCGGAACTCCGGCAGCAGGGGCTGCGTGACATAGACGTTCAAAAAGGTGGCAAAACCGGTGATGAACAAAGCCGCCACGGTGCCGATGCGCGCGGGCGCGGCGGTCAGGGCTTGAGCCACCCGCCCCTCCATGGGCCACATGGCTTCCCCTGCCTTGACAGTCTGCTTCCGGATCATGATGGAAGCATCTCCTTTCCTGCAACCGGGACACCGCGCCCCTGCGGTCCGGGCTCACCGCGGCCCCGAAACTTCCTGCGGCCCCGTCACTGAGAACCGCACCACAGCGTGTCGAACGGAAAGGTAACGCCCGCTTATTAAGATGTCCAATATATTATTATTCGATTATCCATATTTGAGATATATTGATTTCCCGGCAGAAAAGAACCAGAAAAGGGCGGCGATGCCGCCGCGCGGGAGATGGTCATGGAACTCAGGCATTTGAGATATTTCGTCATGGTGGCCGAAGAACTGCACTTCGGCCGGGCCGCCGACCGGCTCGGAATCGCCCAGCCGCCCCTCAGCCAGCAGATCAAGGCCCTCGAGGAGGAAATCGGCGTGCACCTGCTTTCGCGGACCAGCCGGCGCGTGGAACTCACCACCCCGGGGGCGTTCTACCTGAACGAGGCGCGCAAGATCCTGGCGCACGTCGAGCGGGCCGGGCGGGAAGCCAGAAAGGCCGCCCGCGGGGAAATCGGCCTCCTGGAGGTGGGGTTCGTCAGTTCCGCCGTCTACGACAGGGTTCCCCTTCTCTTCCGGTTGATGCGCTCCCGCTACCCGGAGGTCACCCTGGTGCTGCAGGACCTGACCACCGAAGAGCAGGTAGAGGCGATGAAAGCCCAGCGGCTGGACGTCGGCCTCGTGCGGCCCCCGGTGCCCAACGCCGAATCCCTCGCCATCCGCGTCTTCTGGAGGGAGCCGATGGTGGTGGCGCTCCCGCAGGCGCATCCGCTGGCGAAGCTGCGAAGAATCCCCATCGAGGCGCTGGAGGAGGAATCCTTTCTCCAGGTTTCCCACCACGCCGGGCCGGGATACTATGATCAGTTCATCCGCATCTGCGCGCAGGCCGGGTTTTCGCCGAGAGTCGTCCAGGAGGCGCGCACGTCCCAGACCGTCGTCAGCCTCATCGCCGGCGGCATGGGCGTCTCCCTCGTACCGGATTCGATGCGTAACTTCAAGCGCGCCGGGGTCGTATACCGCCGTCTCAAGCCGCCCGAACCGACGGTTGACATGGCGGTGATGTGGCGTCCCGACGACGAATCGCCCGCGCTGCGGTCCTTCCTGGAGATCGTTCTGGAGATGGCGGAAGTCTAGCGGCGGCCGGTCATTGCGCCACGGTCAGGCAAAGGCGATGGGGTCCCCGCATTTGACGCACCCGCCTTCGAGCACGCGGGCGAAGATTCCTTCCCGGGGCATGATGCAGTCCCCGGCCTGGTAGTAAATCGCGCACTTCTTGTGGCATTCCTTCCCGATCTGCGTGACTTCCACCAGGGCCGAATCCCCCACCTTCAACTTCGTCCCCACCGGGATGTTCTTCCAGTCGACGCCTTCCGTGGCGATGTTTTCCGCAAAATCGCCGAAATCGACATGGAGGCCCCCATCCCGGGCCTTCGCAATGCTTTCGGACGCGAGGAAGCTCACCTGGCGATGCCACGGGCCCGCATGGGCATCCCCCTCCGCGCCGTGCTCCCTGATCAGGCGCAGTTCGTTCACGCACTTCTTCCGGGTTCCCTTTCTGGCGCTGATGGCCAGCGACACGACTTTCACTCTTCAGTCCTCCCGGTTTCATCCATGGATGCCGCAGCGCCTCCCGTTCCGGCTCCGCCGCCCGGGCACGCTCCACCGGGCGCGCCCGTTTTGAGCACGTCGGCCAGGGTAAGCGCGTTCAACTGGCGGCGCATCGCGTCGGTCACTTCTTTCCAGAGCAGGTGGGCGCGGCACGTGCCGGAGCGCTCGCAGACGTCGGGGTCGCGCGTGCAGGCGGTAAGCCGCAGGCCCCCCTCCATCAGTTCGACGATCTCCCCCACGGTGATAGCCTCCGGCGGCCTCGCCAGCATGTGCCCTCCCCGGTTTCCCCGCACGCTCTTCACGTAGTTCGCCTTCTTCAGGGGGATGATGATCTGCTCCAGGTATTTCACGGGTATGTTCTGGCGCTTTGCGATCGTGCCGAGCTGAATGGGCCCCTGGTTGTAATGTTCGGCCATATCCAGCATCAGCCGGGTGCCGTAACGGCTCCTCGTGGACAGCTTCATATACGCGTTCTCCTGCATCGACCGATGGCTTTCCCCCGCGGCCCCCGCCAGGCATGGAAGGGCGGCTGTTCGGGGCGCGGTTCGCAGATCATACTGTTTTTGTATAGTAAGGGTTATGGAAAGGGGAGGTCAAGCGGGAAATCGAAGACGGCGCGCCGTCATGCGCAGGGAATGCGGCAGCGCCGGGGGATTTTCCCCGGCTTCAGCACGCGCCGTTCCCGGAAGGGGAAGATTTCCGGACGTAGCGCCAGAGAAAGCCGCGCTTCGGGGCCAGGGTGAAGACGGCAAGGAACAGGGCCGTGGCCACCATGACCACGGCGGCCCCCGAGGCGATGTTCACGTAGAAGCTGATATAGAGCCCAGCCACCGTGGAGACGGCGCCCATGCACGCGGAAAGGACCATCATGACCGGGAGCCTGCGGGTGAGGATGTAGGCCGTCGCCCCGGGAGTGACCAGCATGGATGTGACGAGCCCCACTCCGACGGTTTGCAGGGAAATGACGATGGTGACCGCAATGAGGACGAGCATGAGCGTGCGGAGGAGTTCCTTGGGCAGGCGCAGCGTCGTGGCCAGCACGGGGTCGAAGGAGATGACGAGGAATTCCTTGTAGAACAGCACGATCGTGGCCAGCACCAGGAGCCCCGCCACCGCGGTCAGCCACAGGTCGCCCGTGCTGACGCCGAGAACGTTTCCGAACAGGATATGCGTGAGGTCGCTTGCGTATGTCTTGGCGGTGCTGATCATGGCGATGCCGAGCGAGAGCGCCCCGGCGAACAGTATTCCGATGGCGGTGTCTTCCTTGAGTGTGCTGTGCCGCGAGACGAAGCCGATGCCGAGAGCCACGAGGATCGCGGCGGCCAGTGCCCCGGCCAGCAGGTTCAGCTTGAGCAGGTAGGCGGCGGCGACTCCGGGCAGGATGGCGTGCGCCATGGCGTCGCCCAGGAAGGCCATGGAACGGAGGACGACATAGCATCCGACAACCGCGCACAGGACCCCCACCATGGCGGAGGCCATCAGGCCCCGCTGCATGAATTCGTAGGTAAATGGGGAAACGATCCACTCCAGCATCATCATGTCACTCCCGTTGCCGCTTGGCGGCGTGGGCCGCCTTGTCCACCGCCAGCATTCCCCCGAGCGACAGGACCTGGCCCCCGAACGCCTCCATCAGGTTCTCCGGAGTAAGCACCTTTTCAGGGGGGCCGCAGGCGATGAGGGAACCGTTGAGAAGGATCACCTGGTCGAACCGCGTGGCGGCGAGTTGCAGATCGTGGGTGGAGATCAGGACGGTCACGTGGAGTTCCCGCAGCCGGTCGAACAGCCACAGGGTGGCCTCCTGGGTGGAAACGTCCACTCCCGTGAACGGTTCGTCCATGATGAGGATATGCGGTTCCTGGACGAGCGCCCGTGCCAGGAAAACCCGTTGCTGCTGCCCTCCCGAGAGGTTGCCGATGGGAACCGAGGCCAGGTTGGCGATGCCGAGCTGCTCGAGGCTCCGCGCCACCGCCTCCCGGTCTTCCCTGCGCGGCCGCCGCAGCCATCCCAGCCGTCCGTAACGGCCCATCATCACGACGTCCGTAACGGTCACGGGAAAGCTCCAGTCCACATCCTCCCGCTGGGGAACGTACGCAACGCAGTCCTTGTGATGCCCCGGCGACGAGCCGTGGATCAGGATCTTTCCGCCGGTGAGCGGAAGCAGGCCCACGAGGGCCTTGAACAGCGTCGACTTGCCCGCGCCGTTCGGGCCGATGAACGCCACCCGCGTCCCGAAGGGGGCGGAAAACGTCACGCCGCACAGGGCTTTTCTGCTCCCGTAGGCAACCGTTGCGTTCTCGACCAGAAGATGCGCCGGGCTGAACAGGCAGCTGGCGGACTTGCCGGATTTAGCCATCAACGTCTGTCACTCCTCATACACCCGGAGGCGCATCGCAGGGCAGGCAAAAACCATCCGCGAACAAACGGCGGTTCTCCGCAGCGGCAAGAGCCGGATTTCCCGGTTGCTTCCCGAATCGGCACAGTCCGGCCCCAATGCTGTTGAATCAAGCGTGCGATTTCCCGCTCGAGCGACAATCCCCATTCCCCCTTGAGGGGGGCATGGGGGTGTTTTCTACAAAGTTTCAAGCGCTTAAAAACCAACACCCCCCTTTGTCTCCCCTGAAGGGGGGAATGGAAATCCTTAGCGCAACAGCATTGCGGCGGGCGGACGCTCCCCCCGCCGCACGCGCGGCCCGGCCGTCTCAATTTCTCTCCCGGCAGCGGGAGGCGTCGGATTCCCCTCCGTGCGCCCCGCCCTCTTTCGTGAGACAGTGCCCGCAGATCCCGTCCAGGCGGACTTCCACCTTTTGAATCCGCACGGGGTAGGCCTCCTGGATCGCCCGGACGTCCACGTGCAGGCTCCCGGGGTCCAGGCACTCCATGCTCCCGCATACACTGCAGTAGAAATGGGGATGCCGCGGATGGTGGGCGTTCGGGGCCGACCCATAGCAGGGGGCCCTCGAACCGGAGCCGATACGTTCGATCAGCCCTTTCTCGACGAGCAAATCCAGGATACGATAGAGCGTAACGCGGTTTATGGGATGTCGGGCCTCTTCGAGGGCACGGTAAATCGCCTTGTAATCCAGCGGGGCCGGACTGTTCCCGATCGTTTTCAGAACGCTCAGGCGATGCGGTGTCGGCGGCAGGCCGGATTTTTCGAGAAGCTCGGAATAATTGCAGCGTTCACACACGCAGGAAACCCTCCCGTCCAAAGCGGTTCAGTGTTTCGGGCATTTGCTCTTGACTTTTCGGACCCGTATCTAAGACCATAGACATCCTGTTCGAAATATGCAACAAAGTTGCATCCGTTTCAAGGGGAAAGCACCCGGCTCCCCCGAAAGGTTCGGCACGGAGAGAGGCATGCCTTCTTATTATTTGACAAATCCGCGGGCGGCGTATACCCTACCGAAACGCTATGA
>JAJFUA010000239.1 GCA_021372635.1 Desulfobacteraceae bacterium | reverse complement strand
GGGTGCTGCGGGTCCCGGATGATCGCCTCCGTGGAACCGATCTCCATCATGCGCCCCGCGTACATGACCGCCACCTTCTCCGTCACCTGGGACACCACCGCCAGGTCGTGCGTGATGAGGATGAGACCCATGCGCTCCGATTCGCACAGGTGGAGCAGCAGGTCCATGATTTCCGCCTGGATCGTCACGTCCAGGGCCGTGGTCGGTTCGTCGGCGATGATCAGGGCCGGTTGCGTCAGGAGCGCGATGGCGATGACGATCCGCTGGCGCATGCCCCCGGAAAATTCGTGCGGATACTGCCTGAACCGCCGCTCGGGCGAAGGGATGTGGACCCTGCGAAGCGTCTCCAATGCCCGCTCCCTGGCTTCGCCCGCCGAAACGTCCTTGTGGGCCAGCAGCGTCTCCGTCAACTGCGTGCCCACGGTGAGCACCGGGTTGAGGGTCATCATGGGGTCCTGGAAGATCATGGAGATGCGGTCGCCGCGGATGCGGCGCATTTCTTCCTCGCCGAGGGTTGTCAGTTCGATCCCTTCGAGGCGGATGGACCCTCCGGTGATGCGGCCGGGCTTGCTGACCAGGTTGATGATGGCGAAGCCGGTCACCGACTTGCCGGCGCCGGATTCCCCCACGATGCCGAGCCGTTCGCCCTTGTTCAGGGTGAACGACACCCCGTTCACGGCCACCAGGTGCCGGCGGCGAAGGGCGAAAGCCACGGTGAGGTCCCTGACCTCGAGGAGCGGTTCCACGGATTTCATCCTTTGTATAGCTTGGGGTTGAAGAAATCCCGCAGCCAGTCGCCGAAAAGGTTGATCGCGACGATCAGTACAACGAGCAGTAAGCCGGGAAAGAGAGTGATCCACCACTGCCCCGAAAGGAAGAACTCGAAACCGGCCTTGATGAGCGACCCCAGGGAGGGGCGGGTCGGAGGCATTCCGAGGCCGAGGAACGACAGCGCCGCCTCGCTCATGATGCAGTTGGCCACCTGAAGGGTGGAGATGACGAGCACGGGGGTGAGCGTGTTCGGAAGGATGTGCCGCCACATGATCCGCGTCGGCCCGAGGCCGATGATCCGGGCCGCCTCCACGTATTCCTTCTTCTTCTCCGCCAGCACGGACGCCCGGACCGTGCGGGCGTACTTCGGCCACTCGGCCAGGCCGATGACCGTGATGAGGAACGGGACGGCGAAAGTCTCGTAGTTCGCCATGCCGAACGCCGTCTGGAAGATGGCCCCGAGGAAGATGGCCACCATGTACGTGGAAAAGGAAAGCTGCACGTCCGCGAGGCGCATGAGCAGCGAATCGATCCGCCCGCCGAGGTAGCCGGCGAGCAGGCCGAAGAGGATGCCGATCGCCGCCTGGAGCAGGGTGGCCCAGAAGCCGATGATGACGGATACCCTCATGCCGTAGAGCATCGTGGAAAGGATGTCCCGCCCCTGGTCGTCCGCCCCGAGCAGGAAGCTCGAATTCCCCCCTTCGACCCAGACCGGCGGGGTCTTGGAATCCATGATGTCGATGGTCGTGGGGTCGTAGGGGTTGTGCGGCGCGATGACGGGCGCCGCAAAGGCGGCGAACAGCAGCACCACGAGCACGCAGAAGCTTCCCATGGCCACCGGGTCGTGAAGGAAGCTATGGAAAAAGTAGGATTCTTTGAATCGGCGCCACGCTTTCAAGGGTCATATCCTGCTCGAAATGCGGACCATGGGGTTGACCAGTCCGTAGATGATGTCCACCAGCGTGTTCACGAACACGAAGATAAAGCCCACGAAGACCAGGTAGGCGCTCATGAGCGACGTATCGGCCCGCTGCAGCGCCTCCAGGAACATGAAGCCCATCCCCTGCCACTGGAAAACGGTTTCCGTCAGCATCGTGTAGGCGATCATGACGCCGAGCTGCACGCCCCCGACCGTGATGACCGGCAGGAGCGTGTTCTTGAAGGCGTGCACGTACAGCACCCGGTTCGGTCCAAGGCCCTTGGCCCTCGCGAATTTCACGTACTCGCTTTCGAGCACCTCCTTCATCTCGGCGCGGATGAGCCGGATGAAGAGCGGCAGCATGATGGAGGCGAGGGAGACGGAGGGCAGGATGAGGTGCGAGAGGCCGTCCCAGGTGAAAAAGCCGGACATCCAGGCCCCGCCGAAGAGCGGCGTGAGGTCCTGGCCGCGGCCGAAGGAGGGCAGCCACTTGAGATGCACGGAGAAGATGGAGATGAGCACGATGGCCGTGAGGAAAACCGGGATGGAAACCCCGACCACGCTCGCACCCATGAGCGTGCGGGAAAACCAGGTATTGGGCTTGACGGCCGCGTAGATGCCGATCGGCACCGAGAAGAGCACGATGAGGATGGATGCGGCGATGACCAGTTCCAGGGTCGCCGGTGCCTTGCCCAGGATGATCTCCGTGGCCGGCTTCTTGTAGAAGTAGGACATGCCCAGGTCGCCGTGTACGGCGCCCTTGAGGAACCGGCCCCACTGCACCATGAACGGGTCGTTCAGGCCCAGTTCGTTCCGGATGTTTTCGCGCTCCTGGGGGGAAATGTTCACACCGGCCAGTTCGCGCACCGGGTCGCCGAACATATGCTTGATGGCGAACCCGATGCAACTGATGACCATCATGACGACGAGTGCCTGAATGCAGCGTCGAACGATGAAAGCGAACATAGGGCCACAGTCCGGGGAGCCTCCCGGAGGCGTGCCTCCGGAAGGCTCCTTTCTAAGGGATTCTTATTTGATCACAAGCTTTTCGAAATGCGGAAAGTCCATCACGTTGACGACTTCCTCGGTGTTCAGGTTCTTCTTGGTGCCCCAGGCGAGGGGTTCGTAGTGCAGCGGAATGAAGGCCGCATCGTTGTAGGTGATGGTTTCGACTTCCTGGAGGATCTTGGCGCGCTTCGTCTTGTCGGTCTCCGCCTGCGCGGCCAGAAGGAGTTCGTCCACCTTCGGGTTGCAGTAGCCTGCGTTATACTGGCCGTAGCCCTTTTCCTTGTTCTTGCACATGAAGAGGTATTCGCCGTAGTTGCCCGAGTCTTCCGTGTCGGGGTGCCAGCCCACGATCTGGAGATCGGCGGCGCAAGAATCGAACACGTCCCAGTACTGGGATTTGGGCATGGTCTTCAGATCCACCTTGATGTTGATCTTGGAAAGCATCCCGACGACGGCCTGGGCGATCTTTTCGTCGTTGGTGTAGCGGTCGTTGGTGGAAATCATGCTCAGGTTGAACCCTTTTTCAAACCCGGCTTCCTTCATGAGCGCCCTGGCCTTCTCCATGTTGTAGCGGGGCTTGAGCCCTTCCACGTAGCCGAGAAAACCCTTGGGGCTGGCCTGTTGGGAGGGGGACGTGGTCTTGTTCATGATCTTCTGGACGATGCCGGCATTGTCGATGGCGGCCAGGATGGCTTGGCGGACCTTCAGGTTGGCCAGGGCGGGCGTCTTGTTCTGGTTGATCGAGAAGGTGATGATCCGGGAACTGGCCATCGTGATGAGCTTGAGGTCCTTGTTGGAGCGGACCCGTTCGTAATCCTGCGGAGGCACGGGGGAAATGTAGTCGACGTCGCCGGAGAGCAGAGCGGACACGCGGGTGGCGTTTTCCTTGATCGGCGTCAGGATGATCTGGTCGACGTTCCCCTTGGCGTTCTTTTCCCAGTAGTCGGGAAAGCGCTTGAGGACCCATTTCACTCCGGGTTCGCGGCTCACCACGGTAAACCTGCCGGTGCCCGACTCGTGTTCGTTTGCAAAGGAATAACCGGTCTTGTTGATGGCGTCCTTGGGCTGTCCCTTCTCGTCGGTCCCGGTGTAGAATTTGCTGTCCATGACGAACATGTAGGTGGCCATGTTTTCGACGAGCGGATAGGGTTTTGTCGTCTTGATGTCCACGGTGTGGTCGTCGACGATCACGGGGCTTTCAAAGACGTCGAAGAGGGCCTTGAAGTCCTTGGACGTCTTGGCGCGGTCGATGGTCCACTTCACGTCCCTGGCGGTCATGAGGTTGCCGGAATGGAACTTGACGCCCTTGCGCAGGTGGAAGCGCATGGTCAGGGGATCGATGCGTTCCCATTTCTCGGCCAGGCGGCCTTCGAATTTCATGTCCTTTGTCCAGCGGATGAGCGGGTCGAAAACAATGTTGGAATACTGCACCATGGGGCCGGAAAGCAGGTGCTGAGGATCCAGGGCTTCGGGATCTCCCGCCAGGGCCAGTCTGAAGGTCTTCCCCTGGGCCAGTGCCTGTCCGGAAAAGCCCAGGACAAAAGCCAACGCCAGTGCCAGCAGTACAATTCGTTTCATAAGGCTCTCCCTTAAAGTTGAGTTGAATCCGAACTGCGAACGAGCAACACCCAATGAACGACAATCCACTTGCAAGCCGTGGATGGACTACCGGGTTCGTTTCGTACCGCTGGCTGCTTTGGAAAAAATGCACTGCGCAATGGGACAAAGAATCGGGAACGATTCAGCAGGAAAAGGAACGTGACGCGTTGACATGCCGTAAATGCAAAACCGGACGGGCCGCGCACGAGCGGGCGGACCTTTCAGCGAATAATTAATACCATAGAAAGATATCCGGAGAAAACTCCGAATA
>JAJFUA010000229.1 GCA_021372635.1 Desulfobacteraceae bacterium | reverse complement strand
CCTTCGAAGGAGCCTTCGGGGCCGCCTGCGTCGCCGACGACTTGTCGCTGCTGTTCGTTGCAGCGCCTTTCAACGGCGGAGGCGGGCCGCCAAGGTCCTGCATGGTTACCAGGTTCACCGTGTACGAACTCAAGGGGATCGACTTGTGCGGCAGGATATACGGCCCGAGAATCCCCGCCGCAATCACCAGCACATGCACCAGGATGGACCCTCCCACCCCGGTTGCGACCTCACCCCTCGACATTTTGCGCTGTGCCAGGCTTAGTGATTCCACAACGCGCACCCCCTATCAGGCTTTCAAACGCAATTCCCCATACCCCGAAAATCATGGAACGGCGTACGATGGATCGTCTTTGCACATATACCACGGTATCGGACAGCCGGCCCCTCTGCCGGCAAGCTTCACTTGCCCCCCTTGCCCTGGCCCTTCTGCGGTTCCGGTCCCTTCAGGGGATCCGTAACCATCCCGATCTGGTCGATTCCCGCCTGCCGGATCGCTCCCATCACCTGGACAACGTACCCGTAAGGTATCTTCTCGTCCGCCCTCAGAAACACGCCGTGCTTGTCCTGCTTGTTCTGATACATGGCGGCCAGCTTCGATCCCAGGGAGTCCAGATCCACCCCGGATTCATTTATGAAAACTTTCTGATCCTGGGTGATCGTCACCATCAGTCGCTCCTCCTCGCTGGGAATGGGAGGCGCCGAAGCCTCCGGGAGCTTGATGTCGATACCCTGCGTCATCATGGGCGCGGTCACCATGAAAATGATCAAAAGAACAAGCATAACGTCCACAAAGGGGGTCACGTTGATTTCCGAGATCTGCCCCTTGGAGCCATTGCCGTTTGTCTGCATACCCATTGCCGAACTCCGTTACACCGGCTCCGCCGTATTACTCCTGGACACCGACGCGCTGCGGTTCAGGCGAAACGTCTTCCTGCCTTCCACGCCGCATGAGATCCCGTTTGAGCATATTCAAATAATCCGCCGCGAAATGGCTCATCTCATTTTCGATCATCCGGATACGATTCGAAAAATGGTTGTACGCCACGACCGCCGGAATGGCGGCGCCCAGGCCGATCGCCGTAGCCACCAGCGCCTCCGAAATACCGGGTGCCACAACTGCGAGGTTTGCGGTCCCCTTCACCCCGATCTCCTGGAAGCTGGTCATGATGCCCCATACGGTGCCGAAAAGCCCGATGAACGGGGCCGTGCTTCCCGTCGTCGCCAGCAGCGGAAGGTAGCTTTCAAAGCGCTGCCGCTCGGCCATCATCCCCCCCTGGATCGCCCTGTCGACGTTTTCCAGAATGATTTCGGGGTTTACCGCCAACTCCGAGAGACTCTTCGTTTCCAGCGATTTGCTCAGTCGATTCAGCTCCGCATACCCGACGCGAAAGATCTGCGCCAGATGGCTGTCTTCCATCACCTGGCTGTCGCGATACAACACCGCGTAATTCTTCCGCTGACGGAAAAGGTCGACGAACTGCTCCGATTCTCTCTTCGCGCGCCGCACCAGCCGATATTTTAACAAAATGACGCACCAGCACGAAACGGAAAGAAGAACCAAAACGAGCAGGATCAATTTCACCATCGGCCCCGCATGGCCGATCATCTCGAAGATGCCGTCTCCCCCCTTCTGGTAGGGAGCATTCATTGCATCGGCCGCAGCATACGCCGATCCCAGAAGAACGTTCATGGTCATGAGTTCGTTTCCCTTCAGTGATTCACAACATCCAGGGCATCCAGCAGGGCAGGCAGGGCCTTGCCCGCAGGCTGTGCGATGTACAGGTCGGTCATCCGATACGTTAACTCACTTTCCGCCGGATTGATCTCCAGGAGTGCCGCTCCGCTTCCCTTCGCCAACTGCGGCAGGTACGACGCGGGCGCCACCGTTGCGGACGTCCCCACGATCATCAGAAGATCGCATTTTCCGGCAGCCATCGAAGCCCGCCGATAGGCGTCAGCAGGGATATCCTCTCCGAAAAACACGATTTCCGGACGCAGTGCGTTGCCGCAGGAGCACAGCGGTGGAATGGACTCCAGGGAAACATTCTCCCTGCCGTATTTCAACCGGCAGCGATCGCAGCGCAACGTCCGGGCATGGCCGTGGAATTCCGTCACATTTCGGCTTCCCGCCTTCTGATGCAGGCTGTCGATGTTCTGTGTCACGATCTCTTCGACGACCCCACGCCGCTCCAGCTCCGCCAAGGTATAGTGGGCAGCGTTCGGCATGGCGTGCGCGAGCAGGCTGTCCATCTCCAGCAGCATACGCCATATTTTGGCAGGATTGGCCCGGAAGGATTGGATAGTGGCATATTCAGCGGGGTCGAATTTCGACCATAAGCCGTCTTTGCTCCGAAAATCGGGAATGCCGCTCTCCACGGATATCCCCGCACCGGTCAGCACGACCACGTGTCGGCTTTTGCGTAGCAGGTCGGCAGCACCACGAAAATCATCCATATGTTACACCAAATCACACCGAAAAATGGTGAATTTTTAACTCGTTATCGGACTGCGCATCGTAATTCGCTCTTCAGCGGTTGTCAAGCATTACATTCTCCGGCAACCAAGGCTGCAACACCGTCTTCGGCGTTCATCCGGCAGCGGGCGTTCCCTGCCCCGTGGCTGTCCATAACCTAATACCGATCCCCCCCAAAAAGCTACTTAAAAATCTTCAGCACATGGTCGATCTGGATCCTGCCTTCCTGTATCTGGTTCCACTCGCACAGGCTTTCCGCATCGATGTCGTAGCGGGCCGCAATGGCGGTTACCGTATCCCCTTTCACGACCTTGTGGTACAGGACGTTCTGTTTCGCGGAAGCGCGCAACGCTTCGACCCTGGCGCCGAAGTCCTTTCCCCTCCCTTCCGGAACCTTCAGGGCATGAGCCCCCTCCGGTATCGTGTCGGAAGTCAGTCGGGGGTTCAACTGCCTGAACTCGCGATAGGTAATCCCGGCGGCCTCCGCGGCGGTCTGCACCGGAACGGCCGACGGCAGCTGCACGGTTACCCGGTCGCCGCGTATCGGCGGGTATCCCGCGCCCCTGGGCAGCGAATACCCGTAGATCTCGGCACGGCTCAGGATCTCCTTGATCGCCAGAATCCTGAATATGTACCGTTCCGTTTCGTTCGGGAGCTTCAAGGAATAGTAATCGGCGATTCTCTGACGCCGCACCTCGTCCTGGATTCTTTTTTCCCCGCAGTTGTAGGCGGCTATGGCGAGAGTCCAGTTGTTGAACATCCCGTAGAGGTCGCGCAGGTATCGGAAGGCGCTTGCCGTGGCCAGTTCGAAATCGTACCGCTCGTCGATGCCTTTCATCTGCTGAAGGCCGTAGTTCATTCCGGTGCTCGCGATAAACTGCCACGGGCCAGCGGCTCCCGCCGGCGAGTTGGAATTCACCATCAGGTCGCTTTCCGCGACGGCGACGTATTTCAGATCGTCAGGCAACCCAGCCGCCGCCAGTTGTTTTTCGATCGCGGGGAAATAGCGCTGCACCCTTTTCAGCCACAGGTAGACCTGCGCCCGGCTGTGGATCATGATGGTGAATTCCCTGTCCAGCCGTTCCGATACATCCTGGACGTTCAGCGGAACCGGTTCACCGCAAAAGTCCATTTTCGTCGGCGTCGCATAATAGGGGACCGCCGGCGGCGTCAGCGGCACGGTCGGCGCCGCGGTCTGCCCGCTCGATCCGTACAGGACATACCCGATCCACAAGATGACGATCAATCCGGCGGCTCTTATCCGCCAGTTCTGCCACAGGAACATTCCGTTTCCTTTCCGTCCAGGTTTAACCGGGCCCTCCACGATGGGCGGGAGTGCGGCCGCAGAGCGGCATTTCCCGGCCCCTTTGCCGGGAGCATTTTCCCTTGGCCCAATATATTGAATCGAGGAACGACATTTTTTCAAGACGTTTTTCCGGATTGGCCGGCGGGGGGGAGGATCGTCCATGCGGGAACACATCGTGGAGGGGGACGGTGCGTGGAGACAGCGGACCGGAGGAAGCTTCCGGCGGGGTCGCGGACGTGGCAGCGCGGTCCCGCCGGAAGCTTCTCCCTATCCCGTCAGTCTACTGTCGAACGTGGCATTCACCGCACATCACCGGTCCTGTCTTCCTTCCGGACGCCAGCATCAGTTCGTGGCATCCCTTGCACTGCATGTGAAAGGCATCGGTGAGCGGAAGGAGGCCCTTCTTGCCGGGATTCCCGTGGCAGTCGGAACAAGGTCTTCCCTCGCCTCCCTTGTTGTTGTGGTATTTATCGTAGTCATGATGGCACTGGATGCATTCGATGTTCGCCATATGCTGTTCGTGCGGAAAATGAACGAGCGGCCTCTCGTGCGCCCCCGCTTCCTTGTGATTCAGAATCATCACAGAGTCCTGGGAAAACGCAAGGGATGCGATCAAGAATATGGCCGCCAGGGCAGCCGCATACCTTCCAAATTTCATTTGAACCCTCCAGAAAAGCCGGTTATGGCCCTGTTGCAGGAAAATCCCGGAAGAAGGATCTCTCGCACCGCACGAACCGGTACAAGGCGGTTCCATGACGCTCCTCCGGAATCAGGTGGCAGTTTTCCCGCGAGCGGAAGCACTACTCTTCCCCTCCCTCCGCATC
The DNA here is from genome assembly GCA_021372635.1 of Desulfobacteraceae bacterium. Classification (GTDB taxonomy): domain Bacteria; phylum Desulfobacterota; class Syntrophobacteria; order Syntrophobacterales; family Syntrophobacteraceae; genus JAJFUA01. The sequence continues at coordinate 8,016 of JAJFUA010000229.1, read as the reverse complement.
GTCGCCTGCCAGCGGCTGGAACTTCTCGGGGATGATCATCGCTTCGCAGATCAGTTCCTTGAAAGAAACCACCTTGATGCCGAGGTCGTATTCCTTTCCAAGGTCCCTCACCTGATCAAAGCAGTTGTGGCATGGAGTGACCACGATCTTGGCTCCCGTCGCCTTGATCTGTTCGGCTTTGATCCGTCCGGATTCCATGCGGCGTTTCTTGAATTCGGCTCCCATGGGGATGAAGCCGCCTCCCCCCCCGCAGCAGTGATTGTGGTCCCGGTTGGGGCTCATGTCCCTGAAGTCTTTGGCGAGATATCCCATGATCTTCCGCCCCTCCTCCCACAACCCCCCGTTGCGCGAGACGTTGCAGGGGTCCTGGTAGGTTATGGGCTCTTCGATCATCTTGCCTGGATCGATCTTGATCCGGCCGTCCCTGAGGTATTCGTAAAAAAGGCGAACGGAATGAATGATTTCCACGGGAGGCTTCCCGTCCTGGTATCCCGCGAGGTAGGGGCCTTCGAACATGGCGGAACGATAGGCATGGCCGCATTCCGTGATCACGATCTTCTGCACTCCGAGTTCGATGGCCTTGTTGTACATGTTTCTGACAATCTGCCCCGCAAGTGCCCTGTCGCCCGCGAACATGGCCAGGTTGGTACAGTCCCAGCCGGTGCTGGGCATGGTCCAGTCTTCTTCCGCCACCGTGAATATCTTGGCCGCCATGGCGATGTCCTGCGGATAGAACATGGGTTCACGGGCATTCACCGTGTACATGTACCTGGCTCCGGCCTTGTCGACGGGGATGCTGATGCCCCGCAACTCCTCCTCGGTTTCCTCGGCCATCCAGTTGCAGGTATCCACGAAATCTTCCGTGGCCATTCCCATCTGGTTCCCGCTGTCCCGGTAGTTGTCGGAAGACTTCGCCAGGCCCTCCGGGACAACGCCCTGAGACCAGCAGACCGTGCGGGCGGTGGAAATCATGGTGGCTATGTCGATGCCGAACGGACAAAACGAGGAACACCGCTTGCACGTGGTGCACTGACCCCACACGATGTCGTAGCATTTTTTCAGGAACTCGCGGTCCACGTTCCCCTTGCGACGATACATCTCCCCGATGGTCGCATTGACCTTGTAGGCGGGGCTGACACGGGGATCCTTGTTTTTCGCCAGGTAAAAAAAACAACTGTCCGCACAGAGGCCGCAGCGGGCGCATATGCTCAACCAGGTTCTCATGCGGGCGCCATCGTTCGCATCCAGTATCTGCTGGATATTCTTCACGTTTACTGGCTTTTCGGACAACTCGTTCATTTCAGCCAATGCTCCTCTTATACAAAACATCCAATCGATATTCTCTGCCGGTTACTCGGATCTACCAGGCCCTGGCCCCGCGCCTCTGACCCATCTCGAAACCGATGAACGCACGGGAGAAGAAGAAAAGGACAATGTGCCCCAGTTTGCTGAACGGGATCAGGATCAGCAGGATTTCAGCCGAGAGAACGTGAAGAACCATCATGAGCGGATAGGGTCCGACCTGGTGAAAGGCAAGGAAACCGGTGAGGAAGGGAAGCATCGTCAGGATCAGCAGCGTGTAGTCCCATAGGGAGGAAAGAATGCGCACCTCCGGCCGGAAGAGTCTGCGCGCAAACAGGAATGCCGCACATCCCAGGAACACCATGGTCAGGATATCGGCGATGCCGTCGGGCAGGGACCATGGCTTGATCCCGAAAGACTCATACCAAAGGAGATTGTGCGCGTTCAGGAAGATCGGAACGCCAAAGAGGCAAAGGTGAAACAGGAAGAATGCAAGAGAAAAAACCGGTTGACTGCGCGTGGAGGCACTCCACCACGGCACCAGCCAGTGCACGATGGATCGAAACGCCCATCTCCAGTCCATGTGATTGTAGAAGACCCTATCCCGTTCTCGGCTCAATCCGTACAGACAGGCAATCCGCACGATCAATCCGCCGAAGAAAATGAGGAAGGTCACCCAAAGAGCCGGCCCCGTCAGGAATTCGTACATCCCATGCATAATTCTAGACTCCCATTGTTATGCAATTGATAAAGCCCACCCGACACCTTTGTGCCATTATTCACTTATATCTTTCATTCCAGGTAGTTATCTATCATAAAAAGCATGGCAGGGAAAGTCGTGTTAACGATTATTTTCCATTTATTGACGCACAATTATTCCCGCCAGGTACGCCCATGTTTGCACAAGCCTTATACAGCGGCTGGAACCCCGTGCCGCAACGGATCCCGCGTCTTTTCGATTCTTCTTGAAACGCGCTGCGCACAGAAGGTATTGTATGCCTCCATGTGCCCGGAAGCGGTTCCCGGCAATGCCCCTTGATCCCGACTCCTTGAACACGGCGAGGAAGATTGCGTGAATCCAGACGAGGCGACAGCATCCAGAACCCCGGCCACTCCCGGCGGGATGTCGTCCCTGACCCTGACCGTTCGCCCTTTCCTCGTGCCCAGGTTTTTCAGGATCCTGCAGCGCGGATTCACTCTCCGGACCTTGCTGGGCCGGAGCGTCGCGGAGGTGCTTTGCAGCGAACTGGGCCTGACGGAAGAATTTCTCGATGCAAAGGTCCAGACGCTGTTCCTCAACGGGAAGGCCATCGACGACCCTCATACCGCAATGGTTCCCGACGGCGCCGTGATCGCCCTTTCTTCGGCCATGCCGGGACTCGTCGGCGCCACGTTGCGCAGAGGCAGCACCTACGCCGCCATGCGCTCCCAGATCACCTACGACCAGGCCGAATCCGCCCCTTCTCAGGCCGAGGGAACCATCACGTTAAAATTGTATAATCTGTTGCTGGACGAACTCGGCAAAACCGTTCTCGAGAACGGGATCACCATCGGCAGAGATCTGCTTGCGGATTTTCTGAAGGACAGGGAGGAAGATTTCCGGACGGGCTGTCTTTCTGCTGCACTCGACGGTGCCCCCGTGGAACCCGCCCGTATCGCACAAACCCTGTCCGGCCACGGCGCACGCGTGTACCAGATGGTGCGCCTGACGGTAATATCCTGCGAATGAGCGAGAGATATCGCACGATTTTATATAAGAAGTCTTCGCTGCCGCGTCTACGGGCATCCGCACTTTTTCACCGGCTCTTGACGCCCGAAGGGGAATATGCGATGTGAAAAGTCGAGGCACACGATTCCCCCGACTACCGTACTTCGCGAAGCCCTCCCACCGGCAGCCATTCTCCGCCCTCGGAAGCGCGCGCCTTTCCCTACGACACGGCGCGCCGGCAAGTTGTATCGGCTCGCGGGACTCCCCTGCAAGCACTGTTCTTTGACGGTCCCCTGCTAAGAGGAGATGTATCGGATGCGGAAGCATTATTGGCCTGACGATTATGTGGAAAAAAGACGCAGCCCCAGGGAAGCGATACAGATGATCCAGCCCGGCCAGAGGGTGTTCATCGGCACTTCCTGCGGTGAACCTCAGCGCCTTGTCTCGGAACTGGCCGCGCAATCGGCCAGCTTCACGGACATCGAAATCGTTCGCCTCCTGAGCCTGGAGACCGCCCCTCTCACCCTCATAGCCAGCGAGGGAACGCATCAAAGCTTCAGCATCCGGTCCTTTTACTCGGGATCCGGCATACCCGAAAGTCTGGCAAAGAACCGCCGGTTCTTCACCCCCATCAATCTTTCCGCGGTTTCGTACCTCTTTAACAGCCGGCAGATACCGGTGCATGTCGCCCTGATCCAGGTATCCCCTCCCGACGACTTCGGGTGGATGAGCCTCGGGATTTCCGTCGATGTCACGGAAGCGGCGGCACTTTCCGCCGATCTCGTGATCGCCCAGGTGAACCCCCGCATGCCCAGGGTCCTCGGGCGCAGCTTCATCCATATGAACGACATCGACGTGATCGTGGAATACGACGAGGAACTGCTCACCGTTGAACCGTTCGAAGTCCTGGAAGCCTCCCGCCTGATCGCCCAGTACGTGGCCCGGCAGGTCGAAGACGGCTCCACGCTGCACCTCGGCCTCGGCCCGACTTCGCAGGCCGTGCTGCAGGCGCTCTCGCAGAAAAACGACCTGGGCGTCCACACCGAATTTCTTACGGACGGCATTGTGGACCTGGTTTCCAAGGGCGTGATCACCAACAGGAAAAAGGGAATCAACGACGGCAAGACCGTGGCCAGCGGCGCCATAGGAACGACCTCCCTCTACGAATTCCTGCACGACAACCCGGGAATCGAATTTCACCCGTCCGATTACGTGAACAATACCTCCATCATCTCGTCGCACCACAGCATGATTTCCATGAGCAGCGCCACCGTCATCGACCTGACGGGACAGGTCGCCGTCGACGCGCGCCCCCAGAACCAGTTCTCCGGCGTCACGGGCATGCTGGACTTCGTCCGCGGGGCCGCACAGAGTCCCAAAGGCAAATCTATCATCATGATCCCGTCGAGGACTCTCAACGGGAAGGCAAGCCGTATCGTCCCCATCCTCGAGAGCATGGCGGTCGTCGTTCCACGCAGCGACGTCCACTTCGTCATCAGCGAATTCGGGGTGGTGAACCTTTTCGGGAAGAGCTTACAGGAACGGGCCATCGCCCTGATCAGCCTGGCGCATCCGGACTTCCGGGACGAACTTTTCTTCAATGCCCAAAAACTCGGACTGATCGACCAGCACCGCACGCTCAAGGAATCGATTCACGCCGTCTATCCCATGAAGATTGAGGAAACCATCGCCATCGACGGGCAGAAGATCACCATCAGGCCGGTAAAACCGGTGGACGAGCGCCGTATCCAGGAACATTTCTACAACCTGGACAAGAACGACATCGTCGCAAGATTCTTCCACAAAAAGAACACCTTCGTCCGCGACGACGTCGCCTACATGTACCAGATCGATTATGTGAAGGAAATGACCGTGGTGGCGGTCACGGGCGAATTCGGCTTCGGAAAGATCATCGCCATGGGCGGGTACGTGCTCGACATGCAGACGAAACTCGCCGAGGTCGCCTTTTCCGTATCCAGGGACTGGCAGCGCAAGGGGCTTGCGAAGGTCATCATGAAAAAACTCCTGGAGGCGGCGAGGGAACACGGCATCAAGGGTTTCAACGCCTATACCTCCCTGAACAACCGGTCCATGATCGGGCTTTTCAAGACTCTGCCCTACGAGGTCACGACGAAATACGAGGACGATCTCATTTCCATGAACGTTCGTTTCGATACGCCCGCCGAGAGTTGACGGCTCTAGAAGCGCAAGCCGGCGGCGACGTTCCGCGCGGTTGCGGGACCACGGGTGCGGAGCATTCGGGGGGAGCGGGTGAAGACAGGCTCCCCCGGCTTTTTCCTCGCAAGTTCCACTCGCATTCCGACATGCCCGCCGGTTCCGGCCGGACGCCTCGCCAAGGGTGTATTTGTGAAAAGAATCATGCACTAAGCTTTCCTATTGACATCGCCTTTTTCCGTTGTTAGTAGTCAACTTACCGTACTGTATCAGAACCCTGGTACTCATGACTTTGTGGTTCCCGCTCGGTAATTGCCTTCTTTTCTGCTGTGTGTTTCGGGTACAGCCCGCATACGGTTCTCTCGGTCGGCTTCGGACGTTTCTTCAAATACGGGGCGGTTGCGCTGCAGATTTTGAGGACCGGCTCCACGTTCCGTCTGCGCCTGGATTCCGGCGACGGCCCCTGCGCACGGGCCGTCGATGATACTGAACGACCCCCTTTTCGGTGCGCTCCCGCAGGCGGATCGGCCGTTCATGTCTCCTGCCTTCGCACACCGGGGAGGGCAGCGTTCAACAATGCCAGACGAAGGAGGTTTCCATGTCCAACGAACTGTTCCCCGTTCAGGAATCGTGGCTGAAAACCGCCCACTGCGACAACGCCGGGTATGAGAAGATGTATGCGGCTTCCATCGCCGATCCCGAAGCGTTTTGGGCGGAGCAGGCCGGGAGAATCGACTGGTTCAAGCCGTGGACCAAGGTCAAAGAAGGCTCCTTCGACCAGGATGTGCGCTTCCGGTGGTTTCTCGACGGCAAGCTCAACGTCAGCTACAACTGCCTCGACCGCCATCTGCAAACCCGCGCGGACCAGGTGGCCATCATCTGGGAAGCCGACGATCCCGCCGTATCCAGTCATATCACGTACCGACAGCTCCACGAGGACGTCTGCCGTTTCGCAAATGTCCTGAAGTCCCTGGGATTGAAAAAGGGAGATCGCGCCACCATCTATCTTCCCATGATCCCGGAGCTTGCCGTCGCGATGCTCGCGTGCACCCGAATCGGCGTCATTCACTCCATCGTCTTCGCCGGTTTTTCGCCTGAATCCCTCGCGGGAAGGATTCAGGACTGCGGCGGGAAGGTACTGATCACTGCGGACGAGGGGCTGCGGGGAGGCAAGCCGGTGCCTCTCAAGGAAAACGCCGACGAAGCCCTCCAGAAATGCCCGGACGTGCAGCATGTCGTCGTCGTGAGGCATACCGGCGGCGCCGTATCCATGACCCCCGGGCGCGACATCGCCTGGGACGAAGTCATGGCGAAGGCCCAAACGGAATGCCCCCCGGAACACATGGACGCGGAAGATCCTCTCTTCATCCTCTACACGTCCGGATCGACCGGAAAGCCGAAAGGCGTCCTGCACACGACCGGAGGGTATCTCGTCTATGCCTCTCTGACGCATCACTACGTGTTCGACTACCATGACGGCGATATCTACTGGTGTACGGCCGACATCGGCTGGGTGACCGGACACAGCTACATCATCTACGGACCCCTCGCGAACGGGGCCACGACCCTGATGTTCGAGGGTATTCCCAACTACCCCGACTGGTCGCGGTTCTGGAACGTGGTCGACAAGCACCAGGTCAACATCTTCTACACCGCCCCGACCGCCATCCGGGCCATCATGCGGCAGGGGGACGAACCGGTAAAGAAGACCTCGCGCAAGTCCCTAAGACTGCTCGGAACCGTCGGCGAACCGATCAACCCCGAAGCATGGCTCTGGTATTACAACGTCGTTGGGGATCGCCGCTGCCCGATCGTGGACACATGGTGGCAAACGGAAACCGGCGGCATCCTCATCACGCCGCTGCCCGGCGCGACCAATCTGAAACCGGGTTCAGCCACCCGCCCCTTTTTCGGCGTGCAGCCCGCGATCATCGACCAGGAAGGCAAATTCCTGGAAGGCCCCGGCTCCGGATACCTCGTGATGAAGGATTCCTGGCCGGGAATGCTCCGCACTGTGTACGGCGACCACGAACGGTTCAAACAGACCTATTTTGCGAGCTACCCCGGCCTGTACTTCACCGGGGACGGCGCGCGCCGCGATGAAGACGGATATTACTGGATCACCGGCAGAGTGGACGACGTCATCAACGTTTCCGGGCACCGCATGGGCACGGCCGAAGTCGAAAGCGCCCTCGTGTCCCACCACGCGGTTTCCGAGGCGGCCGTGGTAGGCTTCCCGCACGAGATCAAGGGGCAGGGCATCTACGCCTATGTGACCCTCAAGGCCGACCGCATTCCAACCGACGATCTTCGGAAGGAACTCGTCCTCTGGGTTCGCAAGGAAATCGGGCCCATCGCCTCCCCCGACTATATCCAGTGGGCTCCCGGCCTTCCCAAGACCAGGTCCGGAAAGATCATGCGCCGCATTCTGCGCAAAATTGCGGCGAACGATATCGACAATCTCGGCGATACCTCGACCCTCGCCGATCCTTCGGTCGTGCAGGACCTCATCGCCAACCGCTTCGCCGCCGTTCACGCCTGATGCGATCACCCGGCAGGGGGCTCCCCCCTGCCGCCCCTCTCTTCAGTGAATCATTTGACTTTCCCTCCGCATGTGCATATAGGAAGGAAGATTTGCCCGGCATTCCCGGCGTCTCGGCAACCCGCCGGGGCAACTCCGTTTTCTTCCGGCGGATTTCTTCAGTCATTTCCTTTGCGGAGGGACCAGAGCATGGCAGTGCACCACCTGGCAGGCAAGCCCGCACCCAGATCTCTTCTGGTAAACGTTCCCCGGCTCGTCACCGCCTATTTCACCAGGCACCCGGACGTCG
>JAJFUA010000214.1 GCA_021372635.1 Desulfobacteraceae bacterium | reverse complement strand
CATGGAAATGAGCTTGCGCAGTTCGCCGTGGCAGTGGCAGCACTCTGTGAGCGGAGCATCCGAAAAACGCTGCATCGCTTCAGTCGTCTTCCCACACTTCATGCATTCGTACTCATAGATTGGCATCGGTAAGACCTCCCTTTTCCCTTTCTGTTACCCATATGCTTGTTCTGCATTGTGTTTTTTAGGTTGTATTTTCAAGCGAATTATAAGCCTGCCGCCGATATTGTCAAGACGTTCCGCAGGCGGTCTGCGCGTCGCCGCGCAGCTTTTTCCCCCTATTGGTTTACGGGAACGATCTGCCCGCCCGCCACCTGGAGCAGCAGGTAGTCCCGCTCAAGTGCGCCGCTCGGTGTAAAATTGTAAACTCCGGCCAGGCCGCGGAATCCGCGCATCTGCGTCAGGTTCTGCATCAGGGCGGACCGGTTCATGGACGCGGGGGAAAGCGACTGACGCGCCTCCAGCAGGAGGGTCAGGGCATCGTAAGCCTGTGCCTCCAGGTAGGAGGGGCTCGCGTTGTAGAGCGCCTGGTATTTCTGGCGGAACGCCTGGACCTGCGGGTCCTGGCTGTCCGCGAAGAACGGCGTCACGAAGATCGCCTGCTCCACGTAGACGCCGCCGGCCTGCACGAGCGGCCCTTCACCCCAGAGGTTGGTCCCCAGCAGCGTGGTGCCGACGATGTTGTTGTACGGCAACTGCGGAGCGATCAGGGACAGCGTCTGCACTTGGTCGGGAATGAAGAGCGCCTCAAACGGGGTGGCATCGGTGCCCGTGGGCGGTGCGTTCTTCTTGGAGATGTTCATGAGCTTCTGAATGGGTTCCTTGAAGTCCGTGCTCTTTTCCTTGTAGGAAACGCTCGCGAGCATGTTTCCTCCAAGCTCCTGCACGACTTCGGCAAAAATCTTCGAGAGCCTCTGGCCGTAGCGGTCGTCGGGGTAGAGCGCGGCGAAGCGGGTGAAGCCCATTTTCTCGCGGCAGTGGCGCACAAGCGTCCGGATCATGTCACGATTGTCGAGGAACACGTGGAGGACGAAGCCGCTGGACGCCTGTTCGTCTTCCTTTTGCGTCAGAGTGAGGGTGGGCATGCCCAGGCCGTCCGCAAGCGGCGCCACCGCCTTGGCGGCCTGCGCCCCGATCGGTCCGACGACGGCCAGCACGCCGTCGTCCGTGGCGAGATCCTGGATGGACTGCCTGGCCGGTTCCGCCTCGGCCCCGACATCCTTGACCACCAGGTTGACCTTCTCGCCGGAATGCTTTTCGGTCCAGTCCGCGTTCGCGGCTGCGAGCCCGCGCATCACCATGTCCCCGTACTTGGCAAACGGCCCGTTCAGGGGAAGCAGGCAGCCGATGCGATCGGCGTTGACCGGCAGGCCGGCGGTCTGTGTTTGCGGCAATTGACGCTGCTGCTGTTGCTGCTGCTGCGCAGGGACGGGCGCACCGCGAAAGGCCGCCTGAATTTCCGGGGCGATCGGGTGATCGGGGTACTGGGTCAGGAGAGCGCGCAGCCGGTCGCGCACCACCTCGGGGTTCCCCTTCTGCTGTTCGAGCTGGGAAAGACGGTAATCCAGGAAGACCCGCATGAAGTCTGTGGTGTTCTTACGGCCGGAAAGCTTACGCAGGATGCCTTCGTCCGCATTCTTCAGAAGATCGAGGGTTACCTGGGCAAGAATCTTGTTCTGCTCGGGCGTCTTGGCCGCTCCGAACCCCGCCGTCGCCCAGTCGAAAGCCGTATCCAGTTCCCCGTCGCCTCCGTAGGCGCCTGCCATGAAGGCACTCAGGCCGACCTGGATTTCCGGGGTTCCCTGGGCCGCGTCCCAGATTGGGGTGGCTTCCTTCATGACCTGCTTCTTCTTGCCGAGTCCCCACAGGACACGGAGCCGGTCCACCTTCGCCTGGTTGATGCCTTCCCATCTCGGATAGGCGTAGATGAGATAATCGAGATACTGCAGCGATCGTTCGTACTGGCCTTGCTGCAAGAGAGCGACTCCGATCGCGTCGAAGGCCCTGGGTGCCATGTTGGTGTTGGGATACTGCTGAATGATGCGCTCCCACGTGGAGATCGCCGCAGCCGTGTTTCCAGCCTTCTGGGCCTTTTCCGCCTCTTTCCACATCGCGTCGGCCGCCGGCGGGGCAGCCGCCGGAGTGAACGCCGGAGGGGGCGGGACATCGGTTCGGGGGGATCGGCTGGAGCCGCCGCAGTTGGGGAGCAGAAGCAGGACGAAAAGGATCAGAACCCAGGTACGTTGTCTCTTCATAAACGCCTCGAGAAGTATTGACGGGCTATCGATTAACTCTCGCACCATATTGATGACGGATACCGTTGAATACCGGGTTGATGTATACCTCAAAAGCAACAGTGAGGGCACACGATTTTTTCCGTGTGCCCTCAAGTTTTGTTCGTGAAAAGAGCGGTCGGTCCGTTCCGCGGACTACTTTTCCTTCACTTCTTCGAAATCGGCGTCCACGACGTCTTCATCGGGCTTTTTGGCTCCGGCTCCGGCTTCCTGTCCGGCTGCTCCGGGCCCTGCCTGGCCCGCCGCCTGCTGCTGTTCGGACGCTCGCTTGTAAGCCTCTTCAGCCACCTTGTGCGAAATCTGCGTCAACTGTTCCACCTCGCGCTGGATGGCGTCGCGGTCGTTGGATTCCATGGCCTTCTTGACCTTCTCGATCTGTGCCTCGATATCCTGGCGCGTTTTGGCGTCGACCTTGTCGCCCATTTCGCGCATCGTCTTCTCGGTGCTGTAGATGAGCGTATCGGCCTGGTTCTTCACCTCGACGAGTTCGCGTTTCTTCTTGTCCTCTTCGGCGTGGACCTCCGCTTCCTTGACCAGGTTCTTGATTTCCTCGTCCGAAAGGCCGCTGGAAGCGGTGATCTGGATCGACTGCTCCTTCTGGGTGGCCAGGTCCTTGGCCGATACGTGCACGATGCCGTTGGCGTCGATGTCGAAGGTCACCTCGATCTGGGGAATGCCGCGCGGTGCCGGGGGAATCCCGACCAGGTCGAACCTTCCGAGCGTCTTGTTGTTGGAAGCCATTTCCCGCTCGCCCTGGAGCACGTGGATCGAAACGGCCGTCTGGCTGTCCGCCGCGGTCGAGAAGATCTGGCTCTTCCGGGTGGGGATGGTGGTGTTGCGCTCGATCAGCCGGGTCATGACGCCGCCCAGGGTTTCGATGCCCAGGGAGAGCGGGGTCACGTCGAGCAGGAGGACGTCCTTCACGTCGCCCATGAGCACGCCGCCCTGGATGGCCGCGCCGATGGCCACGACTTCATCCGGGTTCACGCCCCTGTGCGGTTCCTTGTCGAAGAATTCCTGGACCTTCTGCTGCACCCGGGGCATGCGGGTCATGCCGCCCACGAGGATCACTTCGTTGATGACTCCGCGGTTCAGCCCCGAATCGCGCAGCGCGTTTTCCATTGGGGAGATGAGCCGGTCGATGAGGTCTTCCACCAGCGATTCGAGCTTGGCGCGGCTCAGCTTGATATTCATGTGCTTCGGCCCGGAGGCGTCCGCTGTGATGAATGGGAGATTGATCTCCGTCTCCATCGTGGACGAAAGCTCGATCTTCGCCTTTTCAGCCGCTTCCTTGAGTCGCTGCAGCGCCATCTTGTCAGTTCTCAGGTCGATCCCGTAATCTTTTTTGAATTCGGTGGCGAGCCAGTCGATGATGCGCTGATCGAAATCTTCGCCGCCCAGGTGCGTATCGCCGTTGGTGGACTTCACTTCGAACACGCCGTCGCCGATTTCCAGGATCGATATATCGTACGTGCCGCCGCCGAGG
>JAJFUA010000208.1 GCA_021372635.1 Desulfobacteraceae bacterium | reverse complement strand
GCGGGCGAGGTAGGATTCCAGGACGCCGCGCTGTTCCTTGTTCCAGGCTTCGATGTGCTGGACCATGACGAGGCGTTTCGGGCCGAACATGGAAAGAGTGCCGACGCGCACGAGCACTTCGGCCGCCGGGAGGTCCGAGGCAGAAAGCCGCTCGCCGTTGAAGCGCCTCGCCCCCGGCGGAACGATCGCCTCCACCAGCTGTGCCCAGGCCTCTTCCATCAGGAATTCCGCCTCGCCCGTGAAGAGGTAGACGGGCGGGATGCGCTTTTCCTTCAAATGCCGGAAGAACTCGCGGGGCAGCATACGGCTAGAAATTGCTCAGGAAACGGTCGTGGATGCGGATGGCCATTTCCTCCGACAGGTATTGGAGCGCTCGCCGCCGGTTGTCGAAGTTGACGACCGGGTCCGGGTTCGAAACGTTGGAAACCTGCGAGTATACCTTGTAGTAGGTGAAGCTCGGGTCCTGCCAGATCACTCTGCCGGTGCGGGTGTCCACGCACCGGATGCTGATGGTGACGTAGAGGCGGTTTTCGAGGGTCACCCGGGAAGTGACGTCGTGGTTGACGTCCCGATGCGCCACGGCGCTCGTATAGATATTGGTCACGGACCCCCAGAAGACGGCTTCCGCGGCTTCCTGTTCGACGACCTGGATGGGGCCCTTCTGAATGAACGCCCTCCTGAGATCGCCGGCGAAGATGCTTCCCAGGTCGGGCTCCGAGGTCTTGTTCTCGAAGACCGGGATGGCGACGTAGCGCAGCCCCGGAACCGGTCCCGACCCTTCGCCCGAGAAGTGATACCCGCAGGCGCTGGTAAGGAGGAGGACGATCGCCGACAGTATGAAATTGCGCATGCTCCCTCTTCTCTTTCTGTGTCCTTCCGCACCGGACCCCGCCGGGCCCCAGGGAAGCCTTCGACCCGGTTCCCGCCGGGTGATGGCCCGGAAAGGTGGGCCGGAAAAGAATTTTCCCTCTCGAGCGATAATCTCCGTCCCCCCTTGAGAAACTTCCATTCCCCTCTTGAGGGGGAGGCAGACAATTCTGCTGCATTGAGCAGCAATTTCCCCTTGAGTAACAATCTCAATTCCCCCCTTGAGGGGGGGCAATGCTGCTGAGTTAAGCGTGCGACTTCCCTCTTGAGCGACAATTTCAATTCCCCCCTTGAGGGGGCAGGGGGGTGTTTCCTCCAAAGCTTCAAGCTCTTAGAACCACACCCCCCTTTGTCCCCCCTCAAAAAAGGGGGGAATGGAAATCCTTAGCGCAATAGCACCGCGATGGGGACGTGAGGTGTTTTCTTGAAAATTTCAAACACTTAAAACTGACATATTTCTCTATCCCTCTCGAAGGGGGGGAATGAGAATCCCCATTGCAGCAGCATGTTGCTCGATCTCCCCTGGAAAGGGAGGCTTCCGGGGTAAAGGGAATTGCCGGCGCGCCGCGCTAAATGACGACGTTGATGAGCTTCCCGGGTACCACGATCACCTTTTTCACCGGCTTCCCGGCGATGAACTCCTTCACGCGCGCATCGTTCAAAGCGGCCTGCTCCATCTGCTCGCGGCCGGCGTCCGGTGCGATATCGATCCGGCTTCTCAGCTTTCCGTTCACCTGGACCACGATGATGATCGTGTCGGCCTTGAGCGCCTCATCCTACCATTTGGGCCACGAGGCCTGGAGGACGCTCCCGGAATGGCCGAGCGCCTGCCAGATCTCTTCGGCGACGTGCGGAACGATGGGAGAGATGAGCAGGTTCAGCACCTCGACGGCTTCCCGGAACACGGGGAGGAAAGACGCGTCCGCGGGCGGGTTTTCGACGATCTGGTACATCAGGTTTACGTGTTCCATCACCGCCGCGATGGCGGTGTTGAAATGGAACCGGTCCCGGATATCCTCGGTCACCTTCTTGATGGTCTGGTGCGTCTTCCGGTGCAGTTCGGCGACCGGGCCGGAAAGGGGCGTGTCCCCGGCGTAGGGGGCGACGGAGGTCAGCCGGTCGAGGTTGTCGGCCACCAGGCGCCAGATGCGGGAAAGGAACCGGAAGGACCCCTCGACTCCCTGGGCGCTCCATTCGAGGTCTTTCTCTGGAGGCGACGCAAAGAGGCAGAAAAGCCGGACGGTATCCGCACCGTAGGCCTGGATCATTTCGTCCGGGTCGACGACGTTTCCCTTGGACTTGCTCATCTTGGAGCCGTCCTTGATGACCATGCCCTGGGTCAGCAGGTTGAGGAACGGTTCGTCCACTTCCAGGTAGCCCATGTCCCGGAGGACCTTGGTGAAAAAGCGCGAGTAGAGGAGGTGCAGGACCGCGTGCTCAATGCCGCCGATGTACTGGTTCACGGGCAGCCAGTACTTGACCTTGTCGAAGTCGAGCGGGCCGCCGTCGTGCCTGGCGCAGGCGTACCGGGCGAAGTACCAGGACGATTCCACGAACGTGTCCATCGTATCGGTTTCCCGCCGTGCCGGACCGCCGCATTTGGGGCAGACCGTCTTTGCGAACGAATCGCAGACGGGCAGCGGGGAGGCGCCGTTGGGGAGCAGGGCCACGTCGGTGGGCAGGACCACCGGGAGGTCTTTCGCGGGGACGGGCACCACGCCGCACTGGTCGCAGTAGACGATGGGAATGGGGGCGCCCCAGTAGCGCTGCCGGGAAATGCCCCAGTCCCGCAGGCGGTACTGGATGGTGAGTTCGCCGAGTCCCTTTTCCTGCAGGGCCTTCGTGATGGCCTCGCGGGCCGCCGCGGACTTCATGCCGCTGTACGGACCCGAATCCACCAGGATCCCGTCTTCTTCGTCGGCCTGGGTCATCGCATCGGATGAAGGCGTTCCCTCGGCGTTTTCCGGCCGGACGACGACCCGGATGGGCAGCCCGTACTTGCGGGCGAATTCGAAGTCGCGCTGATCGTGCGCCGGAACGGCCATGACGGCCCCCGTGCCGTATTCCATCACGACGAAATTGCCCACGTAGATGGGGATTTTCTGGGAAGTCGCCGGGTTGATGCAGTATCCCCCGGTGAAGACGCCTTCCTTCTCCATGAGATCCGTTTCACGGTCGGTGCGCTTGGCCAGCTTGGCGCGTTCGACGAACTGCAGGACCTGCTCCTGCTGCGAAGTCCCGCGGCAGAGCTTTTCGACCATCGGGTGCTCGGGGGCGATGCTCATGAAGGTGGCCCCGAAGACGGTGTCGGCCCGCGTGGTGAAGACGGTGATCGAGCCGTCGCCCGACGCCAGCGGAAAGACGAGCTTGCTGCCCTGGCTCTTCCCGATCCAGTTCTGCTGCATGGTGAGCAC
>JAJFUA010000207.1 GCA_021372635.1 Desulfobacteraceae bacterium | reverse complement strand
GGCGATGCTCATGAAGGTGGCCCCGAAGACGGTGTCGGCCCGCGTGGTGAAGACGGTGATCGAGCCGTCGCCCGACGCCAGCGGAAAGACGAGCTTGCTGCCCTGGCTCTTCCCGATCCAGTTCTGCTGCATGGTGAGCACCCGTTCGGGCCAGCCGGGCAGCTTGTGCGTGTAGTCCAGGAGTTCTTCCACGTAGTCCGTGATCTTGAAGAACCACTGTTCCATCCGCTTCTGGATGACGGGCTGGTCGCAGCGCCAGCAGGCGCCGCTTTCGACCTGCTCGTTGGCCAGCACCGTGTGGCAGGTGTTGCACCAGTTGACGTAGGCGCTGCGACGGTATGCCAGCCCCTTCTCGAACATCTTGAGAAAAAAGAGCTGTTCCCAGCGGTAATAGGAAACGTCGCAGGTGGCGATCTCACGGGACCAGTCGTAGGAGAAACCGAGCTTCTTGAGCTGGTTTCTCATGTAGTCGATGTTGTCGTAGGTCCATTTGGCGGGATGCGTCTTGGCCTTGATGGCCGCGTTTTCGGCAGGCATTCCGAAGGCGTCCCAGCCCATGGGGTGCAGTACGTTGTAGCCCTGCATCCGGAGGAAGCGGGCCACCACGTCCCCGATGGAATAGTTGCGCACGTGCCCCATGTGGATGCGGCCGGAAGGATAGGGAAACATCTCCAGGAGGTAATACTTTTCGCGGCCCGGGTCTTCACTCACTTCGAAGATCTTCTGCTCTTCCCAGTATTCCTGCCATTTCTTTTCGATGCTCTTCGGTGCATACCTTGATTCCATAGATCACCTTTTCTTCTGCAATAATGAACCGCGCGCGCGAACCCGGACAGCGGGCCGCACGGGGGATAACGTCGACATTGCGGCAGTTTTTATTAGCATATGCGACCACTTTTAGCAACAACGGGGCCGAGCCTTCCGTGCCCGTCCGGGGAGATGTTCCGCGGGAGGGCCGGAGTTTTTCCCTTCGATCCCCTTTGTTCGGCATGCCACAGGGGAATGCACTGACAAAGGTCTTTTCACGGACGCTTCCGGAATGTCCGGTTTCAGTGGGGATTGAAAGGGAGGGTGCGGCGCGTGTGCGGTCAGGACCGCCTGCGCCGTGACTTCCGCCAGTATATGAGCAGGATGGCGGCGATGAGGCCGAGGGCGACGCCAAGGCCGAGCGCCGCCATTTTGTGGATCCGGACCGCCGTTTCGGCCCATCCCCTGCCGAGGAAGAATCCGGCCGTGACGAACCCGGATGACCAGAGTGCTCCTCCCGGATAGGCGAAAAGAGCGAAGACGGGATATTCCAGCCGGGACATCCCTGCCGCATAGGTGGTCAGATGGCGGATTCCCGGGATGAAGTAGCCGATGAAGAGCGCCCACTTTCCCACCCTGGAAAACCATTCGTGGGCTTTTCCCGGCTTTTCTTCGGAGAGGTGAAGGTAGCGGCCGAACTTGCGGGCGAGAAGCGCCCCGCCGAAGCGGCCCAGGGAATAGCTGGCCGTTATGCCGCAAAGACTTCCCAGACACACCGCCGCGATGGTCGGCAGGAGCCGGAACTCTCCCTTGTACACCAGGTACCCCGCGAACATGAGCAGGGATTCGTCGGGCACGGGCAGGCCCACGATGCCGAACATCAGCAGCGTCGAAATCCCGATATACCCGTAGCGCATCACCCATGCGGTAAACATCCGCTGCGTAACCTCCAAGAGATCATGTCGTGGCGGGGCGTCCGATGCCGTTGCACGAACGCTGATCGAACTCCGGCCGCCCTTATGCCCCCTACAAGGTGAAATAGGGGTTTTCGGAAAAAAACACAATCCCGGCCAGCCGTTTCCCGGGACGTCTATTGTGCCGGACCGCGCGGATTTTTCAGCGTTTTTTTTCGTCACGTCCCCGGGTGCCCCGCAGTGGGCGGGCGGACCCGGAACGCTTCCGCGCTTCCGGGAAAAGGCGAATCAATTTCTGTTGCCACCGCGTCGCATCGCTGCTAATAATCCCCGTATTTCGTTCCGTACATCTGGCTTGTTGAGGATTTTACATTGAAAAAGGATCAAATGTATGCCGAAAAGGGTTGACATCAAGAAAGTCATGATCATTGGTTCCGGGCCGATCGTCATCGGACAGGCCTGCGAATTCGACTACTCCGGAACTCAGGCGTGCAAGG
>JAJFUA010000190.1 GCA_021372635.1 Desulfobacteraceae bacterium | reverse complement strand
CGCTGGCCCGATGCATAGTCGTAGTCGAAGTAGTGGGCCAGCCTGCCGATGGAATCCCCGTCCAGGGAGTAGTAGATATGGCGATAGGAATCGACGGGCCTGACGTTGGCGAACCCGAATTCGGCGGCGTGGTCGAAGTGGTTGCTGTGCCGCGCCAGGTAGATCTGCGAAAAGCCGGAAGGGGGCTGCAGATGGGTGAGAAGAGGCAGTATTTCGGCCATTCGGTCGTATTCCTCAGGCGGTTCGAAAGGAAAACCCCAGAGCAGGTTCCAGACGGCCTCGATTTCGAACTCCCTGCACCACTTCAGCATCTGGATATTGAGGAGCGTCGTCGTCCCCTTGTTCATCATCTCCAGAATTCTGTCGCTGAGGCTTTCGATCCCGGGCTGAATGCAGGTGACGCCGGCTTCCCGCATGGTTTGGAGCTGCCTGCGGCTCAGGTTGGTGCGCACCTCGTAGAAGACCCTCACCCCGGTTTTCGCTTCCTTCAGCCCTGGGAAGAAATCGTCCGGATAGGAGGGAGGCAGGACGGTGTCGGTCATCTGGACGGTCTTCACGGGGTAGCGGCCCGCGACGTGCACGATCTCTTCGATCGCCTTCCGGCCGGACTTTACGCGGTAGGCGGACCCGTGCAGGTTCAGGCTGCAGAAATGGCATCCCTTCTTCCGCCGCCACCAGCAGCCCCGGGACGATTCGAGGAGGAGGATCGGGTCCAGGGGGGCTTCCTTTCGAATCCGTTCCACTTCCGCGAAATATTCGCTGAAGTCGGGGACGGGCAGTTCGTCCAGGTTGCGCACCGCGGGAGCGTCGATCCGTTCCTCCGCACTTCCCGGAGGGGGAATTCTTCCCTGGACGGCGACACCCGGCAGGTCCGGGACCTCACGCCCTTCCAGCACCGCTTTCACGATCTGCGGCAGAACGAGATCTCCCTCTCCTGATACGACGGCATCCACCCAGGGAAACACCCTCGCGGTTTCCATGCCCTTGACCTTCTCGCAGTTGACCCCGCCCAGCAGGATGAAAATCTCCGGGATGCGCTCCTTCAGGCGGCGGGCAAGAGCCAGGCAACTGAGGTGCTGCTGGAACATGGACGTGAAGGCGACGATGCGGGGCCGGCACCGCGAGATCTCTTCCACGCAGTGGTCGAGAAACGCGTCCACACGGCCGCGCAGTTCCCGGAGGAGGGCGACCATGCCGGGGCGTTCCAGCCCGCCGCAGCTTTCGAAGGGGTCCCGCGGAGCTTCGGAGACCCTGGCGAGGTACTCCTCGACGGCTTCCGGGGACTGGTCGAAAACCGACCCGGAGAAGATCCATTCGCCAAAGAGATTGCTCCCTTCGGAGATGTGCGGTTCCACATCGGTCAGGTACCGGCCGGCCCCCAGGCGCCTGGCGAAGAGAAAGTTGAAGTAGAGGATCATGGAAGGGATTCGCTCTCTTTCCAGGATCGCCTTGAAGAGGCTGAGCCCCAGGGCGGGCGTCATGAGATAGGCGAAGGGCATCTGGACGAGAAGTACGGGCACTTTCGAATTCATATTTCGGAATCCTTACGGTATGTTGTCGGGCAAGAGATATCCGGCTGCGGACTTGTTTATCCTTCGAGCGGATTCCCTGTCAAGGGGGAAGTGCCGCACGGGAAGAACCGCGTGATGACGGAGAGCCCTTCCGCACGGGGAAGGGCTGTGAAAAAGCCGTTTCTCCTGTTATCATGCAACAGCGCGATGAACGTGCCGTTTTTCAGATTCCAGAACCGATCCGGGAGTGAGTCGATGAAAATATGGGTGGATGCCGATGCCTGTCCGGCCGCGATCAAAGATGTGATCGTCCGTGCGGCCCTGCGGCTGTCGATAGCGGCTGTTTTTGTCGCCAACAAGCGTATCGGCCTTCCCGATTCGGTGCATCTTTCGACGGTTCGTGTCGGCATGGGGCCGGAGGTCGTCGACGAATACATCGCGGAGCATGCCGGGCCGTGCGATCTTGCCGTCACGCAGGACATTCCCCT
>JAJFUA010000188.1 GCA_021372635.1 Desulfobacteraceae bacterium | reverse complement strand
ACTTCGAGCTTCACCCAGGGCTCGCAGCCGGCGGCGCGGGCCAGGCGGGCCAGGCGCACGGCTTCCTGGGCGTCCCGGGCGCCGGAGGTGTTCGGAAGCAGGAGGTAGCGCTTCCTGTCGATGGCGTTCAGGATGCTGTCCCCCGGGTTTTCCAGGTCGACGCGCCGCAGGGCGACGGTCACGATTTCCGTGCCGGAGGCTTCCAAAGCATCCGTCATCACCGAAGGGGAAGAGAACTTTCCCGTACCCATGAGGAGTCGCGAACCGAACGGGCGGCCGGCGACGATCAACGGCTTGTCCATTTTTCATCCACCTTTCCGTGCGGGGGGATTTTCAGGTCCTTCCGCAGCAAACGGGGCATTGCCTGCCGGGCGGCAGTTCGACTTCCCGGAACGTCATGGAAAGGGCGTCCCAGGTGAGCAGCCTGCCGACGAGCAATCTGCCCAGGTTCAGGATGTGTTTGATGGCCTCGGTGGCCTGGACGGCGCCGAGCACTCCGGCGACGCTTCCCATCACACCGACTTCGCTCGTGGTTTTCACGGCTCCGGCGGGGGGCACGTCTTCAAACACGCAGCGGTAGCAGGGGCCTTTTCCCGGAACGACGGTCATCGTCTGCCCGCACATCCCCAGGATGCCCGCATGGGAAAATGCCGTACCCGAACGGACGCACGTGTCGTTCACGAGGAACTTGGATTGGAAGTTGTCCGTCGCTTCGATGACGAAGTCGAAGCCGCGGAGGATTTCCGGTGCATTGTCTTCGGTGAGGCGAACGGGATGCAGGGTGAGGCGCAGGTCGGGCCGCAGGCGGAGGAGGCTTCGGCCTGCGGAATCGACTTTCGGGTGGCCCACGTCCCCCCGTCCGTGGAGGATCTGCCTCTGGAGATTGGAGAGGTCGACGCGGTCGGCGTCCACGATGGCGATCTCTCCGACTCCGGCGGCTGCGAGATAGAAGAGCGCGGGGCTGCCGAGGCCCCCGGCGCCCACCACCAGGACGCGGCTCTCCAGGAGTCTTCGCTGCCCTTCCTCGCCCACTCCTTCGAGAAGGATGTTTCGCCGGTAGATTTCCCGTTCGGTGTCGGTCATTGCGTCAGCCTGTCTTTCCATGAAAGGCCGTCTTTCGAAGGGTGGGGAACCTCTCCCCCGGCGATCGGGCAGGCGAACTGCCCGGTCAACTGCCGTTTTCCCCCGCTGGCATGATGCAGGCTATGCCTGGCGATTTGAATTGAGGTTAACTGCCTGGACAAAAAAAAGACCGAATCCGAAGCGGAAACGGTCTGAAAAAACGAAGCGCTTTTTCAGCCATTTCCCTACGCTGGTACTACCCAGATCAGGTGTATAAGGGTTTCTTCTCAGCCCCTCGCTCGGGGCACCCCTAACGGCTGTTCAATCAAACACTACCCCGGGACTTTTCATTTGTCAAACAGATCCGTTGGCGCATGCCCGAGAATGGGTTGCGCAGCCCGGAGGCTCTTTTCTCCCCCAACGGCATCCTCCGGAGCTGCGACAGACAGTCTGCAACTCTATTGTTTTTATAACGATTTTTGCGGCTTCTGCCGATTATGCCATAGTGCGTTGTGGGATGCAGAGCCCGACGATGAACCAGGAGAAAAGCACGGAGCCCGTTCAGTTCCAGGTAGTCTTTGAGGGAAAGTCGAAGGAAGGCGTCGATCCGGAGAAGGCTGCCGAAAAGCTCGCCCGGACGTTCCGGCTGCCCCCGGAATCGGTGCAGTCTCTGCTCTCGGGCCGGTCGGAGGACGCGCCGGGCAATCCGGTGACGGCGGCGCTCAAACCGCTTGCCTACGCTTTTGTGTGCCTCATCTTCATCAACCTGACCGCAAAACCCATTGCGCTGTATTTTCGATCGGAAGGCCAGCGAGAGGAATTCCCCGCAGAGCGTCTCGCGGACCGGCAAGGCAGTGAACGACCACTGGCAGAAAATGGTCGAAGTTCAAAAGCGGCAGGCTGAGCAGATGAGGGCGCTCTCCGGGGAAGAGTCCGAGCCGCAGTACGCCCCCCAGGCACCCGGACCTGTTTCTCCTGGGTTCGGTGCTTCTTACCGTCGGCTGCGTATCCGTGTTCTTTGTTTTTCTGCTCTGACGGGAGGGGGGCATATCCGGGAGCCCCGAAAGGGGCGTCCCGGATAGCGAAGGACGTGGAGCGGCTGCGGATGCGGAGCATCCTGCCGCTCTTCGCTAGGAAACGATTTCCAGCGCCTTGTAGGGACAGGCGGGGAGGCAAAGCTCGCAGGCGATGCACTTTTCGTGCTTGAACGTGACGCGCATTTCGGGCCTCTTCACGGAGAGCGCCCCCGTCGGGCAGATGGACGTGCAGGCCGTGCACTCGATGCACCGGTCCTCATACCACCGGATGTCGTGCGCGAGCGGTTCTACGCGGACGCCGAGGTCGTCCAGGAAGGCGAGGCCTTCGTCCAGGTTTTTCTTCTTGCCCGATATCTCCATAACCAGCCGGCCTTCTTCGTTGGGAGTGATCCGGGCTCTCAGGATGTTCACCATGAGATCGTATTTTTTCACCAGTTGATAGGTGATCGGCTGATCGATCATGTGCGGCGGAAAGCTGAGTACCAGTCGTTTGATGGCCATGTTGCACACCTCCTTCTATGGCTTACCGGCCTGATGCTGGGGCCGGGACCGGCTGAGGTTCCGGGGCGCCGTTCAGGATCGGCCTTTCTTTCAGTCCTTTGAACCGGATTCCCGAGTCTGCCGAAGGCAGCGTCTCCACGGGTCGCGTGAGGAAAAAGCTTCCGGCCTGGATCCAGCCCTTGAGAATCCCCGCAATTTCCCTTGCCCTGGAGAAAGAGGAAAGCCCGGCGGTCGGGACCTTCTTCCCCTTCACGGTGATCGTTCCCGAGCGCAGTTCCGCGTAGGTCACTTCCCCCAGGCTCCCGGGGACGCAGTTGGGATAGCCGTCGCTGTAATCGATGATCTGGGCCACGATGTCGGTGTCCGTCACGGTGGTGTACAAGAGCATCTCCTCGTCCAGGATGGGGATGGGAATGCCGATGCCCACGGCCATCGTCACGCCGTAACCGATGAAGGAAGCCCCCTTGATCCAGCGTGCGCTCATCTGCTTGAGGTCTCCCTTGACCGAAAGGGTCGCCGCGCCCGAACGGGGGATGCCGCCCTTGGTGCGGGGAACGCATGGGTTGTGCTGGGTGCCGGGGCCGACGACGTAGCCGATGCCGCCTCCGAGGAAAATCCGGGTCCCCATGCCGATGGTCCGGTAGTAGGGGTCGTTCATGAGAGGGCTGAGCTGTCCCGCGCAGGAATAGGTGGCGTTCCTCATCTTCGGCTGGAGGACGCCCATATAAGTGTAGAGCGGCTTGTCGGAAAGGTTTACCGCGACGTTGTAGTTCTGGTAGCAGTTCCGGAAGTTCAGCAGAACGGCTTCGTTCATGTCTTCCAGCCTGATCCACGTCTCCAGCTTGCGACGGGGATAGTCGTCGGTGCCGTAGGTGCTCGCCACGAGCTTCACGTCCTTGCCGGCAAGGAGCGACTCGATGACGTGGGCACCCCCGTGGGGAAATTTCCCGGGATGTATCTTGTTCAAGGGATCGTCTTCCGGCACGGCCGTTGCGCCGAGCACCAGATCGACCGCGGCGAACCCGGTATAGGCGGGAACGTTGTCCAGGGTAACCACGCCGCCGCCGAGCTTCATGCGCGGCTTGGTGTGCCCGACGTTGAAATAGGCACCGGAGGAGCACATGGGGGAGAAAGTTCCCGTAGTTACCACGTCCACTTCCGCGGCGGCCTTCTGGACCCCCTTGTTCTTCACGACTTCGATGATCTCTTCGGCGGTGTACACCACCGCCTTCCCTGTCCGGATCTTTTCGTTGATTTCCTCGATCGTTTTCGCCATACGGTTCTCCTGAATGCTGCGCCCGCCCGCCGCCGGCGGAAGCCGTTTCGTTCGCCGGGGCGAGGCGAACCCTCGATTATTCATAGCGTTTCGGTAGGGTATACGCCGCCCGCGGATTTGTCAAATAATAAGAAGGCATGCCTCTCTCCGTGCCGAACCTTTCGGGGGAGCCGGGTGCTTTCCCCTTGAAACGGATGCAACTTTGTTGCATATTTCGAACA
>JAJFUA010000175.1 GCA_021372635.1 Desulfobacteraceae bacterium | reverse complement strand
ATTTGCAGACGAGTTCAGGATATCAAGCCGTTCATCGTGATGGATGTTCTCGAACAGGCGCAGAAGCTGGAACGAGCGGGTGAGTCCGTAATCCATCTTGAAATTGGGGAACCGGATTTCAGCACTCCCGAAGCGATCAAGGCAGCGGCGGTGGAGGCACTGAAACGGGACGACACCCGGTACACACACAGCCTGGGAGCCCTTCCACTGAGGGAAGCCATCTGTGCCTATTACGCCGACACCTACGGCGTAAACGATCTCGACCCGGACCAGATCCTCGTCACTTCGGGCAGTTCTCCGGCCTTTCTCGTGGCGCTGAGCACGATTTTGAACTGCGGGGAAGAGGTGATCCTTTCAGACCCTCACTACGCCTGCTACAAGAATTTCGTTCAGTTTCTCGAAGGCGTTCCGAAAACGATAGATGTCTACGAGGAAGACGCCTTTCAGTATCGCCCCGAGGCGATCCGCAAGGCCCTTACGCCAAACACCAGGGCCATCCTCATCAACTCCCCCGCGAACCCCACGGGAAATCTCCTCGAACCGCAGCGAATGGCGGAAATCGCCGACATGGGCCGGTGGGTACTGAGCGACGAGATTTACCATGGGCTGGTTTACGAGGGGCGGGCCCGGTCGATCCTGGAATTCACGCGCCATTGCATCGTATTCAACGGCTTTTCCAAGCTCTTTGCCATGACCGGCTGGCGGCTGGGCTATCTCATCGTACCGAAGGAACTGATTCGGCCGATGCAGAAAATGATGCAGAACTTTTTCATCTCCGCCAACTCCGTCGCCCAGGCGGCCGGCTGCGTCGCGCTCACCGACCCCAGCGTCATGGAGGATGTCCGCAGGATGCGCGATACCTACAATGAACGGCGGCTATTCATCATCCGCCGGTTGCGGGAAATCGGCTTCGGTATTACCGTGGAGCCAACGGGCGCCTTCTATGTGTTCGCCAACGCGAAGAGGTATACCGGGGACTCCTACGCATTCGCTTTTGAAATTCTCAACAACGCCAAGGTCGGCATCACGCCGGGGATCGATTTCGGAGCGAACGGCGAAGGCTACGTGCGTTTGAGCTACGCGAACTCCCTCGAGAACATCGCCGAGGGACTCCGGAGAATAGAACAATACCTACAGGAACGGCACTGATGGAAATTGTCTTCCCGATACGAACGGCCGAATTCGTGAAATCGGCCGTCCACCAGGACCAGTATCCCCCGGCCGAGTTGCCCGAGGTCGCATTTGCGGGGCGCTCGAACGTCGGAAAGTCTTCTCTTATCAACTGCCTCGTGCAGCGCAAGAAACTGGTGAAGACCAGCAAGACTCCCGGGCGGACGCAAACCATCAACTTTTTCAGGATAAACAACGAGTTTTATTTCGTGGATCTTCCCGGCTACGGCTTCGCCAGGGTTTCCGAAAAGATCCGGGCGCAGTGGGGCCCGATGGTGGAGAACTATCTCAGCGCCCGCCCGTCGCTCAAGGGAATCGTCCTGATCCTCGACGTGCGCCACCCGCCGACCCCGCACGATCTGAACCTCCTCCATTGGCTCCAGGACCGTCACCTCGATACCGTGGCGGTAATGACGAAGGCGGACAAAATCAAGCGGGGAGAATGGCGCCCGAGGCTTAAGGAAGCGTCGCTCAGCCTGGGCATACCAGCCGACGACCTGGTGCTTTTTTCGGCGGAAACGCAGCAAGGGCGTCCGGAATTGCTACAGAAGATTTCCCGTTGGATTGAGGGACCGGCGGATTTAGAGCCGACACACTGAAGTCCCGGATGGTCCCGGCGCGTCATGGGAAGACCACCTGCCAGACCTCGTCGATTCTTCGGAGATCTCCCTCGATGCAGACGACGTCGCCGCTGTTGAGCCGACCTTCCCGCTTCAGTTTTTCCAGCTTTTCCACCACCCCGCACACGTCGTCGAAGGCGGTTTCCATATCGAGGTCGTCGTCCATGGCCTTTTCAAACGACGGGATCAGCTTCCCGACCCATTCGGCGGCTTCCCCGCCGGTGGAAGCTTCGTTTTCGTCTCCAGGAACGGTCCCGATGATCCGTTCGACCATTTCCCGGAAAGCACCCAGCCGGGAGGCCGCGGAGCGCAGGTTTTCATCCGTCAGGTTGATCCGCTTTCGATACCGCCCGTAGATGAGATAGAAGCGGAGCTGCCGTGCATCGTAACCTGCGCGCAGCAGGTCTTCCGGGTAAACGATGTTCCCGATGCTCTTCGACATCTTCTTCCCCCCGACGAGAAGATGTTCGCAATGCATCCAGTAGTTCGCGAACTCCTCGCCCGAAACGGATTCGATGACCGCGATGTTGTAGTCGTGGTGACGGTAGAGGTTGTCGATTCCGCCGCAGCTGATATCGATGGTAAACCCGAGGTGCTTGGTGATGATCGCGGGGTCCTGGATGTTCCATGAAGGGCGCCCGTTGCCGATTTCCGTATCCCAGCAGAGGTCTTCCCCGGCTTTGCAGCCGTGCCACAGGATGAAATCCCCCAGGTTCCAGCGCCTGCCGTTGTAAGTGTCCCTTTTGAACCTCTTCCTTTCCCGCGGCCATCGGCTCATGTCCAGCCGGAACAGCTTGCCGAAGCCCTTGAATTTCAGGGGATCGAAGAAAATATCGCCTTCGTGGCGGTAGGCGCAGCCCTTTTGCAGCATCACGTCGATCAACCTGACCGCCTGATCCACGGAAGTCGAAGAACGGGGGATGAAATCGGGGAGTTTGATCCGGAGCAGCTTCGCATCATCGAAAAAGTGATGCGACATGCTTTCAGTCAGCTCCAGCACCGTCGCACCCTTTTTCCCTGCCTCCTCGAGGGCCTTATCCTCCACATCGGTGAAATTGATGACGCGCAGCACGCGGTTCCCTCGATATTCCAGGTACCTCAGCAGCACGTCTTCCCAGAGGAATGTGCGGAAATTGCCCACGTGCGGCCTGGCATAAATCGAGGGCCCGCAGGTGAACATCTTGACCTCCCCTTCGCGGCGGGGCCTGAAGACCTCCTTGCTCCTGGACATGGTATTATACAGTTGCAGCATCTGCGCGCTTCCTCTTTTTATCTGTGCGGGCCAATGCACCGTGCCGTCTTACGTCCCGCCGGCCTGCAGGCAGCCAGACGGTGCCGCGAACTCGTCCCCCGCTGCTTGTCGAACAGGCGCCTTCATCCATAAAGGGATAGTTCTTCCTCCGTATTGCTGGGAGCTGTCACGCATCGGCGACCGGATGATACAATAACCACGCTGCCGCCTTTAGGCAAAGCGTTATTTGCATCCGCAAACACGCTTCATTCTGCGGGTGTTTCCTCCCCACGGTCGTCCGGTTCGAGCGGCTTGACGAGAACCTTGTCGACCCTGTGCCCATCCATGTCGACCACTTCGAAGCTCAAGCCGCAGCAGGAAAAGCTGTCGCCTTCGCTGGGCACCCGCCTGAGATAGGTCATCACAAAGCCGCCCAGAGTCTCGTAGTACCCCAGCCCCTCACCGGGAAGCTTCCGGATGTTGAACAACTCCTTCACTTCGTCGGCGGGGAGCATTCCGTCGACAAGGTAGGAACCGTCTTTCCGCCTGACGATCCGGGGTTCTTCGAGTTGATCGAGGGACGGGATTTCCCCCACGATGGCCTCGAGTATATCGTTGAAGGTCACCAAGCCTTCGATGGTCCCGTATTCGTCGATGACGAGCGCCATCTGAGTTCCGGACTTCCGCAACGACTCCATCACATTCAGGACGTGCATGTTCTCATGGACGAACAACGGCTGCTCGACCAGGGAGCGGAGATCGACCGACTGGCCGGACAGGTTTCGGTTGAGGAGCGCCTTTACGTGCAGAACGCCCAGCACGTTGCTCAGCTTGCCCTGGCAGACGGGATAACGGGAAAAGGGGCTGTTCAGGATCTTGCGGCGATTTTTTTCGCTCGATTCGCCCAGATCGATCCACTCGATTTTCTGACGCGGGGTCATCAGTGAACCGGCACGCCTGTCACCCAGCCGGAACACCCTTTGCACCATTTCCTTTTCGGCTTCCTCGAACACTCCGGCCACCGTCGCCTGGCCGATGAGGATCTTGATCTCTTCTTCGGTTATGGGCACTCGGCCCGCCCCGCCCGCTCTCCGGAACTTCAGCAGAAATTCCGTGGAGACGCTCAACAACCTGATGACCGGATAGGCGATCTTCGAAAGTATGTGCATGAAACCGGCCACCCGGGCTGCAATTCGCTCCGGATCGCTCAGGGCCAGCCGTTTCGGCACCAGTTCACCCAGCAGGGAGAGATAAGTGATGACGACGACCACGGATCCCAGCGCGATGGAATCGCTGTAAGGCTCCAGGAGCGGATAGCGGGCAAGAAATCCGCCGAACTTGTGCGCAAGGGTCGCCCCGCCGAAAGCCCCGCTCAGGACGCCGATCAACGTGATGCCGATCTGAACGGTGGACAGGAACTGGTTCGGTGCGTTGGCAAGCTCCAGGGCTGCAAGAGCCCTGGGATTCCCTTCCTCGGCTGATTGCTGAAGCCGTGCCTTCCGAGCCGACACGAGGGCGAACTCCGACATGGCGAAGAAGCCGTTCAACGCGATGAGCAGCAATACGATCAAGACATCGAACCCCCAGAACATAGAACGCCTCCCGTCCCGTTCCGTCTCTTATGCCCACAAAAAAGATTGCAGGGCCGAAGCCCTGCTTTCATTCCTGCAATAGGGGGAGACCCTTGCCTCTGTTTCCCCCCTTTGTCCGTGAATCCGGAGCGATCCGGAAACAGATCCCCGTCACCGGCGGCCGGCATCAGGCAATGCTTACAATGGTCACCGAACTGGCCTGGGGTCCCTTGTCCCCCTGGCGCTCCACGAAATTGACGGGGGTCCCCACCACGAGCGCCTCAAATTTGCCGTCGAGCACTGCATTTTCATGGAAGAAAACCTCCACGCCTTCGGGTGTGGTCAGAAATCCGTACCCCTCATCGGGGAAGAGCTTGCTGACACGGGCCACGGGCTTCATCTCGTGGATCTTCACGTCTCCCCGCTGTTTTTCGGCATATTCCTTGAGCCTGCGCTGGGCCACATCGAAAGAGTTCACGATCGCCACGTGGAGGTCGTCTCCGGGTTCGCGCCTCACCATGAGTTCACCACCGGGAACGGTTATGTCGATGCGCACGTCAAACAGCACACCAGAGCGCTGGCTCCGGTGGGGAACATCCACCTTGATGCGGCATCCGATGATCTTGTCGTAAAAACGGTCCAGTTTTTCCGCCTTTTCACGAATGAGGTCCTCCGCCTGGGCGGAAAGATCCACATTTCGGGCGCTGATCTGCAACGGCAGTTTCATACAACTTCCTCCCATTCAAAATGCTCATGTGCCACGCATCCGCTGCATGGCTCGAATACACCTGCAGCCTGACTCCTGTCACCTCATCAAAGATAATGCCGGATCATCAGGCCACACACACTGCCCGGCAACCAGGATCGCTGGAGCGTGAGACAAAAGAAGTTATATATACCATAAGCAGAGTGCCGATAAAACATAGTTCCATACCGGGTCGTTCAAGTCCTGCCTGCCCCACTGCACCCGGTCGGAAGAGCACGGCCGCACGCTGCCGGGATTCCTTCCGGAAATCCCGCTCCAAGTCATTCTTTCAGCCAACTCCGCACGTTCACCTCGGAATGCAGCGTCCGGTGCACCGGGCACCTGTCCGCAATCTCCAGGAGTCTCTTCCTCTGATCGTCGGTGATCGGACCCGCAAGTTCGATCTCCCTGTCGATCTGATCGATCTTTTCATCCCGTGTTTCGCATTGCACGCAGTCGCTTGCGTGAATCTTCCTGTGTTTCAGGCGTACGGTGACCGATTCCAGGGGCCATCCTTTCCGGTCGGCATACATGCGGAGCGTCATGGTGGTACAGGATCCCAACGCGGTGACCAGGTAATCGTAGGGGGTCGGGCCGGTATCCGACCCACCCACCGAAATCGGCTCATCCGCGATAAGGCTGTGCCCGTCGGCGTCGATCTCCGTCCGGAAGCCGCTTTTTCCCGTGCGCACCACGACCCGGTTGTCCGTCAGGTTTCTTTGCGGCCTCGCCTTGCGGGGCAGTTCTATATATTTCTGCACCCAGGCGGAAAGCACCACGCCGACGTATTGGGAATCCGACCGGTTGGACAGAAGGTGGTCGGCCCCGTCCAGGGATACGAAACTCTTCGGCTGCCGCGCCGCTTCGAAGATCCGTTCCGCATTTTCTACGTCCACAATGTTGTCTGCGGGAGAGTGCAGGACGAGCAGAGGCTTTCCCAGGTTGCGGATGGACTCTTCCATGCGCGTTCGGTCCAGATCGTCCAGGAACTGTTTCTTGATCTTGAAATGCCGCCCCGCCAGGCCGATGTGCCCTTCCCCGTCGGCGGCGATTTCTCCCGTGGAACTCCGCAGGTAACCGGACATTTGCGAGAGGTTCGCCGGCGCGGCAATCGTGGCCAGAGCGGAAGCGGAAGGGATGTTGGCCGATGCCTGCAAAACGGCGGCCCCGCCGAGGGAATGCCCGATCAAAAGCCGCGGGGCCTCGAAATCGGATTTTAGAAAATCGGCCGCGGCAACGAGGTCGCTCACATTGGAGGTGAAATTCGTCTCCGCAAAATCGCCCTCGCTCTCCCCCAGCCCAGTGAAATCAAACCGCAGCACCGCGATCCCCGCCCTCGCCAACTCCCGGTTGATGTTCACAATGGCCGTGAAGTTCTTCGTACAGGTGAAGCAGTGCGCGAATAGGGCATAGGCGAAGGGTTTTTCGTCGACAGGGAGGTCGAGGCGGGCAGAAAGTCTCTTGCCCTCCCTGTTCCTGAAGAAGAGTCTTTGAAACTGCATCGTCACCTCGCGCAGGTCCGGTTGGCCCTTCTCCCGGCCGGAATGACCGGAGGAAGCATGAATCATTTTCCGTGTCTGAGATATTGCGAAACCCGGCGTGCATCTTCATATGGAAGGATAATCACTTTGCATCACTGTGCAACAATCATGGTGCAAGTTCGCAGCCCATGCGGAATTACGTTCTTGACATGCGGAGAACATTCACTAGAATGGCGGCAGGGTGTGGGTCAGTAATTCTCAGGATCATTTCATGCGGAAAGGAGGTGACAATAGCTGATGCGAGGAGGAAAGTCGATTTTATGCGTATTCGTGGCCACTTTGTTCGTTCTTACGGCGGCGTTCGCGGTTATCGCCGCAGACAAGGGGCCTGAAAAAATCACTATCAAAGCTGCGCTG
The DNA here is from genome assembly GCA_021372635.1 of Desulfobacteraceae bacterium. Classification (GTDB taxonomy): domain Bacteria; phylum Desulfobacterota; class Syntrophobacteria; order Syntrophobacterales; family Syntrophobacteraceae; genus JAJFUA01. The sequence goes on along the minus strand of JAJFUA010000175.1, from coordinate 727 downwards.
TTCGCGAAGCCTACTAAAGCTCCCGTAGAACTCACGCACAAAAAGCACAACGAAGACTATAAGGTAGCGTGTGCGGACTGCCACCACGTTTACAAGGACGGCAAAAACGTGTGGAAGGAAGGCGACGCCGTACAGAAATGCGAGGCGTGCCATACCGAACCTACGATCGAAGGCGAGAAAAAGCTACCGCCGGATCAACAAAAACTCAATCTTAAGCTCGCTTACCATAACAACTGTGTAGCTTGCCATCAGAAACTGAAAAAGGAAAAGCCCGATACGAAGGCCCCCGTGACCTGTACCGGCTGCCATCCTGCACAGAAGTAGCGATTTCGTTTCCGGAAATCGAACCCGCCAGGCAGGTCCTCTGGCGGGTTTTTGCATTCCATGACCCGGCGTCGCCGGGGGGAAAGGGGCAATACATCGACAAACCGCCCCCAAAAAAATAAACAAGCCATCCAGGAAACCGGATGGCTTGCGGACATGCTAAGGATAAAACCCGTACTAAACTTCTTCCACCGTGATGGCGTTCTGCTCGCAAACCTCGACGCAGCTTTCGCATCCCAGGCACTCATCTTCGTTGACGGGTTCCGCTTTGCCGTCCACCAATTCGTAAACGTCGACGGGGCAAACATCTACGCATTCGGCGTCGCCAGTGCACTTGTCCTTGTCAACTGTAACTTTAAACATCTTTTTTCCTCCATGTTCGCTTGAAAGTGATGAACGAATT
>JAJFUA010000163.1 GCA_021372635.1 Desulfobacteraceae bacterium | reverse complement strand
GCTTCGATGGCGGCGGTCAGACCGCTCATACCGCCTCCGACCACCAGAATGCTTTGTGTTACTGCGTTTGCCATGCTTATCCTCCTAGGCTGATTAAGAACATATTGAGAACCCCGCCAGCAATTGGGCGCAATCTCCTCGTCCGGGTGCCGGCAAACGCCGGGCACACTTCTTGCATTCTATAAATTCTCATTTTTTGTGGCCAGTTATACACAAACGGAAATCTCCGCGCAATAAAAAGATATGCCGGTATGGAGAGTTTTTCTTTGCTCGTAGGTTTTAAATGATCCATGCGCAAAAGGTCAACCCCATAAATAAAGATGGACAAAGGCGATAACCCCTATTTACAAATCATCCTCTGTCAACAATCACACTCTCTTTTGGCATACGGAACACTCTTGCCCCTTTTCAAAAGTCAAGGTAGTATTGCGGGAATTTTCAGGAACGGAGTAAACGGTCGCAGCAGTTCAGCATCGCGGATGCAAACAGGAAATGGAGACGGATCATGAACGGGAATCAGGAACAAAAAACTTGCAGTTGCGTGGCTCTCGGGGTCAGACTGGCACTGTCTCTGGCATTGCTTTTTCCTCTCTACGCATTTCTCTACTTGACGTATCCGGCATCGCTCGTAGCCCTCTACCTGGTCCTGGCGGTCCTGGTTGCAATCTTCGCGCCATGGGAGGAACTTAGGAAAAAGTTCCTATCGTAACAATTTAGCACAAACCGCACAGGAGTTCACCAGGAAAGTAACGCCTTCCCGCCGAAAAATGTAGAAATCACGGCCGGGAATAGCGATTTGCCCCTTCGCCCGAAACGGCGCCGCCCTCCCGCCTGCCCGTTCCCGTCCGGAAAAAACCGGAATCCGGACACCGGGCCGGCTGGATGACTGTTCACAAGGGGGATTTCTTCTCAGGCGGGTTTCGGCAGCTTTTCCAGGGCGGTCTTGAGCATCTTCCGGGCGTCGGCGAATTCGGGATCGAGCTGCAGCGCCTTCCTGAAGTTCTCCGCCGCCTGCGCGTATTGCTGGCGGTTCATCTGCAACACCCCGATGTTGTGGTAGATCGGCGCATTGTCCGGGTAAATCTTCAGCGCCATGGCGTAATACTTCTCCGCGTCCGCGAACTTGCCCTGGCGCCTCAGGGCGATGGCCAGCCGGTTGTAGGTTTCTATGCTCTCCATGGGATTGGCCTTCAGTACCCTCACGTAGAGTTTCTCCGCATCTTCGAACCGGCCGCTCTCCAGGTAAAGCTCCGCTATCTTCATGCGGGAAGCCTCCCGAACCTTCTGGGGAAACTCCTTCAGGATCGCCTGCAGATGCTTGCTCCCGTCCTCTTCCCGGCCCGACTGCATCAGGAGGCCTCCAAGGTGGATCTTCCGCTCCGCCTCCATCGGGCTGAGACTGTCCGCCTTCGCCAGGGCGTCGATCCCTTTGGCGGTGTTCCCCAGCTTCAACTGCACTTCGGCATAGTTCTTGTGCGCCGCAATCAGGCTGTCGGCGGTCTCGAAAATCTTCTCCAGCGTCTGCGACGCCGCTTCCAGTTCACCGAGAGCCATCAGGCACTCCGCGCGCAGGTTCAGCCACCGGGGCTTCAGCGAACCCGTGGCCTCTTCGATCTGCCCGATCTTGCGCAGAGCATCCTTTGCCCGCCCCGTTTCCCTCAGTTTTTCCACCTGCCGGAAGAGGGATTCCTCGGGAGTGCGCCACCGGTCGAAGAGTTCCTCGATATGCGTTCGAAGGGCCTGGAAGGAAAACGGCTTGACCAGGTAATCGGCGGCACCCCACTCGCTCGCGTGCGCCACCGTCTCCGGAAGCGCGTCGGCCGAAATCATCAGGAAGGGAAGCTCCTTGAGCGCCGGGACACTGCCGCAGCGCTTCAGCAGTTCGACACCGTCGAGCTTGGGCATGTCTGTGTCGCAGATGACCAGATCGTAGGGCTGGCATTGGAGTTTCTCCCAAGCCTCCTCGCCGTCTCCGGCCTCCTCGATCGTTTCAAAACACCTCATCTGATGGAGCATTTTCCTCAGGACGCTTCTCATCGAGGAGTGATCGTCGACTATCAAGACACGCATTGAACCGTTCACCAGTTGCGTTCCTCCATGCCGCCCGTTTCATGCAGGCCGATCGGGTTCATTCCCGCCGCACCTCCGGTTCACTGACCGTTACCCTCAACCCCAAGCGTCAATCGTCCTTCTCGACATTCCGGCAATCCGGATGCTCTAATTTATCATGATTCCCATCCCTTGCAAGCGAAAGCAGTTCAGGGGCGCACAGGCTCCGCACCGCCTTGTCGACCGTCTCCGCCGGTTCGATTTCGTTCCCGTTCGACGCCCCCAGATCCTTGAATCTCCTGGCAGCGCTCAGCACCCGGCCTTCCATCGACCCCACGGCTTTATTGTAGGCATCCACCGTCCGGTCCAGGCCCTTGCGAATATCGGCGAAGTGGACCGCCAGAGTGCGGATGCGATCGTACAACGACCGGCCCAGCTCGCTGATCGCCATGGCGTTTTCCGCAACCTGCTCCTGCCGCCATCCATAGGCAACGGCCCGCAAAAGAGCGATAAGGGTCGTCGGCGTTGCCAGAATCACCCGCCGGTCGACGCCGTATTCGATCAATGAGGGATCCTGCTCGAGCGCCGCGCTGAAAAACGTTTCGCCGGGCAGGAAGAGTACGGCGAATTCGGGAGCCGGCCGAAACTGTTCCCAGTAGGCCTTGCTGCTCAGCTGGACGAGATGAGCGCGAATCTGGCGGGCGTGATCCTTGAGCTTTTCCTCCCGGGCCCGGTCGTCCCTGGCTTCCAGCGCATCCAGGTAAGCCTGCAGGGGAGCCTTGGAATCCACGACGACATTGCGCCGGTTCGGCAGCCGGACGATCATGTCCGGCCGCAGCCGCCCTCCTTCGACGGTGGCGGATTCCTGCTGCTGGAAATCGCAATATTCCAGCATGCCGGCCAGTTCCACCACCCGTTTGAGCTGGATCTCCCCCCATCGCCCTCTCACGCACGGCGACCGCAAAGCCTGGACCAGGGCGGCGGTTTCCGTCCGCAGCAACCCCTGACCGCTCGCAAGCGATTTGATCTGTTCGTTCAGACTGACATAGGACGAAGTTCGGGCCTTTTCGATCTCTCCCACTCTTTCATCGAATTTTTGAAGGGATTCCTTGAGAGGTTTTACGAGTTCGGCAATGGATTGCCGACGAAATTCCAGGTCGTTCCTGGCCCCTTCCTGGTATTTCTCCAGCACAGTCCCGGCCAGTTCCAGAAAGGAACGGCTGTTGCTCCTCAACGCCTCGGCGCTCAATGCCTGGAAAACGTTCGTGAGTCCCGCCCGTGCGTCGTTCAGCAGCGCAAGCTTCTCTTCCGCCGCAAGGCGTTCGTCGGCAAGGCGAGCTGCCGTTTCGGAAAGCTTTTCCCTCAGGCCCGCATTCTCCCCGCGCAGCGCGGCGATCTGGGTTTCCATGGCCCTGCACAGCGCTTCGAATTCGGGAATCCGGGAATTCTTTTCCTCGGCCGCCGCGCGCTTCTCGGTTTCCGTTCCGAGCCTTTCGCGCAAGCGGGTGTTTTCGTCCGCTGCGGTCCCGAAAACCGCCTTCAGGTCCAACAACTGCTGCTCCCGGGCGTTGAGTCGCTCCCGGAGCGCCGCCAGTTCCAGCTCCAGCCCGGCTTTCACCGCGTCAACAGCCTGATGTGCCCTCGATCCCCACAGAAACCACCCTCCCGCGGCCCCCGCGGCGATTCCCGCCGCGACCGCGAGAAAGCCCCACAAAAGGGAAAGTAAAACCTGCGCGTCCGTATCCATCGCCCTCCGTTCACCCATGAGTCATGAAAGCAGCCCTTTGCCGAACTCATAGTCATTTTCCATCTTTACTACTTTCACCTCGCTCCTTCTGTCAATAGAAACGACGCATACGCTCTTCCGTGCCCGAAGATACGCCTGGAGCGACGCCGACCGCGTTCTTGACCTCCGGGATCACTTTGACTATTTTGATGAAACAACTCAAAGGAGGACGACATGACCGAGTGCCAAATGCCTGACAGCAACGCCACGGAACAGGAAGTGGCCGATTTGCTCGCGAAATCCCGGACCATCGCCGTGGTGGGCGTTTCCCACAAGGAAGAGCGGGACAGCCACAAGGTGTTCAAATACCTCATGGAGCACGGCTACAAAGTGATTCCGGTCAATCCCAAATACAAGCAGGTGCTCGGGGAAACCTGCTACCCGGACCTCAGGTCCGTTCCCGAACACATCGATATCGTGGATATATTCAGGAGTGTCGACGCCATACCCGCCATTGTCGACGAAGCCATCGAGGTGGAGGCGGGCGGGATATGGATGCAACTGGGACTCGCGCACAACGAAGCGGCCGGCAAGGCCCGTTGTGCGGGCATTTCCGTTGTCATGAACAAGTGCATGAAAATCGAACACGCGCGCCTCAACGCATAATCCAACGCAACTTCCTCTTGAACCGGGTGGACTTTCATGGACGAACTGAAGCCGGAAGCTTTTTTTGACCTGCAATCCTGCGATTGCCGCGACCTCTTTTCCGGATGCGATTACGTATGGCAGGCGCTGGGCAGAATCTCAGCGTACCTGGAGAAGAATCCGACCGGCAACGTCGCCGGCGTGGGCACTTTTTGCGAGCCGCTTCCCCGCACGACTGTCCTCTGGAAAGGGGAGGTCCTGCGCGAGGGATTCAAACTCCTGGGCGGCGATGTCACCAAGGGCACTTTCCGTGTGAAGATCGACGGGGAGGAGACGACCGAAGCCGTGGTCCTGTTCGCCGGCGCCGTCCTGTGGGACGATCGCATCCGGCTGGGGCCGGGAACGGTCGTCGAACCCGGAGCGCTCATCAAGGGACCGGCCATCATCGGCTCCCGGACCGAAATCCGCCAGGGCGCGTATCTCCGCGGGAAATGCATCGTGGGAAACCGCTGCGTCGTGGGGCACACCACGGAGATGAAATCGAGCATCATGCTTGACGGCGCGAAGGCCGGCCATTTCGCCTATATCGGGGACAGCATCCTGGGGGGCGGCAGCAATCTCGGTGCGGGAACCAAACTCGCCAACCTGAAGATCATCGGGGACAATATCAAAATCCGCATGGGCTCTGAGAACATCGACACCGGACTGCGCAAGTTCGGGGCCATCCTGGGAGACGGGGTCGAAATCGGCTGCAACGCGGTCACGAATCCAGGGACTCTGCTCGGGAAAAAAGCCATGGTCTTTCCGGTAACGTCCGTACCGGGAGGGTATCATAAGCCCAACAGCCTGCTGCGTCCGGGCCGGTGAATCCAACCGATGAACGGGCCGAACATTGCGTCCATCATCCGCCATTACCGGAAATGCCAGGAGGAAGCGGATGAAGCCTGCGGCTACCGTCTCACCCCCCTGGGGGCCTGGGCCTCGTCGAGGGCTCCCCATGTTTTCGCCTTCTTCCGGAAGGTTCGTCTCGAAAGGTACAGGCTGTTTCTGGACCTGGGAAGCGGAGACGGACTGGTCACCTGCATCGCGGGCCTGTTCACACGGGCTGTCGGCATAGAAATCGACCGGGACCTCTGCCGCACGGCCCGCGAGGCGGCACGACACCTGCTTCTGCTGGAAAAAGTGGACTTCGTCTGCGGGGATTATCTTTCGATGAGGATCGGCGGGGCCGACTGCCTCTACGTATACCCGGACAAGCCGCTGGGCCGGATCGAAGAACAGCTTTCGGGATGGGGCGGGACCCTGCTCGTTTACGGCCCGCATTTCCCCCTGAAACATTTCCCGCCCGTGCGTCACCTCCGGTGCGCCCGCGAGCGGCTGACCGTCTACGGGCAGTTCTCGGGGAGTTAGGGTCAAAAAGAAGAACCGTTCTCGAAGGTCCCGGATGTCTCAGACCCGGGACCTCCATTTTTCCAAAAATATCTTCCAGCAACTTTCCCCGGGTGCGGCGGGGGCATCCATATCCTTTCGCGGCACCCGGGATTTCCGTCGAGCCATCCCGTCAGCCCGTTACCACTGCCGCAATGCGCGCCTGGTCCGCCTCCTCGAGATAAGGATGCATGGGGAGGCTGAACACGCGGGAGGCAAGCGATTCGCTCACGGGAAAATCTCCCGCGCCGTAGCCGAGATAGCCGAAAGCCTTCTGCAGATGCAGGGGTTTCGGATAGTAGATGGCGGTCGGCACTCCGACGTCCTGCAGCCGCTGCAGCATGGCGGGACGCTCCTGCGCATCCTTTATGGCGACCGTGTACTGCGCCCAGGCGGAAAGGCACCCCTCGGGAATCCGGGGCGTCACGACCGGGGTATCCTTCGCGTTCAGCAGCCGATCGTAGCGCTCGGCCACCTGCCGGCGCAGGAGCATCTCCTCTTCGAACAGCTCGAACTTCGAAAGGAGGACGGCGGCCTGCAGCGTATCCAGGCGGCCGTTGATGCCGATGCGGATGTTTTCGTACTTGTCGTGCCCCTGTCCATGCACGCGAAAGGAGGCCATCGCGTCGAGGAGGCCGGGATCTTCCGTGAAGCACATGCCGCCGTCGCCATAGCCTCCCAGGGGCTTCGCCGGGAAGAAGGAAGTACAGCCGATGTCGGCCATCGAACAGGATTTTCTGCCGAAGCGTTCGGCGCCGAACGACTGTGCGGCGTCCTGGATGACGAAAAGACCGTGTTTTTTCGCCACGGCGTTGATCCGGGCGTAGTCCGCCGGAAGGCCGAAAAGATCCACCGCGATGACTCCGCGCGGCCTGAGTTTCGCCCCTCCTTCGGGAAGGGGATGGATGGACGCGTCGCCTCTCTCCAGGGCTTCCACGGCGCGTTCCAGCCCGTTCGGATCGATGTTGTACGTTACGGGGTCCACATCCACGAAGACGGGGGTGGCCCGAAGCAGCGAGACGACCTCTGCGGTGGCCATGAAAGTGAACGGCGTCGTGAAAACGGCATCCCCGGGCTCTACGCCGCAGGCCATGAGGGCGAGCAGCAGCGCATCGGTCCCGGAAGAGCAACTGAGGGCGTGGGACACTCCCGTATACTTTGCGAGAGCACTTTCGAGGGCCTTGACCTCCGGCCCCATGATATACTGCCCGTGATCCAGAACGGCCTGAATCCGGGTTTCGATCGACTTGCGAATCCGCTTCTGCTGGGCGGCCAGATCAATGAATCGCATCGTGGGCATGAGAGCCTCCAGTTGGGCATGTT
>JAJFUA010000149.1 GCA_021372635.1 Desulfobacteraceae bacterium | reverse complement strand
GATTCCACCACCGGTCCCAGCCCGTAGCGGTTCAGCGCGCGCTGCGTTCCCGTCAGCCCGTCGAAACCGTATTCGTCGTGCTGGTAGAATATGGCGAGCTTGCGGATGCCGAGATCCTCCACGAAATGTCTCACCGCTTCGTCGGTTTCCGCGTAATAGGAAGCCCGGATGTTGATGATGTTGGGCCGGAAGGGTTCCTGAAAAATGGCGGCGCCGGTGACAAGCCCAATGAGAGGGATCCGGGCTTCCTCCACGAGGGGGATGATTTTTGCGGTCGTGGGGGTACCCACGTAGCAAGTAAGGGCGAATACCCTGTCTTCACCGATCAGTTGCTGCGTGTTGAACACGCATCGGGCGGGGTCGTAGGCGTCGTCGAGAGCGATGAGCCTGATCCGGCGGCCGTGGACGCCTCCCTCTTCATTGACCTGCCGGATAAAAGACAACATCCCGTGGAGCGCCTGGGTGCCCAGGAAAGCCGCCCGGCCGGAAAGTGCGCAGGACGAACCGATCAATATTTCGTTGTCGCTCACGCCCGTGGCCCCGTTCGTCGAAACGGAGCGGTCGGGTCCATCCGTGCATGCGGCGGACACCGCCAGCAGCAGGGCTGAAAGCATGAGAATGGCGGCACGGGCGGCAAGCCTGCCGATTTCAGAACGCACTGACTCCCCTCTCGTCCTTCGAAGTTGAAACCGGCTACGGATACGGCGGTGATATCCCCCTGTGAACCTGTGCAGCGCAGAGTCGCTCTGAACTGGTCGTCTGCCTCGAGTGGAGCGTTGCTGAAACCGTTCGATTCCGCTTCACCGGGGAAAACCGGGAGCCCTCGAGGACTTTCCTGGAGGGCCGGCTTGCCGAACGCCGACACCCTTCCGTAACTTATTGGCAGAGTTATTATTCTACCAACCGCTCGGCTGATGAGCAAGACCTCTGTGCCCGGAGCGGCCTGCCGCTTTTCTTCCCGGCCTCCGCTACCAGCATCGGAGATGACGGGAACGGCTCCGTGCGTCGTCTTCGCTCAGCGCGGGTTCGGCCATGTCCTCCGCGGACGGTCGTTCGTCGAAGCCGAAAACGACCGCGGGGGGGCGTCGTATCAGTCCGCCCCGGCGGGCATCCAGAGGTAATAAAGGCCGCTGTCCAGAGGGGGGAGCGCCTCTGCCAGGCCCAGTTCGAAAAGATGGATTTCGGGCGTCGCGGGCTTGTTCGCGGCCGTGTTGTAGAGGTTGTCGTCGGGATATTCCGCGCGGCGGTAGACGACGACTTTGGGGTTGTCCGGAAGGCCGGCAAGGATGCCGGCCTTTGCGAGCGCGTCGTCCAGGTAGCCGATCCGGTCTACCAGGCCGAGCCGCAGCGCGTCGGCCGCCGTGTAGATGCGTGCCGAGGAGATATCGGCCTTTGCCGCTTCCCCGAGTTTCCGGTGCGTCGACACGAGGTTGATGAACCGCCCGGCCATGTCGTCGATGACCCCCTGGACGATCTGCTGCTCTTCCACAGTAGCCTTCCGGAAAGGAGAGCCCATGTCCTTGTTTCGGCCCGATTTGTCGACGTTCACCTCGATTCCCGCCTTGCCCAGCAGGCCCGAGACGTTCGGTCTCAGGAACACGACCCCAATGGAACCGGTGATCGTGGTCGGATGGGCCAGGATGAAATCCGCGGGCAGGGAAACGTAGTAGCCTCCCGACGCGGCCACCGACATCAGCACGACCACGAGTTTCACTCCGCTGCGCTCCTTGTACCTGACGATCTCATGGTACAGCATATCGCTTGCGGTCACGGAGCCGCCGTGGGAATCGACCTTCAAAACGACCGCCTTGACGTCTTTGTCCTTTTCCGCATGCTTCAACTGGGAAACCACTTCCCGGACGGTGTTGGACCTGCGCTTCCATGGCAGGCTGCCGGCACTGTCGGAGATGAAACCCTTGATGGTGACGACGAGGATTTTCCCTTTCCCGTCGCCTTGTATGGTGAATTCCCTGAGCGGTTCGGTTGCGTCGGGAAACAGGGTGATCTTGGGCTTGATGCAACCGGAGCAGCACAGGACCGCGAGAAGGAGAGACAATGGAAAAAGAGCCTTGCGCATGGGCACTCCACGGATTGTGTGATTTCTTCCGGGGACGGCCTCCCTCCACGGGAGCCGGAAAGGCTTTCCCTGGGCGGAAGAACCGCCGCATGCCGCACCGGGGGTTTTCCTCCGTCGTGCGGATCCATGCAGATACTATAAAGATATTCCGTACCAACACAATCCGTTATTGCACCGGCGTCCTTCTTTTTCGACTTTCACGCGATCGCCGGCGGCCCGGTCGTACTGCGCGCATGACGGGCGATGTGATTTTCACTGTCCTGACCGGTTCACGCGGGCTGCGGAACGATGTGGATGCTCGCTTGCCCGTCTCCATAACAATATAAGCACAATGCGGAAAATCATGATTCCTTGGTCCGTCGATTCCCGGTCCGGCTTCGCTGCATGCCCGCCTTCCCACGGGACCGATATCGGAGCGGCCCCACGGTGCCAACAGAGGAGGTAATGTGGCCGAAACGCTTGGATTCTACCGCACAGTGATTAAAGAATATGGAATATTATACGAGGGATCTTCGCCAATAAATGCTAACATTCAGTGGTTTCGACTTAATTTTTATGTTACAAGTCGGACGTTCCGAACGATGTATCCAAAGCCACGCACGGCATCCTGCGCCCGTTTCGGAGACAATGGCGGGCCGGGCGCACCGGATTTCCGGCTCGGTACGAGATCAACGAAAAATCTACTCTGCTGGATGATACAAATGCGCAGACGCCTTGCACTTGCCGGCCTGGTAATGATGATCGCCGTCAGTTGTTCGACGAATCCGGCGAGCCGTTCCGAAGTCAATCGGGCTTCAGCCCCCGTCTTGTCGCAGGCCCAGGTGGACGGTTCCCCGCAACCCCTCATGGAAAAGATGGATGCCATACCTGACCTGACTCAATTCGACCCGAAGGCCGCCTTTCCCTATGGCGGAATTCATTACTGCGGACCCTGCGCGGTTTCCAACTCCTTTGCCTGGCTGGCGGGACAGGGATACCCGAACCTGATGGCCCGCGCGGGTGAACCGCCGGCCGTCTGCCAGGTGAACCTGGCGAATGAGCTGGCTTCCCGGCGCTACCTGGACACCAGTCTCGATATGGGGACGACTCCTGCGGACCTGCTCGCCGGGGTTTCCCAGTATATCCAGGACCGTGGATACAGCTACCGGAGGCTGGAATACCAGGGATGGAGGAACCATCCGGGCAAATTCTCCACCGGGGTCGAAACCCCGGATCTGAACTGGGTCAAAACGGGTTTGTACGGGCATTCAGCAGTCTGGCTGAATATCGGCTGGTACCGGTACGAACAGGAGAGCAACCGGTATAAACGGCTGGGCGGCCACTGGGTTACACTCGTCGGATTCGGGGTCGGGGAGAACGGGCAACCCGATCCGAACGTTCTGGTGATCCACGATCCGGGGGTGAAGGACCATCCGGCGCAGTACAGAAACGATTACATCAGGGTCGTGAGGATCGCTTCGGGCACCCTGGTGGAAAGTGGGGTAAAAACGACCGGCGCGGCGGGCTTTTACAAGCTGTTCGGGGGCAATCTCCCGAAAGAGGAGGGCAATGCCTGCGGGATAATGGACGGAGCGGTCGTCCTGGAAATGCGGGACCCCGGGGGGCAAAACCCGGCTGTGGGAATCCGGCAGTCGCAGAGCGAACCGGTTGCGAAACCCGCCTCCTGAGGCGATGCATCAGGGGAAACTCATGGCCCTGGGGAACTCCGTGGGAAAGTCGGGTTCCTCGGCCAGTTCCAGAAACTGCACCGTCTCCGCGAGTCGCCGGGCTTCCTGGCGGCGCTTCCGGTCGAGCAGGGCCATGATGGCGCCGACGCCCGCCGCGTTTTCCACGACCTTTACCGTCACGTCTTTCGAAACCGGCGGCAGCATGCCGATGGCAACGGCGTTTCTCCAGTCGAATCTCGCCCCGAAGGCGCCGGTCAGGATCATGGTGTCGACGCGGTCCAGGCCCGCCTTGCGGAGAAGGAGCCTGATGCCGGCGAACAGGGCCGCCTTGGCCAGTTGAACGTGGCGCACATCCTGCAGCGTTATGGAGACGTCCCGTCCGGAGCCCGTTTCATCACGGTCTGCCAGGATGAACCGCCTTCCCACCCCGCGTTCGTCCACGACGACTCCCTTCATCCCTTCCACCATTCTTCCGGTGGGCAGCATCAATCCGGCGCGCCGCATGGCGGCCACCGTGTCGATGATCCCCGAGCCGCAGATGCCTTGAGGCTTCACCCCGTCCGATCCGCCGAGGATTTCACAGTGGACGCGCAGCGTCCCCGGATCGATGTCGACCTTGTGGATCGCTCCCGCCGTCGCTCTCATTCCGCGGGAAATGTGCGCGCCTTCCAGCGCCGGACCCGTAGCGCAACTGGTCACCCAGAGTCCATGGCGGTTTCCGGCCACCACTTCGCCGTTCGTGCCGATATCGATGATGAGGGAGATTTCGTCTTTTTCGTGAGGCTTTTCGGAGAGGATCGCTCCCAGTGTATCCCCGCCGACAAACCCGGAAATCACGGGAAGCAGGTGGACGTTCACCCCGGGGCGAAAACAAAGCCCGAGATCGGAGGACCTGAAATCGCCGGGAAACCGGTTCAGGGGCCGGTATGGCGCCATCCCCAGCGTATGCGGGTGGAACCCGGCCAGGAGGGTTTCCATGGTGGTATTGCCGACGATCGCCACTTCATCGACATCTTCGGGGCCGCATCCGGCGGATTCCAGCAGGCGTGTGCCGAGATCGTTGATTTCCCGGACGACGGCGGCCTGGAGCAGGTCTGTTCCGTCGGGGTGTTCCGATGCGAAGGCGATGCGGCTGATCACGTCTTCGCCGTAGCGGCGCTGCGGGTTGGCCGCTCCAGCGGAACCAAGGACAGTCCCGCGTTGGAGGTCGCAAAGGTACAGGGCGACCGTCGTGGTGCCCACATCGACGGCAAGACCGAGGGATCGGGGTCGCGCGCCGCGGTGAACGGCGATCACGCCCTTTCCCGGCCTGTTGACCAGGGTGACCGGTTCCCCGGCATCGACCAGCCGGCTCAAGTCGCGCAACGCGCATGGTTCCTCGAAGCATACCTCTTTCCCGTACAGGGTTCTGACCCGGTCGGCGGTCATGCCTGCGACGTCGGGAGCCGACCCTTCCGCGCCGGAACCGACGCCCGCCGCAGGCAGAACGATGCGCTCCACGGCCGGGCCCAGGGGAAAGGTGCCCCGGACGCCCGTCTTCCCGAAAATTCCGCGGTCTTCCAGGAGTTCTTCCGGGATCGTCAGGACTCCCGGACCCGCGACGGTGGCGAGGCAGGCCAGGCGCTCGCCCGCTGCCAGGAGTTCCGGGGAAAGCGCGGACAGCTCTTCGTCTGTTGGAGGGGAGAGACATTCAGCCGGTTCGGGGAGTATGCGGCACTTGCCGCAGTGGCCTTTCCCGCCGCAGTCGGACCGCAGATGCAAGCCGCAGGAGGATGCCGCGTCGAATACGCTCAGGCCGGCTTCCACTTCACGCGATATTCCCGCCGGCTCGAATCGGACCAGGTGGCTGGAAGGATGAACAGGTTCCCGCATTTTCTCATTCTCTGAAGTGAAGGGCAAAGGGACACGGAGGCCGGGCGACGAAGGATCGGGGCCGACGGCGGCTACGCACAGGCATCCGCCTCAATCAGGAACATTTCCTGGGTGATAGCCCGTCCGGCGTCGATCCGAAAAAAATCCTCCCTGTCGAAAGGGCCGCGGATCATGCGCTCGAGATACCCAATACTCCCGGGTATCTCACTGTAGTTCTTGCCGAAAAAAACGGCGTTCTCCCTGGCCCGCTCCCGATACGGCGCAAGATCGGCATGGCCGGAGGCGATGAACGTGAAGTGCGTGTAGTGTTTCAGTTCTTCGCGCATGACCCGGATCGCCCGGTCCCTGCCGACGCGGGCGGTGTATTCGTTTTCGACGATGCCAAGGGGGTCCTTTCCTTCCTCGATCCAGCCGCGGGTGAGATAGAAGGTTGCCGGGTTGCTGCCGAACGCCCGGTCGTAGGCGGCCATGGAGCCCATGAAGAGTGCGATGCAGTCATGGCACCGGGGGACGAGAAGTCCCTGGTCCGGGGCGACCACTCCCACAATCCCGTTGGCGCACAGCCCGTAGGCGAGTACCACCTCTTCCGCGTAACCGGAAACGGCGTCCACCTGCTCCTGGATCAGCGCGGGCATCTTCTGGGGGGTCATGTGGAGTCCCTGGTCGAGATACCGCACCTCGACCTCCGGGGTCTCCCCGCGAAGTTCGTCCAGTTCAGCCTTCATGACGCGGCACGCAATCAACACCCTGGAACTCATGTCAAATCCCTTGCGGACCGGCAAGATGCGCCGGCCACTCTCGTCCGGCACTCAATACCGTTGAGCGATGCAGCCGATTTGCCTCCCGCAGCGATCTCGATTCTTCCCGCGAGCGACCCTCTCCCATTCCTTCCGAGGAATTTTCCCCGTCGAAGGATCTCCATTCTCCCGAGTCGACAGGGCTCGGGAAGGCCAATGCAACGGCATTGTACCCGGTATTCGGGCGAGAGAACATATCCTGAATTTCCATCGGTATCATACGCCCTCGACGGGCGGGCCGGCAATTCTCTTTTTCATGAGAGCGGTTCGCGAATTTTGACACTGCCCGATGCGAACGCTATACTGGCGCCTGCCGAAAGGGGGGACTTTCGCGCACCTTTTCATGAATCCCGCACCAATTCGTTTGATGTATGTAATGATGTCATAGGGTTCGGCCGTATTGAACTGGAGAAATAAATGCGGAAGTGTATGAAGCCAATTGGGAAGATCGCGGTTGTCCTGTCCATTCTTTTCTGCTGTCCGGGGTTCTGGCTGCCCGGCAATGCCGCGGAAGAGGAGGACGGCAATGCGCATTTCAAGCACTTTCTGGTGCAAAGGCAGATCCTGGATTCCGACGCAACCAGGGAGGAAGAACTCGGGCCGGTTTCGGACGATGGCCGAAAGGTCAGGATCGCCGTCATGGAAAGCGGCGTATGGACGGGATTCATCTTCTATTTCGATGCGGTGGTCGATTCGCTGACGCATCTCGGATGGGGCGACCCGCAGGTTTATGAATCGCTCACGAAAGCGGAAAAGGAAAACATCCCCGCAATGATTGCGGCGCTTCGGAAGAAGAACTGGAGCGAGTACATCGAGTTTCCCGAGGACGCCTACGTGCGGCTGGCCATGGACACCAGGAAGCAGGAAGCGGCGTCCATTGCGGCCAGGACCGACATCGACATGGTCGTCGGCCTGGGCACATGGGCAGGCCAGGAACTGAAGAACCAGCCGGATTCCTACAAGACTCCCTGCGTGATCCTGGGCGTGTCCAATCCCATCGGTTCCGGCATCCTGCAGAGCACCACCGATTCGGGCCGGGACAACATTACGGGAAGCGTCGAGATGAACCGCTTCGAGAGGCAACTGCGGCTCTTCCACGACATCGTCGGTTTCAAGCGGCTCGGCGTCGTGTATGCGGGCAGCGATCCGACGGCGGCCCAGTACGCGGCGGTGGAGGATATCAAAACGCTCAGGCGGGAAAGAGGTTTCGAGGTCCTGGAGGCGACGGACGTTCCGCCCTCCGGGGACATGGAAGAGATCAACCGGAAATACATTGCAGGCGTCGAATCCATTGTGGGCAGGATCGACGCGTTTTACCTGACTCTTCAAAACGGCGTCAACGCGGCCACTCTGCCGCAGCTCGTGAAGATCTTCAACTCGCACGGCATCCCGACCTTTTACATGGGTGGTTCCGAATACGTTCGAAAAGGAGTGCTCCTCAGCATTGCGACGAACTGGAAGACGATGGGCGCGTTCAACGCCCGCAACATTGCCCGGATCCTGAGGGGAGCCAGGCCCCGGGATCTCGACATGATTTTCGACGCCGAGCCGCGGGTGGCCATCAACCTGGCGACCGCCACGGCCATCGCCTACGACCCGCCCGTCGACGTACTGGCGAGCGCGGACGAGATCTACACCACCATCGAGCCGTAGGGGACGGGAGCGAATGCGCATCGGGAGGCAGTTTTTCATCTTTTGCCTGATCGTGGTCGCGGCCACCCAGGTGCTCAACTCGGCCCTCAGCATCTCGTCTTTCGAGAGGGTGTACAGCCGGTCCGTGATGTCCCAGTACGAAGTGCTCGTCCAGGAACTCAAGGGAAACATCGAGTCGGGGCTGAAGAAATACAAGAGTTATCAGAACTATGCGGGACTGGAGACGATCTTCCGGAAGATCCTTGCCCGGATGCCCAGGGATCGTATCGATTCGGTGCTTACCACTGACACCGCGGGCCGGGTGCTCTGCCTCTCCCATTATGAGAAGGACGACATCGTCTTTCGAAAATACGAGAAGAAAGACGGCTATTTCCTGAAGGAGGAAATGTTCGACAACCTCTCGTCCACGCCCCAGGCGACCGCCACCCACGCGCTGGCCGGAGCGCACATCATCAGTGCGCCCGTCATGAACGGGGATGCCTGGCAGGGGAACGTCTCCATCATCTTTTCCGGGAAGTTCGTGGTCGATGAGGTCTATAGCCTGATCGAAAGGAACCTGGTCCTGTTTGCGGCGATTCTGGCGCTCTGCGGCCTGCTGCTGGCGGCGGGATTCTCGGTCCTGTTGAAACGGCGGGGAGTTGCGAAGGCGTTTCAGCCGGGGCACTCAAAGGATACGGAGGCCGGGGCGCCGGGAATCGAAACGGCTCCGCCCGCCGTCGATGACTACCGCAAGCTGAAGGCGCGCCTGACGTCGCTGATCGTCGCCGTTTTGCTGGTAAGCCAGATGGCTTTCTCCTATTTCAACCTGAGATCCTTCCAACGGGATTATCTCGGGGCCATCATGGACAAGACGCAGCTCATGTCGACCATCCTCAGGGAGAACATCGAGTACCTCCTGGGGAAGGGACTGCCGATCGACAAGCTGGTCGGGATTGAAGGGATCATGGCGGGCATCGTGCTGCGCACCCCGGAATATTCCAGCCTGGAGATCCTGGACGCCTCCGGAAACCTGCTCTACGTGGCCGATCCCCGGGTGAGAGGGGTCCAGTCCTTTCGACGCGGTCAGAACCCGGGCCACCGGCCCGCGGAAGATGCGTACACCCGGCTGGTTCCCGTGAGCGGAGGCAGCGGCCGTGAGGACGGAATCATCAAAGTAGCTATCGACAGGGGGTTGATCGAAAGCCGGATCAAGAGCGTCCTGCTCGACTATCTTTCGGTCGTGATCGTGGCGATCCTGATCAGCTTCGAGATTTCCCTTTTCTTCATAGCGCGGCGTTTCCCGTCGCTCCGGGCCGCGGGGGAGGCGGTGCGGGGCGTTTCGGGCGCAGAGATTCGCATGCTCGGTTTTTTGAATCTCTTCGGCAGCTTTCTTTTTATGTCGTTCTTTTCCCTGTTCATGAAGGAGGTGAGCCGCCCTCTCTGGGGGCTTTCCCGGGAATTCGTGACCGGCCTTCCCGTTTCCGTTTACATGCTGGCCGCCAGCGGCGGCTACATCCTCAAGGACGTCGTCCAGGAACGGTTCGGACACCGGGCGACGCTCTTGTGCGGCTCCCTGATCTTTGCGGCTGGTTTGTTCCTCACGGGAACCGCCGCGGATGTGGTGCAGGTTGTGTTTGCGCAGGTGCTGGCCGGGATCGGGTTTGGAATCAACTACCTGATTCCCCAGAACCTCGTCATGGAAAACTGCGAACCGAGCCGTCGGCCGGCTGCCCTGTCGGACCTTTTCGCAGGCTTCTATGCCGGAATCATCTGCGGTTCCGCGACGGGCGGGATCCTGGCGGAGAGGCTGGGATACCGGCCGGTTTTCATCCTTTCGGGCGCAGTGGTGCTGCTGACCTGCGCATTCGCTCATTTTTGCCTGCCGGGATCGAAGGCGCGGGAGGCGAAGTCCGGGACGGCGGAGGGGGAGGCGGCGCCGTCCGGCCGGTTCCGCCTCGGGAGGCTCCTCAAGGACGGGCGATTCATGGTCCCCCTCGTGACCCAGGGCATTCTCTACCAGTTCGTGTATGCGGGGTTCCTGTTCTTCACTCTGCCCCTGTTCCTCAAGGCGGTCGGATTCAGCGAATCGGACATCGGCCGCACCGTCATGCTTCACGGACTGGTCATCATCGCGGGCCCGGTGGTCATCCGTTTCCTTTCCCGCCGGATGCGGCCGAAAACCCAGTTGGTTGCGGCCGGCCTGACGATCGGCGCCATGCTGATCGGTTCGCGCTTTCTGTTCGGTTTTTCGGGCTTCCTCCCGGCCGCGCTTTTCCTGGTGCCGTGGATCGTGGTGATCGCGGCCTGCAACTGCGTACAAAGCTCGGGCATCGTCCCGATTTCGATGAGTTCCCCGGTTGTCCCCAGGGTGGGCACGGCACGGGCGCTGAGTGCATACAGGCTGATCGAGCGGATCGGAAATATCGGCGGTCCCGTGATTTGCAGCCTGTTTTTGGGGTGGTTCTCGGTGAACGGGCAGGGGAGCCGGCCCTATGAAAACACCATGGCGCTGATCGGCGCGCTGTTTCTCGCCGGTACCCTGCTGTTTTTCCTGTTTTCGGAAAGAGGCGTTTCCGAAGCCGAGAGGGAGACGGGCAAAGCCTGAACCGGCACGCAGCGGAGAAGAAAACCGTTTCGCGGCGTGGATGAAGGTTTTCCGGTTCCAGGTCACCGCGTTTTGACATGCGACGACGGAGAGTCCGGGCAGGGGCTCCGGGCGTCAGGCAAAGGAGAAAGCGTTGTTCAGTTCCATCAAGATGAAGATGCTCTGCCTTATCGTTGGAATCATGGCTGCGACCGCCGTCGTCCTGATGCTCCATACCAAGAGGGAAGTGGGGAACAGGATGCTGCGGGCCGAAGAAAAGGCCATACGCAACGCCATCGATCTGACGAAACTCGATCTCGAAAACCAGTACCAGAGCCTGCTCTTCCACAAGGTGACCGTGCTCCTGCAGCGCAAGAACGAAATGCAGAACCTTGCGCGGCTCGTCTATTCCATGCTGGACAACTGCCACAATCTCTATCGGGGCGGAGTGCTTTCCGAATCGGAGGCACAACAGATCGCCCTTTCCTGGATCAAGCGCCAGAGGTTCGAATCCCATGCCTTCTTCTATGTCTACGACGATCGCTGCCTCATCCTGAGCCATCCGACGAGCGCGTTGGAAGGGCGGGAGATGCCCGACCTGAAGGACACGAAGGGGGTGAAGCTGCTCTCGACCATGCTGGAGAGGTCCCGGAAGGAGGGCGGGGCTTTTACCACGTATTTCTGGAATGACGGTTCGGGATCGGAAGATGCGATGAAGCTGGGCTTTTTCTTCTACTATCCGAGGTGGAAGTGGGTGGTCGCCTCGAGCGTCG
This sequence comes from Desulfobacteraceae bacterium, assembly GCA_021372635.1. GTDB lineage: Bacteria > Desulfobacterota > Syntrophobacteria > Syntrophobacterales > Syntrophobacteraceae > JAJFUA01. Next base: position 8,152 of record JAJFUA010000149.1, on the reverse strand, counting down.
ACATCGGGGACGTCGACGCGGAGGCTCACAAGAGCCTTGGGCGGATCATCGGGGAACTCCAGGAAAGCTTCGAGAAGGTCCGGATCGCCCAGACGGGGCATCTCTTCCTGTTCAACGGGAAGAAAGAGATGCTCGTTCCCTGCGGGTTGCCGCCCGGTGCGATCGTGAAGGATGTGAATCCGGAAACGGGCAGGCCGCTCCTGGACGAACTCACGGCAGCCGCAAAGACCCCGGACCGCCCCGTCAGGTACCTCTGGAAGAATCCGAACGAGCCCGCGTCCGACGCCGCTCCCCACGTTTCCTATGTGAGCTACTTCAAGACGCTGGACTGGTACATCGCGTCCATCGCCCGGGAGGATGAAATCGAGCGGCCGGCCAGGGACCTCGTCCTGCAGGAAGTGCTGTTCATCTCGATCATTTTCGTCATCGGGATCGGCATCACCTATCTGCTCGTAAACGGCATCTCCCAGCCTCTCAAGAAGCTGACCGAGTATGCGAAGCATTTGCCGCAGCAGGATTTCACGGCTTCGGAACACGCCCCCTCCGAAATCGAGCGACTCCCGCAGCGGTACGGGGATGAAGTCGGGCGGCTCGCCCGGTCCTTCCTTTTCATGGAAGACGCCCTGCGGCAGTACATAAAAGATTTACAGGCGACGACGGCCGCCAAGGAAAGAATCGAAAGTGAACTGAAAATCGCGCGCGACATCCAGTTGAGCATCGTGCCGAAAATCTTTCCGCCCTTTCCCGACAGGCCCGAGTTCGACCTTTACGCCACGCTGCTGCCCGCAAAGGAAGTGGGCGGCGATTTCTACGACTTCTTCCTCATCGACGAGGATCACCTGTTTTTCACCGTGGGCGACGTGTCGGGGAAGGGGGTTCCCGCATCTTTGTTCATGGCGGTGACGAAGACGCTGATCCGGGCGAGCGTGGTCGGGCACGACAACCTGCACGAAGTGCTCACCCATGTAAACAACAACCTGTGCGAAGGCAACGACGCCTGCATGTTCGTGACGGTTTTCTGCGGTGTTTTGAATATTCGCACCGGCGAGGTTCTCTGCACGAACGGGGGGCACAACCCGCCGGTCCACTGTTGCGCGCGCGGCGCCGAATACCTTCAGCCCCCGGACGGAATGGCCCTGGGAATCATGGAAGACGCGGGATACGGGGCACTGCGGTTCCGCATGGAGCCCGGCGATTCCCTGTTCCTGTACACGGACGGCGTAACGGAGGCGACCGATCCCGAAGATCGGCTCTTTTCCGAGGAATACCTGACGGAGTGCCTCGTAGATCTGGGGGATATGCCGGTAAAGGAAAAAACCTGCGCCATGCTGGACCGCATCCATTCCTTCGCCAGGGGAGCCCCGCAGGCGGACGACATCACCATGCTCATCCTGAGATTCAATGAACGCTCCTCCTGACGGGGGCTGAGCCCGGCCCCTGCGCCCGCGCGGATACCCGGCGGCGGGAAGGGAGAGGGGGTGCATCCGCCGGAATACCCGAGGCCGGGCCCGGGTGCCTGGCGGCGTTGTTGCGGTTTCCGTTGTGCCTCTGTGGACATCACGCCGCTTCCATGGTAAATTTTATTTTTCTGCATCATTTTCGATCAATGGAAAAACATGTAAGTCGGCCCCCCGGAATTGTGGAAGCATCTTAGCCAGTCCAGAAGATGAAAGGAGAAACGCGATGCTGAGAAAATCCCTGGTTTTCATGCTGTTGCTTTCGGTTTCGCTGGTCGCGGGAAGCGTCATGGCCTTCGCCGCAGGGGCTCAGGAGCCCAAGAACAAGGACCTGATACTCGCGACGACCACTTCAACGGTGGATTCGGGCCTCCTGGACGTTTTGATCCCGATCTTCGAGAAACAGACAGGCTACAGGGTGAAGACCATCTCCGCGGGTACCGGGCAGTCTCTGGCCATGGGAGAAAAGGGGGAAGCTGACGTTCTGCTTTGCCATGCCCCCGCCGCTGAGAAGAAACTGGTCGATTCCGGCGTCGTGATCAACTATCAACTCGTCATGCACAACGATTTCGTGATCGCCGGACCTGCCGGAGACCCGGCCGGCATCAAGGGAAAGCCGAGCAAGGAGGCGTTCAAGGCCATTGCCGACAAGGGGGCGGTGTTCATCTCGAGGGGCGACGATTCGGGCACTCACAAGATGGAACTGGCCCTCTGGAAGGGCGCCGAAGCGACTCCGGCCAAGGGAAAATGTTACCAGGAAACGGGTCAGGGCATGGGCGCGACCCTTTTGATGGCTTCCGACAAGGCGGGCTACACGCTGACGGACCGCGCCACCTACCTGGCGCAGAAGGGAAACCTCAAGCTTTCCATCCTGTCGGAGGGCGACAAGGCGCTGCTCAACATCTACCACGTGATGCAGGTAAACCCTGCGAAGTTCAGCAAGGTCAACGGGGACGGGGCCAAGGCTTTCGTGGAGTTCATGATTGCCCCCGCCACGCAGAAGGAAATCGCCGAGTTCGGAAAGAGCAAGTTCGGGCAGTCGCTGTTCTTTCCGGATGCCGGAAAGCAGATGTAGTGCCAGGGAAAGCGTGAAGGGGCGGGATTCGTGGACAACGTAATCGTCGAGGGACTGCTGGAAGCCGTGCGCCTGCTGGTTACGCTGGACAGCGAGGTGCTGAACATCACGTGGCGCACTCTGCAGGTTTCCGGAACGGCCACTCTCATCAGCGTATTGATCGGGATTCCCGCCGGCACCGCGCTGGCGCTGACCCGGTTCTTCGGAAGGGGCTTCGTCGTCAGCGTAGTGAACTTCGGGATGGGGCTGCCGCCCGTCGTGGTCGGCCTGGTGACCTGGCTTCTGCTGTCCCGCTACGGCCTGCTGGGTGTGCTCGGGCTGCTTTATACGCCCACGGCGATGGTGATCGCCCAAGCGGTCATTGCGGTGCCCATCGTGGCCGGGTTCAGCCTTGCCGCGGTCCAGTCCGTCAGCCCCAAACTCCGCCTGCAGATCCTTTCCCTCGGAGTGACCCGGTTCCAGTACCTGCTGCTCCTGCTGTGGGAAGCGCGCCTGGGAATCCTGGCATCGGTGATCGCCGGGTTCGGAGGGGTGATCAGCGAGGTCGGGGCTTCCATGATGGTCGGCGGCAACGTGCGCGGATATACGCGGGTCCTGACGACGGCCACCGCCCTGGAAGTATCCAAGGGGAAATTCGAACTGGCCACGGCTCTCAGCATCATCCTGCTGGGTCTCACCTTCGTCATCACCGCGGTGTTGAGCAGCCTGCAGCAGCGCCGGAGAAGTTCGTGAAACCGATGCTCATTGCCGAAGACCTCCGCCTGGAGCGCTCCGGGAGGGAGATCTTCCATATCGAGAACCTGACGATTCAGCAGGGAGAAGTGCTCGCACTCGTCGGACCGAACGGCGCAGGCAAATCGAGCCTCCTCCTGACCCTCGCCATGCTGGAGACTCCGAGCGGCGGAGTGGTCCGGTTCGCGGGGGAGGCGGCCCTCAACGGCAATCGCCTGGGGATGCGCCGCCGCATGGCCGTGGTCTTTCAGGAAGCCATGCTCCTGGATACGTCCGTGCAGCGAAACATCACCATCGCCCTGCGCATTCGGGGCGTTGCCTCCGGGGAGGCTGCGCAGCGGGCGCAGAAGTGGCTGGATCGTTTCGGAATCGGTCATCTGGCCCGGCGGCCCGCCCGGCAGCTTTCCGGAGGGGAAGCCCAGCGCGCCAGCCTTGCGCGCGCATTCGCCCTGGAGCCGGAAGTCCTTTTCCTGGACGAACCTTTTGCGGCCCTGGATTATCCCACCCGAAAGGCACTGTTGAACGAACTCGGCCCGATGCTGAAAGGCATGAACATGACGGCCCTTTTCGTGACCCACGATTACACGGAAATCCCCTATCTGGCCCAGCGCGTGGCCGTCCTCTACGAGGGCCGGATCATCAAGTGCGGTTCGGTCGTGGAGGTGTTCGGGGAGGAAATCCTGAGCAGAAGAATCTGGGTTCCCTGGGAGGACTGAGCGGCCCAGGGGGGTGCCGGTTGCGGAGGTTCTCCGGGGTGCGGACGGCCGGGCCGGGAAACCGGCGGCGGTGCACGAAAGCACGCCGAAGATTCACGCCTCAGAAAGGAGCCCGGCCCGGTGACCCATTGCCCGATCTTTGGGATCGCCTCCAGGAGACTTCCGGTTCCCCTGGAGCGCGCAATGTGCCTCCGAGCCGCGCAAAGTCTGCCGGGCTGCGGACCCGGCTTCCCGAATGTTGAGGTACTTGAAGCTGACGATACGCTTATTTCACAAATCCGGCGTTATGTCAAGTCTGATATAACGGTGTGGCACTCTTTTTTTCGTCAGCCGGCGCGGACACTTACCGCATGCGGCGGTCTCTCCCGCCATGGGGTTTCCGGGCCTATTCCGGCGAGAGATCCGCACCTGTCGATTCTCCCTGGATTTCCAGCGAGAAAAAGTCCAAGAACAAATCGTCCGCCGCGCTGTTGGTGGAGTCCCTCAACTGGCGGAACCGGGCCACCAGTTCCTTTGCGATCGGCGTCAGTTCCGAACCTCCTCCTTCGGCTCCTCCCGCCTTGCGCGAAAGCATGGGGGTTCCGAGACGCTGCTCGGTGGCCTTGATTTTGCCCCACACGGCACGGTAGCTCATCTGGAGTTCCTGCGCCGCCGCCTGTATCGAGCCGGACCTCTCCACCGCGTCCAATATGCGCAGGCGGCCCGCGCCGAAGACCACCTCGCCGTTTTCGTCCTCGATCCAGATCTTGGACTTGATGTTGAATTTCGGAGTTTCTTCAATCACTGGAATGGGCCTTTCCGCTCGAAGAGTATGTTTCATTACCCGGGGAAAAGAGAATCCAACCGAGGGCAAGGGTCAGTCATCATACTGCGCGGCATAGGCCGCATCGTTGTAGATGCCCTGCCCGTACAGGTCCTTTCCGTACTCGCGCATGATCTTCTGCCCTTCTTCCGACGCGACGAACTTGATGAACTCTGCGGCTGTCGCGGCCCCGGGCGTACTTCCTCCGGGAACGCAGAGAGCGTGGTAAGTGTTAACGAGAACCTTGTCGCCTCTGAACAGGACCTTCAGGCCCGGCACGTTCTTTTCCTCCGCCACCCATGTGCTGCTGTCCGTCATGAAGTAGCCCCCTTCGCTGTCCGCTCTCTGAAGGGTCGCGGTCATGAAGGTGCGGGTGACGATGTACCAGTCTCCGGAGGGATCGATGCCGGACTTCTTCCAGACGGACAACTCCTTCTGATGAGTGCCGGAATTGTCGCCACGGGAGAAGAACTTTGCTTTCGCCTGTGCGATGCGGGAGTATGCTTCGGCGGCGGTTTTCGCCTCGGAAATCTTCGCGGGGTCCGAGGGAGGCCCGACAATGAAGAATTCATTGGAGCCGATGAGGGTTCGAAGCGTTCCCCAACCTTCTTCCACGGCTTTCTTCTCATCGCCGGCCGGCGCATGGACCATGATCATGTCGACCGATTTTTGCTTCAGGAGCTTCAGCGATTCTCCGGACCCAGCCTTTTTCCAGCACAGGGACGAAGCGGCCCGGGTGGAAAATGCGTCGCCCAGGGCTTTCAGAAGTCCCAGTTCGCCGGGGCTGCCCGTAGCGAGGGAAAACCTGCCGGGTCCGCTCCCATAGACGGCCTCGCAATTCTCCTGCGCCGGGCAAACGGAAAGAAACATGAAGAGCGATACCAGTGCCGCGAGTCCCACGATCCCAACGCGCATCGCCACTCTCCTTTTACTTGCCTGATTCATGCGGATCCCTCCCTGAAACGGGCGGGGGCGGTGATATCCGGACTATGTCTGAATAGACATAACGAATAGTGCAAACGGATGGATTTGTCCACTCGAAAGTATACCGGCGTTCACGCTCGGACCTGGCGGAGGACGAGCACCCGGCTCAGCAAATCAGGCGAAGGCGGAATTCAGGAATTCGAGTGTTCGGAATTCGGACCAGTAGGTTCCCGCGGCATTGAAGGAGACGAAGCCGACATGCCCTCCGTGCGCCGGGGTTTCGAGGTAGAGGGACGGGTTTTCCCGGGCTTCCTCGAAGGGGTAGCAGGGAGGCCCCAGGAAAGGATCGTCCAGGGCGTTCACCAGGAGCGTGGGAACGGCGATACCGCGCAGAAAGGGTTTGCTGCTGGCCTTTTGCCAATAGTCTTGGGCGCTTTCAAACCCGTTGAGGGGGGCTGTGTAGCGATCGTCGAACTGTTTGAAGTTGCGGATCGACCGGTAGCCCCGATCGTCGATCCTTCCCGGGAAAAGGACCATTTTCTGTTCGATGTTCTCATGCAGGAGTCTGATGAAGCGCTTCATGTAAATGGTGTTGACCGGGCTTGCCATGGCGCTGGCGCTCGAGGCCAGGTCGCAGGGGACCGAAAACGCGACGGCCGCCCGGATGAGGGCCGCAGCCTCGCTGGTTTTTTCTCCCAGGTATTTCAGAGTGATATTGCCCCCAAGGCTGAATCCGATGAGGGAGACGGCGTCCCAGGGGCCTTGTTCCAGGGCGAAGGAGACGACGGTGTGCAGATCGGCCGTATCCCCGCTGTGGTAGGTGCGCAGTTGGCGGTTGGACTCTCCGCTGCAGCCCCTGAAGTTCCATGCCAGCGCGTCCCAGCCGTTGCGGTTGAGTTCCCGCGCCATGCCGAGAACGTACTGTCGGCCGGAGTTGCCGCCCAGGCCGTGAGTGACGATGGCGATGCGCCCTGCGCCGACGAAGGACATGTCCACGTCGAGAAAGTCATCGTCGGGGGTGGCGATGCGCTGCCGTCGATACGCGACGCCCGTGACGCGGCGGAACTGACTGGAGTAGACGGTCTGCAGGTGACCGTTGCGAAAGGGAAGGGGAGCGCGATAAGACGAAGGCGACACGATGGGCATGGTTTCTCCTGTTCCTGGTGGGTCTCCGGGGGGGGGCGGGGGAAGGGAAAGACCCGCGAAGGGGGCCGTGCAATTCCTTGCAGTGTGGCGGTCCCCTTCGCGGAATTGTGAGCTACCTGGCAATGTACCCGTGATGAACATGGTGACGGTGATGGTAATGCCGTTGGTGTTTCTTGACGTGCCGGTGTTTCTTTACCCTGTGGCGCGGACGATGGCCGGGGTGATAGACGCCGTGGCTGTCATACCAGCCCGCGTTGGCCATGGGCGGTTCCATTGCCAGGGAACCCATGAAAAACACACCCGCCATCATCAATGCAATCGCCAGCCTTTTCATGAAAACCTCCATTCCTGATGTTGCACTTTCTTGCCCGTCCCAAAACCTCGGGCGCGGTTTCGAGCCGCCCCGGCGCCCTGCGCACCGGATCATTCCCCGCGGTTTTTCAAAGCATCCCTTCCCTCGCGCAATACTTCGTCGTAGCGCGCTTCCAGGGATGCGTTACAGCCTTTCAGTCCCTCGACCACCTTTTCGGTCCAGTCCAGGTAATCCGTTTGCCTTTCGATGCTCCAGCCCCTGGGGGGCGAATGGGTGATGTCGATCACGTTGCAGATCTTGTCGGCTATCTTGACCAGCTTCGCAGGACCGCTCGCCAGGCGGGCCCGCTCGATCTGCAGCCTCTTTCTGTCCTCCCTGGGCAGGCGTTTGTCGTCGCTCAACTCCAGCACGACGGAGAGCACCTCCGCACCGAAAAGCTCTTCGATTTCCTCCGGCCGCGTATCCGTGTCCTCAATGACATCATGCAGCAGGGCGGCGGCGATGGTGCGGCAGTCCCGGACGCCGCCCGTCCGCCACAATACCATTGCCACGCTGATGGGATGGTTGATGTAAGGAGTCTGACCGGCGTCTTTTCTGCGCTGGTTCCGGTGCCTGGAGGCAGAGAATTCCAGAGCTTCCAGGATAAGGGAGACGTCCTCTTCCGTGAACCGTTCCAAGATTGACACCCTCTCGTTCAAGACAATGGCTGTGTATCCGGCTGTCCCATCGGAAGTCTTCCTGCCGCCCGCAGCGCCGCGAGCGAGCGCCAGTATGGCACCACTCGCGAGCAAAGTCCAGGAGCGGGTGAAACGGTGATTTTGGATCACCCTCCGGGAGGAGCGGGACGCAATGCTGTTGAATTAATGATAACTAGCTGAAATGGCAAAGCATATTACTTGTATCAGCTCTTATTATGTGCGATACTGCCTTCGTTGCATGGAGAAGGAATTGCATTCCCCCAGTTCTTCTTTCCTCGAAGGAGTTGAC
>JAJFUA010000135.1 GCA_021372635.1 Desulfobacteraceae bacterium | reverse complement strand
GCCGTGAATCCACACGCGGCCGTAGATCCTTATCGCATACGGCATCAGGGCTGCGGTTCCGAACGCGTTCTTGTAGCTCGCAGACACGTGGTCAATGTCCTTCTCCAGCACCCTGTAAAAGCCAATCTTCGTCCAGTCGCGTTTCTTCCCGACGCAGATGTGACTGTCTCCCGCCAGGTTCCCATCGGCATACCAGCCAATAAACGGAATGTCCCTCACCACCAGGATGAACTTCCCGGCGCCTTCGACCTCGTCGAGCTTCCGGGGAAGCGGCGTCCAGGTGAAATAGGCGCGAAAGTCGTTCGGCACCTTGAGGGTCTTTCCACTCTTTACATCCTGCTTGATATAGGCTCGGTCCTTCAGGTTCAGGCGCGCGAGAATTTCCATGCATGCACGGGGAGTGAGTTCCGGTTCCCGGCCGCAGAGCTCCTCGATCTCCTCCGAAGAGATCGACCTTTCCGTCCAGCCGAGAACAGGGGCGGGGCGCTCAGGCTGCACGACAGGCCTGTTCTGCGCGCACCCCCACATCAGACCGCACAGCGCAAGGAGCAGCGCGAGGCGGCGGATGCCCCCGCGGGCTTCCACCCGCATCCCGGAAAGCCCGCGAAAGGCACCTTTGCGCGGCGATACGACCGCCGCCCCGGAAGCCCCGGTCACTCCGGATCCGAACATGCTCTCACACGCACTCACGTCAGCGGCCCTGCAACTCGTCGACGATGATGCCGCCCGCGGCTCCAGCCGCCGCGCCGGCCACCGCGCCGAGGACTATGGGACCACCCGCGATGGCCGCTATTCCGGCGCCCGCCGCCGTACCGATCGCACTCCCGCTCAATATTCTCTGCTGCGTCGAAGTCATTCCGGCGCAGCCCCACGTCCCTGTCAGCAATGCAAGAACCAGCAGTACTCTGAAGGTTTTCATACAGCCCCCTTTTCCTCTCCTTTTGATTCATCCGAAACCCGGGGGATTCCAGGCATCCCCCGGCCTATATGCAAAAAAACCGGGCAGATCGGTCCGCCGTGGGCAATTAAGGCCCGGCGACGGGCGGACAGCCCGGTTCAGATCTTTCGATGCTCCAGCCGGTCCGGCTCGCGCAGTTTCCCGAAAACCGCTGCGCCGCCCGAATCGGTCCATCGGCGGTTTTACCGGCCATCGCCTCCTCCTTTCGCCATGCATATGCACATTACGGCGTATCGCGGAAGAGGCTCCCCGGGGGCAAGGGGGACGGGGAGCCTCTTCAGACGCCCTTTGCACTTCCCGCCGGAATGCCTCCTCTCCAAGAGCTTCCGGCAGAATCGAAGGTCGCTCGCGATGTCGCTGTTGCCTTCTCTTATGAGCAAGCCCCGTGCCATACCCCCATTCCCGGGGGCGGCACCGGCACAAAGGCGCGGCGGGGCTCGCTGGGCAGCTCGGGTAAGCTCCGGAATACGGTAAATTATGGCTGATAGGAGAACTATGGAAGGAGGATAGTACAGAACGACCCCGGCCCGGACGACTCTTCTTTCCGCGGCGGTCCGGCTGCGAAGTGCAGGCTTTTCCCTACATCGCTGTATGCAGAACCCTTCGACCGGGAAAACGGCGGGCGTTTACGCGAGGCTCTCGCTACGCAGGTCCGGCCCGGTCTCTTCCTTCTTGAAGTCCGCGGGTTCCAGGCCGTGCTTCTTGAGCATCTTGTAGAACTCGGCCCGGTAGCGGCCGGCAATGGTCGCCGCACGGGACACGTTTCCACGCGATGCGGTAAGCACCTGCACCAGGTAGGCCCGCTCGAATTCGTCCCTGGCGTCGTTCAAGGGCATCAGCCCGGGCCGTGCCGCCGCCGGAGTGCTCTCCTGGCCGATGAGCAACTGCTCGGGCGTGATGTCCCCCTCGGGAGTGAGCGCGACGGCCCGTTCGACCACGTTGGAAAGCTCACGGACGTTGCCCGGCCACCGATACAGCATCAGCCGCTGCATCGCCTCCGGCGAAAACCCACGGATGCTCTTGCCCATCTCCCGGCTGAAGTTCTGGAGAAAATGCACGGCGAGAAGCGGGATGTCCTCGGTTCTTTCCCGCAGCGGGGGAAGATGAAACGGGATGACGTGAATGCGGTAATAGAGATCTTCACGGAATCTCCCTTCGCCGATCGCCTTCCACAGGTCCCGGTTGGTCGCGGCCACGAGCCGGATGTCCACCCGTACGGGTTTCACGCCGCCGACCGGGTAGAACTCGCGCTCCTGGAGCACCCGCAGGAATTTCACCTGCAGCGACATGGGAAGTTCGGCGATTTCGTCCAGAAAGAGCGTGCCGCCTTCAGCCTGCTGCAGGAGCCCCTTTTTCTGGTGACTGGCGCCAGTGAACGCCCCCTTCATATGGCCGAAAAGCTCGCTTTCCAGGAGTCCCTCGGGAATGGCGCCGCAGTTGATGGCGACGAAGGATCCCTTGGAGCGGGCCCCGTTCATGTGAATGGCCTTCGCAATCAGTTCCTTTCCCGTACCGCTTTCCCCGTACAGGCAGACCGTCGAATCGGTCGGAGCGATCTGCGCCACCTGGCGCAGCACGTCCTGCATCTTTTCGCTGGAGGCCACAATGCTGTCGAAATGATAGCGATCCCGCACCAGGGTGCGCAGCCGGTCGACTTCCGTTCGCAGGCGGCCCATTTCGAGTGCCTTGTCCAGGCGGTACAGAAGGTCCTTGGCATCGAAAGGCTTGGTGAGGAAATCGTAGGCACCCTTCTTCGTCGCCTCCACAGCGTTGGCGATGGTGCCGTAGGCGGTGAGGATGATCGTCGGAAGATTGGGCTGTACGGCGAGAAGGCGCTCCAGGAGCGTGATGCCGTCCATGCCTTCCATCTTGAGATCCAGTATGGCCGCGCTGTAGATTTCACTCTGGGCGCCGGCAAGGGCCTCTTCCCCCCCCGTGGCGAGGGTCACTCGGTACCCCGCCGCCAGGAGGCGGGCTTTCATGAGGGTCAGCAGCCCACGGTCGTCGTCTACAACGAGTATTTTCTCTCCGGGCATAATTAAACCTGGGTCACCTTACTTGAGGAGTTCACGTTCCTTGCGGTCCATTTCAACGTCGATCTGCCGCGAACGGTCGAGCTGATTCTGAAGATCGTTGATCTCCGCTTCCTTCGAATTGATCTCTGCTTCCTTGGAAGTAATCTCCGCTTCCTTGGAGCTGATTTCGGCCTCCTTGGACTTGACCTTTCCGCGGAGCTTCCGGTGCTTCTCCTCCGCGACGATCGTCTTTCGGAGCATGTCCGTCCAGGCTCTGGCCTGGAAGGACCATGGGCTTTCGGGATGCTTGCGGATGAGCTGGTCGAAGATCTTCAGTGCCCGGCCCACGTTGTAATAGGGACTTTTCGAATAGGCGTAGACGAAGCCGATGTTGAACAGGGCGACATCCTGCCCGCTCTCCCCGCCGCCTTCCTTGAGCGCCTTCAGATTCTCCGCGAGAAACCCGGCATAGTCGCCGCTGGACATTGCCTTCTGGGGAGGAAAGTACAGCGGTGCAAGGTTTGCGGGCGGTACGGGGGTCGGCGGCGGCACCTGGGTCTGAGCGCAGGCGGAGACGCCTCCGAGCAGCACGAGCGCCGCGATCGCTTTCATAACCCGATGTTCCATATCCCTCCTCTCACTCAACTTCTTCAGGCCGCACCGCCGGCAGCGGCTTCGGGAATCGTGAAGGAGAAGGTGGCCCCCCCTCCGCTCCGGCGCTCCGCCCACACCCTGCCCCCGTGAGCTTCGACGATGTGCCGTGCGATGGCGAGTCCGAGGCCCGTACCCTGGGACCTTTTTCCCGGACTGCGGGAACTCTGATAGAAGCGCTGGAAGACGTTTTCCAGGTCTTCATCCGGTATGCCGGGCCCCGTATCCGAAACCCACACCTCGACTTCCCTGCCCTTTGCCGGCCCGTCCATACGGATGGCGGCGGACACCCGGACCTCCCCCTCTTCGGGGGTAAACTTCAGAGCGTTCCCGAGCAGGTTTTCGAGCACCTGCCGCATTCTCTGTTCATCCAGCCGCAGCAGCGGCAGCGAATCCGGCAGGTTCACCCGAAGATCGATCCGCTTGCCCTGAGCGATGGGCCCGACGCTCGCCACACATTCGCGGATCAGGGTGGATATGTCGCAGGGGGCGAATTCGTATTCCATCATGGCGGCTTCCATCTTGGACAAGTCCAGGATGGACGAAATGCTTCGGAACAGTCGTTCGCTGTTCGTTCGGACGACGTCGAGGATTTCGCGCTGAGGCTCCGCCAGGGGGCCTGGAATCTCTTCGAGCAGTATGGCGGTGCCTTCACGAATGGCGGTAAGCGGCGTGCGCAGTTCGTGCGAGACATGGGCCGTGAAATCGGCCTTCAACCGGTCGAGCTGCTCCAGTTCCCGCGCCATGCGGTTGAAGGACCGGGACAACTCGTGGACCTCTTTGCAGGCTCGGGAGTCGGGCGACGGGGTAAAATCGCCCCGGCCCACGCGGTGCATCTCCCGGGCAAGCCTCTTCAGCGGGCGGCTCACCCCGAGGGCGTGCAGGTAGGCCAGCAGCAGCGCGCCGGCAATCCCGGCCGGGATCATCCATCCCACGGTGCGTGCGGCCTCGGCGGCGAAATCACGGGCCCAGACCGTTTTATCCGCCGCCACCTGTTCGCGGATGCGGATGAGTTCGTTGGCCCGGTCGAGGATTCCGTCCCCCGCTTCGATTCTTACCCGGTCCCAGCCGCCCTTGCCCGATACGGCCTGGTGCAGCCCCTGGACGTATCGGGAATGGAGCGCATCGATTTCAGCCAGCAGTTCCTTTTCCCTCGGCAGGTCTATGAGCGGGGTCACCTTGGCCAGCACTTCGGCGAAATCCCCGCCCCCCTGGACAAAGGCGGTCATAAAGGCCTGATCGCGCGAAACCAGGTATTTCTCCGCGTTTCGCATCTCGGCCAGAAAGACCTTGAGAAGGCGCTTCTCCTCGCCAACACACACCGAATCGACCGTGAGAATGCCTGTATCGAGACGGGTGATCCAGTTGAGGCAATACAGGGCGTAGAGGCCAACGGCCAGCACCAGGGCTAGAAGGGCGCTCTGGGCGAAGATGATACGCCAGAATATCGTGAGCCGCATGAAGCACTCTCAAAAAATGCCCGGTGAACTGCGTCGCCGGGCGGCAGAAGGCGTCCGCCGGAGCGGACGCCCGTATTGGGCTTCCTATCATAAGTGGTCACCAAGTATAGGAGATCAAGGGGTTCATGTCAATTCCGGCCGCAAAACGGGCGTGGTCCGGGCCGCCGGGACGGGAGGGACTCCTTCGATCCCGTCTTCGGCGGTTCGAAAAACACCGGAAAGGCAAGCGGGCAATACGTCTGCGGGAAATATGAGGGCAGGCCCGGAAAATAGGAAATAGTTCGTGCAACCATTCCGGAAACTCTGATATATTGCCGGCCTAAGGAACTGCGAGCAGCACATGGGCGTGATCGTCTCCCAACTCTTTTGAACCGATTCTCTTCTCCGCTCACAATGGGTGATTCCCCGCGGGTCGGATGCAGGCCGATCGTAAAGGCGCGCCATGCAGGACGGCAAGAAGACAAAAGCTCAACTGATTGCGGAAATAGCGGAATTGCGCCGCCGTCTCGCCGGGCAGCCCCCCTCGGAAAACGCCCGGGAACCGGAAGCAGCTTTTCTCCGGGGCAACGATGCGCCGGAGGGGAATCGCATCCCGGGCAAAATCCTCCGGAACGGCGACGAAAAACCGGAACAGGCGGTCGAACGGTATGCCGCGAAACTGCGGGCCGTGAAGGAACGGCTCCGGGAAGCCATTGAGGAACGGGACAGGGCGATCGCCGCACACAGGAAGAGCGAAGAACACTTTCGCGAAATGTTTTCAAAAAGCCCCGCCATCGGCCTGCTGATCCATGCCGACTCGGGGCGGATCTTCGACGGGAACGAAGCCGCGTGCCGATTCTACGGCTACCCTCCCGAAAAACTGCGTTCGATGAACATCTTCGACATCCGCGCCCTCCCCCGGGAGGAAATCGCCGCGGAGATGCGGCTTGCGAGGGAAGGCAGGTGCGACTTCGCCCTTGTCAGGCACAGGCTGGCCTCCGGAGAAATGCGCGACGTCGAAGTCCATACCAACCCCGTCGATTTGGACGGAGCGGCGCTCCTACACTCCAGCATCCGAGACGTCAGCCACCGCAGACGTACCGAGAACAAACTCCGGGCCGCCAACGCGTTCCTCGAAAACATGCTCTCGAACGTCCACTGCCTGATCGCCTGCCTGGACACGGACTTCAACCTCACCCGGGTGAACCACGCCTTCGCCGAAACATTCGGCCATCCCCAGCAGTTTTTCACGGGAAAGAGCTATTTCGAATTCTGTTCCGACACCCGCTGCGAATCGATTTTCCGGCAAGTGGCCGCGACCGGCGTACCCTGCGCGGTTTTTGAAGACTCCATGTGCCTCGCGCAGGAATCCCCCGTGAAGACCGCCTACTGGGACTGGAGCCTCCATCCCGTGATGAGCGAAAACGGCAGGGCGGAAAGCCTGGTCCTGTGCATGGTGGACCGGACCCGACACAAAATCGCGCAGGACGAACTCGCATGCGAACGCGACAAGCTCACCGGAATCCTCGAAGCCATGCAGGATGGCGTCTACATCATCAAGTCCGACTGTTCCATCGAATACCTCAACCCGGTCGCCGTCCGGGAATTCGGCCCTATAGACGGGAAGAAATGCTACGAATACTTCAACGACCTGCCGCAGCAGTGCGACTGGTGCACCAATGCCGACACCTACGACGGCAGGAGCACCCGGTCGATATGGACGTGCATACGAAACGGGAAGACCTACGACGTGTTCGACACTCCCATCCGGAACACCGACGGTTCCGTCTCCAAGCTGTCCATCCTGCACGACGTCACGGAGCACCGGGCCATTCAGGACGCTCTTCGCCTGGATGAGGCACGCCTGCAGGCCCTGCTGGAGCTGAGCCGGATGACGGAAGAGACCGTGGAAGAGGTCACGGGCTTCGCCCTCCAGCAACTGGTAAGCCTCACCGGCAGCGAATCCGGATTTCTCGGGTTCCTGGACGACAGCGGCGAGACCTTCACGCTGCATGCCGTCGCCCATTCCTCCGGCGAAGAATGCTCCGTCTCGGACTACCCCGCCCACTCCCCCGTCGCGGAAGCGGGATTATGGCAAGAAGCGTGGAGCTCGCGAAAGCCCCTCATCCTCAACGACTTCCATTCCCAGCCCCCCCGCCGGTGCAGCATGATGGAAGGCCACGGCCCCCTCGCACGAGCAATGAGCGTACCCGTCTTTTCGGGGACCCGCCTCGTCGGAATCGCGGCCGTGGCAAACAAGGGCGAAGATTACGACCTTTCGGATCTGCGGCAGTTGACCCTCCTCGCGGACGGCATGTGGCGGTTCTTCGAGCGCCGCAAGGCCGAAGAATCCCTGAAGGAATCCGAAAAGCAGCTCCGATTTCTCTCTTCGAAACTCCTGTCCGTGTGGGAAAGCGAAAGAGAACGGCTGGCCCAGGAACTTCACGACAGGATCGGGCAGACGCTGGCCGCGGTCAAGTTCGGAGTGGAAAACTGCCTCAACGCCAGGGGGCGCAGCAAGGTAAGCTTCATGCTGCTGTCCCTGCAAGGCGTGATCCCCCTGCTCCAGAAGGCCATGAGGGAGGTCCGGAACATATACATGCACCTGCGGCCGACCATCCTGGACGACTTCGGAGTCCTGGCCGCCATCGGCTGGCTCTGCCGGGAGTCTGAAAAGCTCAACCCGGACGTCCGGATCGAGCAGGCAATCCGGCTCCAGGAAAAAGACGTGGCCGAACCGCTGAAGATCGTCATCTTCAGAATCGTTCAGGAAGCCCTGACGAACATGGAAAGGCACAGCGGGGCGGGAAAAGTGTGGCTCACCGCCGCCAAGAAGCGCGGCGAGATTTCGCTGAGCATCCGGGACGACGGCCAGGGGTTCGATCCGCGGGATATTCTCGCGGCCGACGATACGGAGAGGGGCCTCGGTCTGGCCAGCATGCAGGAACAGACCAGGCAGTCCGGAGGCACCTTCACGGTCGAATCCTCGAAAGGGGAAGGGACCCTCGTCCGGGCGACCTGGCCGGCCTGCTGCGGATAGCCTCCGGACCGGCCGCCCTTCCCTCCGGTGTTTTCAGCACGCTTCGATCACGCGCCTTCCTTCACCGCCTTCGCAACCTTCCGGCCCAGTTCCACGCACTTCGCAAGGTCATCCGGGGTGGGCGCATACTTCACCCGCAGGCCGGGGTCGATCAGTTTGACCTTCATCTGATCGAGCGCCTCCGACATGCCCTTCACCGCCTCGCCGCTCCATCCGTAGGAACCGAAGGCCGCACCGATCTTGTTCGCCGGCTTGAGACCCTTCATATAGGACATCATGTCCGCCACGGTCGGCATATAGCCGTTGTTGAGGGTCGGAGACCCCAGCAGGATCGCACGCGCGTCGAGAACCTCCTTCATGATGTCGCTGCGGTGGTTCAGCTTCAAGTTGAGCAGCTTGAACTCGACGCCCTCCCGTATCAGGCCGTCCGCTATGGCGTACGCCATATTTTCCGTGGCGTGCCACATGGTGTCATAGATGATGAGCGCCTTTTCCTTGCTCTCCTGGAGGCTCCAACTGTTGTAAGCCTCGATGATCTTGCCCGGATGGCGGCGCCAGATCACCCCGTGATCGGGAGCGATGACGTCGATCTCGAGTCCCAGTTCCTGCACCTTGGCGATGAGCTTCTGCACCAGGGGCGAATAGAGCAGGAGGATGTTCGCGTAGTATTTCGCCGCATGCGCAAAGAGTTCTTCGTGGTACACCTCGTCGTCGAACCGTTCGCTCGTCGCCCAGTGCTCGCCGAAGGCGTCGTTCGAAATGAGCAGCCTGTCCTCCCTGAGGTAGGAAAGCATACTGTCCGGCCAGTGAAGCATGCGGGTTTCGATGAACTGGACGGTCCTCTTCCCCAGGCTGAGGCTTCCGCCGGTCTCGACCACTTCGAAAGGCCAGTCCTCCCGGTGGAAATGCTCGATGAGGGCGCGTTTGCCCATTGGCGAACAGATCACCTTCTCGGGCCGGATCCGTTCGATCATCTCGGGCACCGCGCCCGAGTGGTCCATTTCGACATGGTTGATCACGAGGTAATCGATCTTCGAAGGATCGACCACCTGGCTTATGTTTCGCACCAGGTCCCCGGTAAAGGGCCGTTTCACCGTATCGAAAAGCGTGATCTTGTCGTCCATCACCAGGTAGGCGTTATACGTGGTCCCCTTGGGAAGGGAATAGCCGTGAAAGTCGCGGATATTCCAGTCGATGGCCCCTACCCAGTATATTCCCTTCTTGATCTCCACAGGCTGCATGTTTCACCTCCATGAGCTTCCTCCGGAACGTTCGTCAGTATTTTTCCCCGGCAGCGGAACCCGGCCCGGCAAGCGGCCTGAACATCATTTTCCCTGCGCCGCAGACCGGACATTTCCAATCGTCGGGCAAATCCTGGAACCGGGTGTTTTTCGGAATATTTCCCCTGCGGTCCCCTCGCTCAGGATCGTAAAGACATCCGCAGTTCGAAGTCTGACACTGGTATATTTCGGTTGGATCCGACACGATATCGTCCTTTCGCCGGCCGCGGGCCGGAAAACAGGCGAACGCCCCTCACTGCGCCCGCGAACAGCCAGGGAAGAGATACGGCACACCTGCCGGGGAGGCTTTCGGGGCAGCATTCTCCCCGGGCAGGCAATGCTTGTGAAAACCTGATGAAATCCCGCCTACCAGTTTTCGGCAAGCAGTTCGAAATATGCGCGAGGATGCGCACAGGCGGGACATGCCTCGGGAGCCTCGTCCGCCTCGTGCAGATACCCGCAGTTCTGGCAGCGCCAGACCACCTTGCCGCCGCGGCGGAATACCTGCCCGCTTTCAATGTTCGACGCCAGTGCCGCATAGCGTTTCTCGTGCTGCTTCTCGGCAACGGAAATCGCACGGAATACTCCGGCGATCTCGGGAAAACCCTCCTTTTCGGCAACTCGCGCAAACTCGGGATAGAGCACCGAATACTCGTGACGTTCGCCTTCCGCCGCAGCCTTCAGGTTCTCCATCGTGCTTCCGATCCTGCCGCAGGGAAAGCTGGAGGAAATCATCAGATCACCGCCCTGGAGAAACTTGAAGAACCTTTTTGCGTGTTCTTTCTCCTGGTTTGCGGTCTCTTCGAAAATGCCCGCGATCTGGACAAAACCGTCCTTTCTCGCCTGCCCCGCAAAGTATGTGTAGCGGTTCCGGGCCTGGGACTCTCCCGCGAACGCGGAAAGAAGGTTCTTTTCGGTCTGGGTTCCTTCGAGCTGCTTCATACATCCTCCATTGAATTCGGTATTTGTTGAGTGTTTCCCGGCAGGGGCCGCCAACCGGACCTCCGTCATTGCCGTGACCTGCACGCGGGGCAAATCCCCAGAAACTCCATCTGGATTCCGACCACTTCGAATCCACCGGGATCTTTCAGGACCTGGTCCGGCGAAATCGGAACCTTGAGGACGACATCCCGGACGGCGCCGCAATGCACACAGCGCACGTGATAGTGAAGCTCCGGGTTGAAGTCGAAGCGCCTCTGCCCTCCGGGAACGTCGAGCTTCCGGATGATGCCCCGGGCGGCAAGCGTTTCGAGATTCCTGTAAACCGTCCCCAGGCTGATCCGGGGGAGCCGCCGCCTCACCCTCTGGTAGACTTCGTCCGCCGTCGGGTGGGTCATGGCACCTTTCAGCTCCTCCAGGATCGTCCGCCGCTGCGAAGTCATCCTGAACGCCCTGTTCGACTCCATCGTCATGTCCTCGAAGTGTCCTAATTAGTAATGGTTACTGTTAGTAACTGAGTCGGGCGTTGTCAACAACCTCCTGTGAGATTTTTCGCATGAGTCCACTCCCGCCGCGTGAGGGGACTCACGTACCGGATCTTTCCGGAAAGAGCTCGCAGACCGCAAGCTCCATTTGACTTTATGCTCTTCTGATGATCAAGTAGAGTGAAGTTGTCGCCCGTTATCTTTTTCCGTTCTCAACCGCTTTCTGGAAAGAGGGCTTATGATCTCGAAGAAGCCTTTTTTTTCGTGGGTACTGGAAAGCCACCGAGCGCTTCAGCTCCTGATCCTGGTCATGATCCTCTGCACCGTCTTCTTCCGGATCTACCCGGTGGAACTGCAGAAGAGGATCATTAACGCCGCGATCGCCTACGGCAAGATCGACCTTCTGCTCCTCTACTGCGGGCTCTACATCGGAGCCGTCGTCCTGGCGGGGACGCTCAAGTACGTCATCAACCTCCTACAGGGCTATATCGGCCAGAAGATCCTCCTGGAGATGAGAGCGCAGCTCTACGCTCACATCCTGAGCCTTCCTCTTCCCTTTTTCAGGAAGACCCCCCCGGGCACCGTCATCGCCTCCATCACCTCGGAACTGAGCGTCGTCGGCGAATTCATGGGCGAAGCCCTTGCCACGCCGATCATCAATATCCTGACGCTCGTCGCCTTCGCCGGCTACCTGGCCTGGCTCAATCCGCTCCTGGCCGCAGTGAGCTTCGCGGTATACCCCGTGGAGATCGTCATCATCCCGATCCTCCAGAAGCGGTTCAATCGTGCGAACCAGGAACGCATCGACGTCCTGCGCTCGATGAGCAACGCGATCGGCGAGGCGGTTTCCGGAATGCACGAAGTTCATGGAAACGCCGGCTACCCCGTGGAAAACCGGAAACTGGCCCGCTTCGCCGGGTCGCTCTTCCATATCCGCAACAGGATGAACGCCTGCAAGTACTTCATCAAGTTCACCAACAACTTCTTCCAGAGCCTCGGCCCTTTCATCCTCTTCCTCCTGGGAGGCTACCTCACCATCCGCGGGCAGCTCGATCTCGGCTCCCTCGTGGCCTTCCTCTCGGCCTATGAAAAACTGTACGACCCCTGGAAGGAACTCATGGACTATTACCAATCCTACCAGGACTGCAAGGTGCGATACCGCCATGTGATGGATTGCTTCGACACCGAACCCGACTTCGAACTCACCCCGGCGGAAAACCGCGAACCATTCCGGCTGGAAGGGGACATCGCGGTGAACGACCTGTCCTTTATGGTGGACAACGGCATACGCATCCTGGACGGGATCTCCCTCGGTCTGAAGCCCGGGGAGCAGGTGGCCCTGGTGGGTCTTTCGGGCAGCGGCAAGAGCACGCTGGCCATGGTGATCGCGCAACTCTACACCTACGGAAACGGCCATGTGCTGATGGACGGCATCGAACTGAAAACACTCACGAAGTTCGACGTAAGCCGGAACGTGGGCTTCGTCGCGCAGCAACCGTTCATTTTCGACGGCACCATCAGGGAAAACCTGCTCTATGCCTGCCAGTCGCTCGCCCACGCCGCGGGAGACCGCGCCAAACCGCTTCCCGACCGGGAGGAACTGCTCACGGTCCTCCGGTGGGTCGGCATCTCCGAAGACATCCTGAAGATAGGGCTCGGGACCGTCCTGATCCGTGAGCGGGACGAAACCTTTGCGGAAGAACTCGTAAGGGCCCGCCAAGCCTACAGGCAGTTCGAATCGGGATTCCCCGAAACCATCGAACCACTCGACGTCCATCGGTTCCAGTACCTGGACAGCATCGGCGAAAACATCACCTTCGGCGACGCAAACCTCCCGGAATTCGAAGACGGGAATCTTGCGCAAAACGCCCTGTTCCGCGACTTTCTCGTCCGCGAGGACCTCATGCCCCCCCTGCTGCATATCGGCGAGGAACTGATCTTTCGGACCGTATCCCTTTTGCAGGAGTTGCAGCAGGACTCCTTCTTTTTCGAAAACAGCCCGATCTCCTTCTCGGAATTCGAACACTACAGGGAACTCGCAGACCGGCTGAACAAAAGGAACCGCACCGGCCTCTCCCGCAGGGACACCGAGGCCGTTTTGCGTATCGCGCTCCGGTTCACTCCAGCCTTGCACAAAATGGCGGCTCTGCCCCCCAGCATCGAGGGAAAGATCGTCCAGGGGCGGCAGGCATTTATGCGAACGATCGCCGAAAAGGCGCCGGGGGCGTTCACCTTCCACCGGCAGACGGAATATGCGTATAATCAGACCATCCTGCAAAACGTCATCTTCGGGCATTTGCGCACCGATCATCCCCAGGCGGCCGAACAGGTCAACAGGCAGGTGGTCGACCTCCTTCGCCAGGAAGGGCTTCTCGACCGGGTATTGGAGGCCGGCCTGGAGTTCCGGGTGGGAAGCAGAGGGGACAGGCTCTCGGGGGGCCAGAAGCAAAAGGTCGCCATTGCCAGGGCACTTCTCAAGAAGCCGCGGATTCTCATCCTGGACGAGGCGACCGCCAGCCTGGACAATGCCTCGCAGGCCATGATCCAGCAATTGCTCAGTACCGAACTTCGCGGGAAATGCACGCTCCTTGCCGTGGCCCATCGCCTGGAAACCATACGGGGCTACGACCAGATTGCGGTGATGAAAGCCGGAAGAATCGTCGAAATCGGACAGTATGAAGAACTCATGACAGAAAAGGGATTGTTCTATGATCTCGCCCACGGAAACTGACCCGGTATGCCGCCTGGATTCCACGGGAGGGCGCTGCGAACTGGACATGAACCTGGAAATTCTGCACGGCGTTCCGGTATTTTCCGGCATTCCCCCGAAATGCCTGAAGATATACGCCTACATGAGCAAGAGGGCACGCTATGGCGAAGGGGCATTCCTCTTCCGCCAGGGGGATGCGGACGACAGGGGCTATATCGTGATCTCGGGCAAGGCACAGGTGATACGTGAACTCAAGAATTCGTCCGTCTTTCTCGAAGAATTCAAACCAGGAGATTTCTTCGGGGGACTCGCTCTCTTTTCCCGGACCAACCGGCTCTTTTCCGTCCGTGCCTTGACCCCACTGGAATGCCTGACCCTGGACCGGGAAAGCTTCCGGAAGCTTCTCGTCCAGTTTCCCGAAGTAACGGTCGCGGTACTGGAAGTGATGATCCGGCGCATCGTCACCCTGGAGGAAAAGCTGTTTCAAGACAGGGAATGCACGGGAGGGTAGCTTCCGGGGACAGTACCGCACCGCGAAATGGCGTCCCCTTGGACGAATTCTCCCGCAGTCCCGCTTCTCGAGCTTCTCGAACCCGGACGATCGAAACATGTCCGAAAGAAACGGACAAGGAAATCGACAACCTGTCTACATTTCGCTATAACTGTGATAAAAAGTGTACTGTGCTTTCGATAAGATATTAGTGTGAATATCTTTTTACAAGATTTCCATAATCGATACTTAAAAAAATACTCTTCTTATGATACCTGTTTCTATAAAGTGTTGCTTAGTTCACATAATATTTTTTCATGATTTTTTTAAAAAATATGATATGAATAAAATCGAATTGACTTGGGATCGTCACCACAGGAAACCGAAACTCGGAGGCGAAATAGGGGGGGGAAACACGCAAGGCCGGATTCATCCCGGCGTGGATGAAGATTCGGGCCTCATGCCGGATGGTTTGAAACCGCTCGCGGCCGAAGCCGACAAGGCTTTGCGCGCAGGCCGCGCCGTAGTAGAATTCCCGGTGAGGAGCGCAATGGCCCGATCCCTCGAGGAAAACACCCCCTGCCCCTTCGAAGGGAATGGAGATTTTTCGAAGGGGAAATGAGATCCGGCAGGTTCGGCCATGACTGATGAACCGGTACGACAGTTCACGGAAGAAGAGCAACAAGACGAGGACCGGAGGGTGCGATTGCTGAGACGCTTGGTGGATTTTTCCCTTGCGCTGATCGCCCAGTCGGACATATCGCCGGAGGAGGCCCGACGCATGGTTCAGGCAATCCGGCATAAAGCCGTGGAGCTTTTCCCGGACAAGGAGGCGGCCTTCGATCTCATCTATGTCCCTCGGTTTCGGCGCCTGATCGCGGAGAAATTCGAACTGCAGTAGGATTGCGGGTTCCCCGTCCGAGGGAACCTGCCGTTGCGTGTGGAAAACTCGTTTTCAATCACTTTTCCGATGTCTCCAGTCTGGAGGGAAAACCGCTTCAATGGACGAAGTGACCCGAAAGCTGCAAAGAGAAGCGGAACGCATTGCCGCCCGGCACCCCCTGCCGGAGTTTTACTCCCGGTTTCGGGCGCCGGCCGCCCTCGCCAGGAAACTGTTCTTCCGTCATCCCACCCTGTCGATTCTGCGCCGCGACTTACAGCCTTTCCTGCACGACGAACTCGGCCACGGCCTCTATCACAGCACCCGCGTGAGCATCGACACGGCCACGCTCGTGTGCGTGGAACTCCTGTACCAGGGGAAGATCGCGCGGGACCGGGTCGAACGCCTGATGGTGCTCGGGATCGCAGCCGGAATGCTCCACGACATACGGCGAAACGAAGAGGAGCACGCCCGCCTGGGCGCTGAGGAAGCGGCCAGGGTACTCAAGCGCTATTCCCTCGGATGCCGGGAAATCCAGTGCGTCTGTGCGGCTATAAGGAACCACGAGGCTTTCACGACGCCGACCGCGGGCGGTCCCGAATGGTTCGAACTCATCAGCGACTGTCTCTACGACGCGGACAAGTTCCGATGGGGACCGGACACCTTCGTCCATACCCTGTGGCACATGGTGAGCCAGCAGGGGCTTTCGCCCAGGGACCTCATCGCCCGGTTCCCCTGGGGGATGACGGGGCTTGCAAGAATCAGCGAGACGTTCCGGACGGGCACGGGCCGCCAGTACGGGCCGGGGATCATCGACACCGGGGCGGAGATCGGGAAGGAAATCTACCAGTACCTGCGCCGCCACTACCAGGGGGACAGCAATGGCCAATGACACGCTCACGGCCATAAAGGGACTGCGCGTCGGCCACGCCGCGGTACAAGGCTCGCCGAGCGGCTGCACGGTCGTGCTGCCCGAAGGAGGGGCCACGGCTGGCGTGGACATCCGGGGCGGCGCTCCCGGCACTTACGGTACGGACGTCCTCCACCCCGTGAACCTGGTGGACAGGATACACGGACTTTTTTTCACCGGGGGCAGTGCCTTCGGCTTGGGCGTGGCGGAAGGCGTGGTGCGCTACCTGAGCGAACGGGGGACCGGCTTCGATACGGGCCACGGCCTCGTCCCCATCGTCGGCGGCGCGGTCATCTTCGATCTCGGCGCAAACCCGGCCGGACGCCGGCCCGACGGGGCGCTCGGCTACCAGGCGTGCCTCGCCGCGTCCACAGACCCCGTGCCGGAGGGCTGCACGGGCGCGGGCCTCGGCGCGACCGTCGGAAAGCTCTACGGCCTCACCCGGGCCATGAAGGGCGGTCTGGGAAGCTCGTGCATCGAAACTTCGAACGGCATACGGGCAGGGGCTCTGATGGTCGTGAACGCCTTCGGCGACATCGTCGACCCAGAACGGGGGCAAATCGTCGCCGGGTGCCGCACCGCCCCGCAGAGCCTCGAGTTCGCCGACGCCGAACGGGAACTGGCCGGACTGACACGGCTCGACGGCTTTCCGGAGGGCCGGGCCACCCTCGTCGGAACGGTCGCCACCAACGTCCGGCTGAACAAAGCGCAATTGACAAAAGTGGCCCAGATGGCGCAAGACGGTATCGCGCGGGCGGTATACCCCGCGCATACGATGTACGATGGGGATACAATCTTCGCCTTGAGTTGCGGCGACAGAGAAGGGGTTGATGTGAGCGTTGTCGGTGCGCTTGCCGCTCGCGCCGTGGCGCAGGCCATTCTGAGAGGGGTCCGGAAGGCGGTGGCCGCGGCGGGGTTCCCCGCGTTCGCCGACCGGGAAGCCACTTTCGGAGGACGGAGCCCCGGAGGGTGACCGGTGGCGCTGCCGGCTTTTCCTTCAGCGCACGGGACGCTGAAGACAGTCCTGTTCATGCCGGCGGGAGGGGAAAAGACAGCAGAGTGTCCATTCGGAAATGAAAAGGCGTAGTTCTTTTATCCTGTACTCTCAGTGCCCCGGGCTTGCGGGGGCGAGAGAGGTCTTCAATTGTCCTACTAATCAGGAGCCTCAAATGGATGACAGGTTTAACCCGTTCAAAATCGCCCAGCATCAGCTAGATCAGGCTGCCGTTAAACTCGGTCTCGATGCCGCGACGCATGAATTCCTGCGCTGGCCGATGCAGGAAATCGTAGTGACCCTGCCGGTCAAGATGGACGACGGTTCCACGAGGATCTTCCATGGGTTTCGCGTCCAGTACAATACGGCCCGCGGTCCCGCCAAGGGGGGCATTCGATGGCATCCGAACGAAACCATCGATACGGTCCGCGCTCTGGCGGCATGGATGACCTGGAAGACTTCCGTGGTGGACATCCCTCTGGGCGGCGGCAAAGGCGGGGTGATCTGCAATCCGAAAGAACTGTCCGAAACCGAAAAGGAAAGGCTCGCCCGCGTATACATCAGGGCCATCGGAAGGTCTCTGGGAGTGACCAAGGACGTTCCCGCCCCGGACGTGTACACGACACCACAGATCATGGCCTGGATGATGGACGAGTATGAAGCCATCATGGGCGAAAAGCACCCGGGCGTGATTACCGGCAAGCCGATCGCCCTCGGAGGCTCACAGGGCCGGGGCGACGCCACGGCCAGAGGCGGCATCTACGTGACGAGGGAAGCGGCCGGCGTGATGGGTATCGACCTTAAAGGCGAAACCATGGCCATCCAGGGCTTCGGAAACGCGGGGCAGTACGCCGCCCTGCTCGGCCAGGAGATTCTCGGTCTCAAGCTGGTGGCCGCCTCCGATTCCAGGGGCGGGGTGTACAATCCCAAGGGCATGGACGCCACCGCCCTGGTGGATTACAAATTGAAGAACGGGAGCCTGAAGGGCTTCCCCGATGCAGAAGAGATCACCAACGAGCACCTGCTCGAACTCGAGGTGACCGTTCTCTTCCCTGCGGCGCTGGAAAACGCCATCACCCAGGACAATGCGGGGAACCTGAAGTGCAGGATTTCCTGCGAACTGGCCAACGGTCCCACAACGCCCGAAGCGGACAAGATCCTGGAGGAAAAGGGGATCATGGTCCTGCCCGACTTCCTGGCGAACGCCGGGGGCGTGACCGTCTCCTACTTCGAGCAGGTGCAGAACGCCTACAACCTCTACTGGGAGTTGCAGGAAGTGCACTGGAGACTCGACAAGAAGATGACCCACGCCTTCGCAAGCGTGTACGAAATGAGCCGGCGTCACAAGGTCGGGATGCGGGAAGCCGCCTACCTGGTCGCCGTGGCGAGAGTCGCGGAGGCATGCAAGCTCCGGGGCTGGGTGTAACGACAGAGGACGTCACCCGCCGCTTTCCGGCATGGAGCGCCGGCGAACGCGGCAGATGATTCGTTGAAGATCCTCCAGCGGCGCATTCCGGGGTCCTCCCGGACTCCCGCTGAAGAGGGGTGCAGCAATCGGGATTCCGTTCGGGGGCCGGTCCAGCCGCCCCCCGGCGCCTGCCGGGAACGGGGCACAGCCTGCCGGCCGCCTCCGAATCAAACACCTCCCAGCTAGAAAGCAGCAGTAATGAACGACCTGATCAAAGCCTACCGTGTCTACCAGAAGATGATGCAATACCCCCGTCTGCTCGACGACATGCGGAGCATTTTCCTATCCGCCCTGACCGAAAACGGGATCACCAGCTACGAGGCCATTCAGCGGGAGGCGCTGGAAGCCCTCTCCAGGACGGGGCAGCCCGCGGATGAGAGCGACTTGCGCGATTATATCAGCGCGCTCATCGATATCTATTTCGCGGCGAACTTCACGCAGGACCAGGTCGAAAACTATATCAATCTCGCCCGGAAGCACGATACTTTCCAGAATCTCAACAAGGTGGTGAACACCGAAGGGGTGACTTCCCTCGCCATCAAGCAGGCGTTGCGGGAATTCTGCCAGATTCCCCAGGGGAGCGTCCACCTCAAGCCGAGCGAGGCGGAAGGGGTCCGCGTGGCCCTGATCAACCATTTCGTATCGAACCAGCTTCCTTTCATCGGCGTGGCAAAAAAGCACATCACGATACGGGACGTGGACGAACTGATCGACCACGCCTACTGGAACCGCCGCCGTTCCGGCAAGGTCGGAGGCAAGGCCGCCGGGATGTTCCTCGCCTACAAGATCCTGCTTCCGCGCCTGGCCGACAGGGACCATGAACTGGAAATGCACGTCGAGATGCCCGAATCCCATTTCTTCAACTCGGGAATCCTCTCGGATTTTCTCGACTACAACGATCTCTACTATTTCCACAGCCAGAAATACAAAACCCGGGAAGAGATCGAAAAAGAATACGGGACCATAGCGGAACTGTTCCGCAAGGCGACGTTCCCGCAGGACACCGTCAAGGATTTCAAGAGATTCCTGGAGAAGGTGGGCGAGCACCCGCTCATCCTGCGCTCCTCCAGCCTCCTGGAGGACAATCTCGGCCATACGTTCTCCGGAAAGTACGACTCCGTGTTCATCTCCAACCAGGGGGATTTCGACACCCGTCTGGAAGAGCTGATGTGGGGCTTCAAACAGGTACTCATGAGCACCTACAATCCGGCGGCCATACTCTACCGGCGCGACCACAACCTGCTGGATTTCGACGAGCGGATGAGCGTTCTCGTACAGAAGGTGGTGGGACGGCGCTTCGGCAAGTATTTCTTTCCGTTCCTGGCCGGCGTGGCCTTCTCCCTCAACGCCTACGGCTGGACCAACCGCATCGTGAAGGAAGACGGTCTGGTGCGCATCGTGATGGGCCTCGGGACCCGGGCCGTGGACCGCATCGGGGACTATCCCCGCATGGTTCCCCTGAGCCATCCGACGCTTCGCCCCGAGGTCACCAAGGAACAGATCAAGAAATATTCCCAGAGGATGGTCGACGTCATCAACTTCGAAACGAGGCAGATCGAAACCATCTCCTACCATGACCTCCTGGGCGAAGTGGACCACCCCGATTCCTTCTATGCACTATCCTACGACCAGGACGGGCACCTGGCGCCCCCCATGTTCAAGGGCCAGGAAATGCCCCTGAACAAAAGCTGCATCACCTTCGACAACCTCCTGGGCAAAACGTCCTTCGCGCCCCTCATGAAGAAGGTGCTCAAGAGATTGGAAAAGGCCTACGGGAGGCCGGTGGAGATGGAGTTCGCCTGGGACGACGGCAAGCTCTATATCCTCCAGTGCCGGATGCTCGCAATCATGGACCGGGTCGAGAAGGTCACCGTGCCCCAGGACGTCCCCCCGGAAAGAATGCTCTTCAGGAATACGGAGTACATTTCAAACAACATCATCAAGGACATCGAGTACATCGTCTACGTGGACCCCAGGGCCTACGCGGACATCGAGGAATACGAGGACCGCATGTCCATCGTGCGGGTGGTGAGCCGCATGAACCGGGTCCTGGACGCAAAACGCTACGCACTGTTCGGCCCGGCAAGGTGGGGGAGCAACGATATCAAGCTGGGCGTGAAAGTGGGCTACGAAGACATTAACCGGACCCTGATCCTGGGCGAGATCGCCTTCGAAGAAGAGGGCTCCACGCCGGAAGTGTCCTATGGCACGCACTTCTTCAACGACCTCGTGGAGGCGCAGATCACGCCCCTGGCCATCTATCCCGACCAGCCCGGAATGGCGCTCAACGAGCATTTTCTTCTCCATGCCCCAAACCTGCTCGAATCCATGGTCCCCGATCTTGCGAGCTACTCCTCCGTTGTGCACGTGGTCCACGTCCCTTCAGTGACGGACGGGCGTCTCCTGCAAGTCTTCCAGGACGGCAAGACCCAGCAGGGTGTGGGCCTGTTCGCCAAACCGAAGCGGAAAAGCCGCGCGGAAAATCACGAAAACCTGGCATAGAGTTCGCTCCGGGCACCCCGGCGGGGTGCCCGCGCTTCCCTCTTTTCACACCGCATCCCCTTCGCCGCCCCCAAAACGATATTGACAGAACAGCCGGAAATGTTAGAAATGATTCTAGTCGGTTGCGGCTTTTTTCGCTATCCCGGCGCACTCTCTCGCTCGTCGGTCTTCCGTTCCCGCGAAAACCATCCTGCTGCATTGCCTCGTGCCGATGCCCCGTCTTCCGGCGGTTCCCCATCGAAAACCGATCCGCGGGCATACCGCAACGGGCTGCCGTACCGTATCGCTTCCACGAGCGAAACCACGGGGCATCCAGTCACGGGGAGGACACCATGTCCCTGAAAGCGCGCGACGTCATGGACCACCGGTGCAACACCCTCCGGCCCCAGACGACGATTGCCGACGCCGTCAGAAGGTTCAAGCAGGTCAGCGAGGAGCAGAATCAGCGCGTGTACGGGATGGTCGTGCTCGACGACGACGACCGGCTCGCCGGGATCATCTCCATGTACGACATCCTGCTCCTGCTGCGCCCCAGGAACATCCACATCTGGGGGGCGATGCCGGACATAGACACCGAAGAATACATCGACGAAATCTGCCAGCGCGCAAAGTTCATGGTGGTGGGCGACATCATGTCCACCGAAATCATCGCGATCCCCCCCGACACGCACCTTCTGACCATCGTGGATCTCATGATCAAGAACCACATCCGCAGGATTCCCGTTGTGGAAGATGGCAAGCTGATCGGAATGGTCTACATTTCCAGGGTACTGTTTCACCTCATGGAGCGCCTGATTGCCGAATGAGGCGCCCTTCGATGCAGGGGAAGACACCATGTCCGACCTCAAGCCGAAACGCCCGTTGGGCGGCCTGTCCGTACGGGACGCCATGCGCCGGATGGTGGTCACGGTGCCGGCAACGGCGGCCATAGAACAGGCCATCCGCCGGTCGGTCAAGTTCAAGGTCAACGCCGTTCTGGTCACGGACAGGAAGGGCATTGGGGTCGGCTTCGTATCCAAGATGAACATCGTGGGCGCCTACTATGCGGGCCTCCCCATAACGACGCCCGTGGAAGACGTCATGACCTCTCCCCCCGCCGTCTGCCATCCGCTCGCCTCTCTCGATTCGGCCCTGGACACCATGCGTGCCCAGGGCATCGACCGCCTGTACGTCTCCGGAAACGCCCGGGGAGAAATCGTCGGCGTCCTGGCCTACCCGGACATCGTCGGCCTCCTCTATCGATACTGCCGGCAATGCGAAAAGAGCACCATCCGGATCAGGAGGAGCGGCGAAGAATACATCCTGGCGGACCGCTACAAGGTTTGCGAGGTGATGAACCCGCAGGTGCAGCTCCACCAGGTAAATCACAGCGTGATGGACGTGATGGAGGAAATGTGGCTCCGGCAGTCCGGTACGACGCTCATCGTGGATCGGCAGGGCCGGCCGGCCGGCGTCATCTCGCTCACCGATCTCGTTATCGCATACAATCGCAGGCTGTCGTCGCAGGCGACGGCACGGGCGCTGATGCATTCTCCGGTCCGGGTGTGCCCCCACGACGAGTATCTGATCACCGCGATCCGGCGGATGATCGCCTCCGACATGCAGAGGCTCTTCGTCTACAAGGAGCACCCGGAGAACATTATCGGCGTCCTTTCGCTTCACGACGCCGCCCGGGTCCGCTCCGGCTCCTGCCTGGCGTGTATGAGAGGCCGGATCGACATAGACAGCCTCTTTTATACCTGACGGCACGAGAGGAAGCCGGGACCGCCGCCCGGCAAGTGGGCAGTTATTCTGGACCTGGACGCGAATGGAGCACCATTTCCCGGCCTCGAAGCTGTCCGGAGCCTGACATCGAGGGGATCCTCCCTGCAAGGGAAGGTGCACTGGAAAAAGGCCCGTCATGCGCACCGGGAGCAAATTCGGAGCCCCTGGCAAGTCGGCGCTTGCAGTACAGCGACACATGCGGTATATTAGTTTTTCGTCAGCTGGTAACTGGTGTTTGCCGTCGCCTGTTTACTCAAAATACAGCCTCACTCTCTGACTGACATCTCTCTCATCTGTGATTCTCTTCAGCATAGGCTGACCTCGTAAGGTCCGTTTCTTCTTCAGCCGGCCTCTCAGGTGCACAGAGGGTTCATTCAAAAGGATTCCGTCCCTGCGGAAAGGCCGCCCGGCAGCTGCCTTTTCAGAACCTTGCCGTCCGGTCGAAGCATCCCGGCGGTTTGATTGTAAAACGATGCCTCCCCGATTTCAGCGGAATGCGCCCGACATTACGACAGTTGCCCATCGCTCCGGGAACGCACGGCGGACATACGACCGTGATTCGCGAAACGTTCGGACTGCTTCTCGAAGGTCGTTCTCCTGAAATCCCGGCGACATGAATGTTCTTTCGTGCCGGAAGAGCCTTCGGGAACCATGCAGCGGCCCAAGGCTCGTCACATCCGGAGTTCCGCTGCTTTTTCAGATACTTACAAAAGGATCAATCATGAAGATTTATGTGGGCAACCTGTCTTTCAACACTACCGAAGAAGAACTGCAAAAAGAATTCGAAGCGTTCGGCGAAGTGGATTCCGCCAAAATCATCGTCGATCAATACACCAATAAATCCAGGGGATTCGGCTTCGTTGAAATGCACGACCGGAACGAAGCGACCGCCGCAATCTCCGGGATGGACGGGAAGGAACTGGGCGGCAAGACTCTCAAGGTGAACGAAGCAAAACCACGGGAAAGCCGCGGCGGATCTTCGGGCGGCAGTCGCGGCGGTTACGGCGGGAGAAGCGGCGGGGGAGGAAGAGGAAGGTATTAGTCCACCCACCGGGTTCCTGCCCGATGCGGATTTCTGCCGGCCGGGAAAGGGGAAACCTCTCTTTCCGGCCGCCTCCAGACATCTTACGAATTCCGGGACAGCTGCGCTCGGAACGCAAAGCGGTCGTGTTGCCCCGCAAACCGCCGGCAATCTTCGAGGCGCCATCGATCGGCGTGGACCGGTGCAAGGAGTCGACGGATGAAAAGGAACAAATGCACTTATTCCAAAAGCGGCTACAAGGTCGACCGTCCCCTTGACCCACCCAGGAAGATCCAGGGAACACCGGGCATCAAAGTCAACGACCGGGTGAGCACTCCTCACGGGTTCGGAACCGTCGTGGAGATATCCGGCGACCGGTTCCTGGTCGCGCTGGACGGGCAGATCGGGAGGGTATGGGAAAGACTGAGCAGCCTGAAGAGCGTCTCCTGACGAATGAAACGGCGCCTTCCGGGATGCCGGCGCAAAGGCGCCGGCGCCGGCGCCTTTTCTTGCCGCGGCAATCGCGATTCCCGGAAAGAAAAAAGTTTCCTTGCCTTTTGCCTTAGTCCGGTTTATACTTATCTGTTACGTGAGACATGGTGGCAATGATCGCACGGGCGTAAGGCCCATCGCTCCCTCTGCCGCCGCCGGATTCCATCGATCACTGACCTCCTGCAATAAGCATGTTTTTCACTGCCTTGGCACACGGGTTGGCGATTGCGTCTCAGTTGCGCTGTAGCCTCGAGTGCCGACGTGCCTATTCATCTCTACAGCTCGATGTCTTATAACTTGCAGCACCATCGCTGTGTGCGTTCGGGACCGTGTGCGTGCACGGGACGGAAGCCCTCGCTCCGTCCGGCACAACCGCCACGGCCCGACGGCAGAAGAAAAAAGGATGCACCTATTGAACACATTTGAAGAACTGCAGCTTTCCGCCCCCATTCTCAAAGCTCTTGGCCGCTGCGGCTACAAAAAACCCACCCCCGTCCAGTCCGAAGCAGTCCCCGCAGCCATGCAGGGCCGGGACCTCATCGTCTCCGCCCAGACCGGCACCGGCAAAACCGCCGCTTTCATGCTCCCCGCACTCCAGAGACTGTTCGAATCCCCCGGAGGCCGCAAGCGCAGCGTGCGCGTCCTGGTCATCACGCCCACCCGGGAACTGGCGGGCCAGATCACCCAGGTCACCAGAAACCTCTCGCAGAACCTCAAGATACAGAGTACCGCCGTTTTCGGAGGCATGCCACTGGGCGACCAGGTTCGGGCGCTCTCCCGGGTCCCCGAAATCGTCGTGGCCACTCCGGGCAGGCTGATCGATCACATCTGGCGCGGGCGCATCGATCTCTCCGGCATCGAGATGCTCGTCCTGGACGAGGCCGACCGCATGCTGGACATGGGATTCATCGAAGACGTGGAGTTCATTTCGGATTCCATGCCGGAAGGCTGCCAGAGGCTCCTGTTCGCTGCCACGATGAACGAACCGACCACCAAACTGGCTCACAAGTTTCTGAACGACCCGCAGCGCATCGCCATCGCCCCCGGCAAGGCCACCCACGACGCCATCGACCAGAGCCTGCACATGGTCGACGGCCTACAGCACAAGAACAAGATGCTCCGGCACATCTGCCGTGACACCAGCCTGACGAAGGCCATCATCTTCTCCGCCACGAAGAGGGACGCCGCCAACCTGGCCAGGGAACTCACCGCCGAAGGACACTCGGCCGCGGCCCTGCACGCGGATATGACCCAAAGCGCAAGAAACCGCACGATCATGGATCTGCGGCGGGGCAAGATCCGGCTCCTGGTCGCCACCGACGTCGCCGCGCGGGGCATCGACATCACGGGGATCAGCCACGTCATCAACTTCGACCTGCCCCACACCGCGGAAGACTACGTCAACCGCATCGGGCGGACCGGCCGGGCCGGAGAATCGGGAACGGCCATTTCCTTCGTTTCGCGCGCGGACTTTGCCTACCTCGAGCGGATCGAACGCTACCTCGGCCAGAACCTGTCCGTTCGCGTGATCCCCGGCCTGGAACCGGTGCACCCGATCCAGGCACAGGCCGCAGGTCCCAAAACCTGGAGCAAGGGCCGCGGCTTTGCGGGCCGGGCAAAGGGAAGCGCACCCGGAAAGAGGCCTTTCCGGCGCGACGGAGCGGAATCCGCCTCTGCGCCCGCCTCCATGGGAAAGCACCGGGAAAAGGAACGGAACGGCAGCGCCGCGCGTCCCCGGCAAAATGCCGGACACCGGGGCGCCGCCCAGCGTGAAAACTGACATTCCAGGCCAGGCGGGGCATCCCCCGGCCAGCCCGGGTCGAAGCCGCCCCCGCCGCGCTCTCACCCCAGAAAGCGCAGCAGGGCGTCGTTGAAGGATTCCACCCTTTCGATAATGGGAAGATGGAGAGCCCCCGGCACGACGACCAGTTCGGAACGCGCAATCCGCCGGTGAATGGCCTCCGCGGCACTTACCGGCGACCCCTCGTCCTTTTCCCCCACCACGACAAGGGTCCGGGCCGAAATCTTCGGCAGTTCATCCCAGGCGTCGAAGCCGGCTATAGCGCGGCCGCACCCCGCGTAGCCGGAAACCGGCGTGCAAACGATCATCTCCCGGATGCGCGCGGTCGTCTCCGGATGGTTTCTCCTGTACTCCTCACTGAGCCACCGCTCCAGGGTCTGCCCGGCCAGGGAGGCCATGCCTTCCGTTTCCGCCTGGCGGATGCGCTGGTCCCAGACCGGCCCAGCCTCGGGAGGAACGCGCGGGTTCGTGTCGCACAAAACCAGTTTTTCCAGCCGCTGCGGTGCATGTGCGGCGAGAACCTGGCCGATCATTCCGCCCATGGAAATGCCCACGAAGTGGGTCCGCTCGATATGCAGAAAGTCGAGCAGTCCAACCACGTCCGCGGCCAGCATCTCCATCGTGTACGGCCCGGGAGGCGCGGACGATCTGCCGTGCCCGCGCGTATCGCAGCGCAGGATCCGATACGCCCCCCGCAGCACGGGCACCTGGAATTCCCAGAGTTCCAGGGTCGCAGCCAGTGAATTGCTGAAAGTGATTACCGGCGCCCCTTCGGGGCCTTCCAGCTCGTAGTGTATGGAAATATCGTTGACAGTTGCCAGCATTGTTACTCTCCCGTTCGGTTGGATTCGCCACGGCTGGGCACGGGCCGCGTTCTTCCCGCATATATGCGTTACACATGGGATGAATATACAACACCCGGTTCCTTTAAGGGCGGAATTCCTCCCTGCCCGCCTGAAAGGGGCCCCGCGGCGCCGGTTTTCTCCAGGAATTCTGTCTGCCGATTCTTTCTAGAGCGTATCTTATGTGCTATATTAAAA
>JAJFUA010000119.1 GCA_021372635.1 Desulfobacteraceae bacterium | reverse complement strand
TCGAGGAGTGTCCGTGGGATTTCCAGCGAGAGATTGCCTGTCGTTCGTCCTGGTTCTCATGGTACTTCTTGCGGGCTGCGCCGAAAATCCGCCCGCCCCCACGCCGCAGGAGCCTCCCCAGAAGCCGGGCTCGACGCTGCGCACCCAGAGGCCCTACCAGATCAACGGCATCTGGTACTACCCCCTGCCGACGGCGGAAGGCTACGTCGAGGAGGGAATGGCAAGCTGGTACGGGCCGAACTTCCACGGGAAGGCCACCTCCTGCGGCGAGCGCTACGACATGTACGCCATGACCGCGGCCCACAAGACGCTGCCCCTCGGGACCTACGTGAAAGTCACCAACCTGCAGAACGGGCGCAACGTGATCCTGAGAGTGAACGACCGCGGCCCGTTCGTCTCCGGGCGCATCATCGATCTGTCGTTGAAGGGGGCCCAGGAGCTCGGATCGGCTCAGAAGGGGCTGTGCCGGGTACGGGTGGAGGCGGTCCAGGTGGCTTGCGAACAGCACATCGGCCAGAACACCTACTGGAAGGTGGACCCCGTTCCGAACTTCCGGTATGGACAGTTCACCGTACAGGTGGGCGCGTTCAAGGAACAGAACAACGCAAACCGGCTGAAGGACAGGATGTCGAAGGGATACAACGAAATCAGGGTCTATCCGGCCAACGGTCTTTTCCGTGTCCAGGTCGGCAATTACAAGGACCTGTCCATTGCCCAGAAGGAACTGAACAACCTGCGTTCGCTCGGATTTGGGGACGCTTTCGTAGTTGCCGTGGAGGGGAGTTAAAGTGCTGAAGGTAATCGCATATCCTTCGAAGGAGGCCGAGGAGAGGCTGGCGCAGATCGCCGCCAGGAGGATGGGCGCCGATCCCGCCCTGGAAAAAGGCGTACAGGAGATTCTCGACGCCGTGAAGCGGGAGGGCGACACCGCCCTGCTGCGCTATACCCGGCGGTTCGACGCGCCGGATCTGCCCGACGACGGCATCACCGTCCCGGAAGCGGAAATCGACGCCGCATGCGGGGCCGTCGACCCCGAGTTCCTGGAAATCCTGAGAACGGCCGTCTCCAACATCGAATCCTTCCATCGCCACCAACTGCGCAGTTCCTTTTTCACGACCAGCCCCGACGGGACCATCCTGGGCCAGATGGTGCGGCCCGTGGCGGCCGCCGGGCTCTACATTCCCGGGGGCAGGGGCGGCGAAACCCCGCTGATTTCGTCGGTGCTCATGAACGGGATTCCCGCGAGGCTGGCCGGAGTGCCGGACATCGCCATGACGACCCCGCCCCGGCGGGACGGCAGCGTGAACCCCTACCTGCTCGCCGCGGCCCGCGAGGTCGGCATCCACCGCATCCACAGGCTGGGGAGTTCCTGGGCCATTGCGGCCCTCGCCTTCGGGACGGATTCCGTGCGCCGCGCAGACGTCATCGTGGGTCCCGGAAACATGTACGTCGCACTGGCCAAGAAGATCGTGTCCGGAGAAGTGGGGATCGACATGCTGGCCGGCCCCAGCGAAATCCTCGTGGTCGCCGATGCGGGAGCACGGCCGGATTACCTCGCCGCGGACCTGCTCAGCCAGGCGGAACACGATTCCATGGCCAGCGCCGTCCTGATCGCCACCGACGCGCGGCTTGCCGAGGAAACCGTGCAAAGCGTCGAGAAACAGATCCGGCGGCTGCCCCGGCGCGAGACGGCGAACGAATCACTGAAGCGCTACGGCGCCGTTTTCCTCACGGAGAGCCTGGACGCGGCACTGGCGCTGGCCAACCGGGCGGCTCCCGAGCACCTGGAACTCCAGGTGCGCGACCCGTGGCCTTGCCTGGCGAAAATCGAGCACGCGGGTGCTGTCTTCCTGGGCGACAACAGCCCGGAGGCCGTCGGGGACTACTTCGCTGGCCCCAATCACGTACTGCCTACCGCCGGCACCGCCCGGTTCGCCTCGGCCCTCGGCGTGGACAATTTCATCAAGAAGACGAGCGTGATCGCCTATTCGCGAACGGCCCTGGAGCGGGACGGCAAAGCCATCGTGCGCCTTGCGGAACTCGAAGGCCTCGAGGCCCACGCGGCCTCCGTGCGGGTACGCCTGGACCCAATGCTGTGAATTAACGTCCCAAGCCCTGTTGACCGCCGTACGGGATTTCAACCGGCGGCGGGATTTCAACCAGCGTTGGTTCAACGGCATTGACGCCTGGACCAGGCGGAAGATAAAGCCCCCGGTTTTGAACGGTTATTTCGAACTGCCGTTCACAGTGTTTTCGAGAACCCAGTCGAGGTATTCCTGCAAACCCTGCTCGACGGGGAAAGAAACAATTTCGGGGATTTCGTAGCTGTGCAGTTCGCGGATGCGCTTCCGGAGGCAGGGAAAGAAGGCGGTCCGCGTCTTCATGATCATCAGGATTTCATCGTCGGTGCAAACTTCGCCCTTCCACCGGTAGATGGAATGGATGCGGGGAATGATGTTCGCGCAGGCGATGAGCTGCTCCTCAACGAGGGTACGGCCGATTCTCCGCGCTTCTTCTTCGTTTCCCACGGTAACCAGGACGATGGAAACGTCCGTCATCAGGTAATCCTCCTCAACGGGCAGGGAGAGTGACATCCATGGATCGAACACCGGCCTTGGAAGAACTGCTGCCGTCGCTGCCGCCGGTTTTTTTCGAACAGATCGTGAAGGACATTCCCACGGATGCATGGATGTCCGCGTTTCACGACATTCCTACCTTAAGAGACGCCGTATGGGAAGGACTTTCGACCAAACCCGACAAGTGGCCGCGCCTCTTTCCTCAGCCCGGACCACGGTCGCGCCTGCTGCGTGCTCTCCGGGCCGGGGGCTCCGCACTGGAGGAAATCCTCAACGTCTGGGGGTTGGAAAACCTCCCCGTCGTCGCCTTCCTGGAGATGCTGGACCGGGAATTCCTGCTGGACAATCTGGGCAGCATCAAGGACCTGGTGGGGCCCGAACGCTTCGTCGCCGGCCTCTACCTTCTCGGCAGGCTGGAAGACCCCGGTTTTTCCGGAAAGATCGACGAGGAGTTCTGGCATTGCGCCGTCTCGGAGGAGACGGTCGAACCGCTGGTTCCCTTCGGCCACATTCTGAAGAACCTGTTGGAACGGTTTCCCGGAGCGCGCCCCTGGCTGGGAAGGATCGGGGCGGTGCCCGCCGAGGCTGCGGCTCCCGGGCCGATGCCCGACGATGTGCGGGAACCCGCCGGGCGCCTGCACAGGGAAGAGGAACGCCGGAAGAAGGTCGAACTGAAGCTCGAAAAGACCAGGGTCGAGCACGAGAGGCTGCAGGGCGAAATCACGAGGGTTCGCGGGGAAAACGAAGAACTTCGCAAAAACCTTTCGGAATGGGAGAATAACTTCAATCGGCGGGTCGAAGAAGCGCTGGATCTCCGGCGCGAGGAATGGCACGCGCGCTTTCGGATGGATGAAGTGCGCCCCCTGGAGGACGCCGCCAGGCGCCTGGACTCGGTTCTGAAGCGCGCGGAGCGGGCCTTCGAGCTTCAGAGGCAGGCCGACGATCAGTACGGAGTGGTCCCCGCCGTGCGGCGGCAGTTGCTCCAGGTCGTGCTCCACCTGAAGGAGATCGAGCGCATCTATGCGGACTCACTCATGGTCCACCCGGAGGTTTCCAGGGTCAAGGACGCCCTGGTGAAGGAACGCAAGCGGCTCCTGCAGCTACCGGGAATCGAAAAGGTGCTGCGCGCGGAACCGTCGCTGGCCGTTGCAGCCGATCTTCGCGAGCATGTCCACCTGCTGGACGCCGCGCCGGAGAACCTGCCCCGCATCGTCCAACTCCAATCCATCGTGACCCGCCTGGCCGACATGGAACTCATCGAAGACGCGCAGCCGCTGCAAGACGACCTGCGGCGGAAGAACCGGCAGATCATGGAAGCGCTTTACGACTCCTTCCACCCGCCGCAGGAGGCCCTGCCCGCGAACCGGTCCCCCCGCAACCTCGATGAATTCGTTCGGAGCGGAGAGGGAAAGAAATACGACGTCTACGTCGACGGATACAACATTCTGCTGAAGCTGCAGCACGCGGGCGGCGGCACCCGCCCGCCCTCCCTCGCCGCACACAGGGAGGCGTTCATCGAGGCCGCCTGCGCGAAGGCATCCCTGTTCCGGAAAGTTTTCATGGTCTTCGACGGAGTGGAGGATTCACGGGACCTTCGAAGGAACGTGGAAATCGTCTATACGGACAAATCCAGGGGGAATACGGCCGACACCGCCATCATCCAGATGATCCGCAGGAGAAAGGACAGCCTCGCGCTGCTGGTCACGAGAGACCTCGAAATCATACGGGCGACGGAAAACCGCGTCTTCGCCCTGATCGATCCCTACCATTTTTACACGTTCGTCTTCGACGTCTATCCGCCGGCCGGGAGATGAAGGCAAAGGCGGAGCATGACCGGAGGAAGGCGGAAACCATGAGTTCATCG
Organism: Desulfobacteraceae bacterium; assembly: GCA_021372635.1. GTDB lineage: Bacteria > Desulfobacterota > Syntrophobacteria > Syntrophobacterales > Syntrophobacteraceae > JAJFUA01. The sequence continues at coordinate 6,617 of JAJFUA010000119.1, read as the reverse complement.
GACTTTGGCGACTACAACCGGGAGCAGAGGGCGAGCTTCGAGGCGATCCGAAGCGCATGCGAAGGGCTGTCCGCAATGGAGACGGAAGCACTGCGCAAGTCCATGCTGCCCTACCTGCGGTTTCGGGAAGAACTCGAGCGTTTCCAGGTCGAGTTCTTCGGGACCGCCTGCCGGTCGGCTTGCTTCGACACGGGCCTGAGCGCCTGCTGCGGTTTCGAAAGCATCTACACGTTCTTCGCCGACCAGGCGATTTCATGGCTCTTTTCGTCGGAAGAGGAAAGATCGGCCCTCCTTCGGGCCATCGAACGTCCCAACCGGACCCGCCACTGCGTCTACCTCGGGGCAGGCGGCTGCATCTGGAAGGTACGGCCCGTCTCCTGTGCCATGTTCCTTTGTGAAAGAGTCCGGAAAGAGGTGTTCGAAAAGCACTCCGGGGCGTTGCGGCATTGGGAAGACCTGCAGAGAAGGGAAAAGGACTTCACCCGCCCGGACAAACCGGTTCTCTTCGACGACGTGGAAAAGGTGTTCATGGGCCTGGGCGTGGACTCACCGCACATGTACTGTCACAAGAGCCCGGGACTGCTGCGGATAAAGGTGAAGGCAGGGAGGCAGGCGATTACGGCTGAAAGCGGGGGAATATGAGCGGGACCCGTGGCAGGCCTCGGACCTGCCCGGGGACTTACATCATCTCGTCGAGCATCTTTTCGGCGACCTTGTCGGGTTGCACTTCGTAGGTGTTGTTCTCCACCTGGTTCTGTATCTCCTCGACCCGCTCGGTCCGAACGTCGTCGCCGGTCATCAGCACTTTTTTTATCTCGGTCACTTCCTGGTATCCTCTGGACAGTTGCACCTTGTCCGAGGCCCCGGAGGCGCCGCTCGTCGAAGAGCCCTTTCGGGTGGCTGACTTCCGGCCCACCCCCCGGCTCGACTGAACCGAAGAGGAACCGTACCCCCCTACTTTCTTGATAGCCATGGTATTCCCTTTCCCGGCAGCTTCCGAAGAACCATGAAGCCGCACCACTTTATCTTTCTTAGACTATATCGCGTCCGGAGAGACCTTACTCGACCGGAAGTTCCTCGCTGCCGCCCCCGTCCCTTCTGGGGTACGCGTTGCCCAGCACCTGGGACGTCATGCGTTCCATGACGAGCCGCCGCCTTGCTTCATCGGAGATAGTAACCTTCTCCGCAGACGGCTTCCGCTCGCCGTCGCTCGACGGCCGGTCCGGCAGTTTTGAGCGCTGCAACTGCTTGCTGTAGGTTCGCAGAACGCTCTGTACGCGATAGTCTGTGATAATCATCCACTTTCCCCCTTACAATTCTTTTATCGGATCGCACTACACATTACTTTAGGAAAAAAGAACGGACGGATGCCCCAAGGCCCGCCGCCGTTCCGTTTTCCCTGCCGGTTGCGGAGCCTGCGGCGCTTTCCCGCCGCACCGCGGACCGGTCTTTGCCGGCAGACAGAACACTGCCCGGCCGTGACCCTCGATCCTCCAGCCGGGTCTTCCCGGGAAAGCCGCTCTTGCCGAATCGGCCCGGCCGCGAAGTGTGTCGGACATATATAGCCCCGGATCTCGCCAGGTTTCAAGTTCAACCGTCCGCGCGCCGGCCTGGAGCAAGGCGGGTGCACAGGGAACACGGGACCGGATGTGGAGCCATTCCCTCCGGAGACGTTTGCAAGGGGCTTGTGAGGCGCCGCAATTTGGTATAAAGAGTCCGGTTCGAAGGGAAAACAACCAGAAACGGAGGTGTCTTATGGTCAAATGGTGTTTTGCATGCCTGCTGGCGAGCCTGATGCTCGTTCCCCTCAACGCTTCCGCCGGAGCGTTGGGTTCCGGCCCGATCAACACGAGCGCCGGAGTTCCCGACAGGGACTTGAAATACGAGGACTTCAAGATTACCGAAGACGGCTTCATCACGGGGACGATCCTGAACGCATCCGGCAAGCCCCGCCCCGACGTCCGAATCGACATGTGGACCACGAACATGCAGGAAACCCGGATTTTCTGGCGAAAGACGCTGAACATCGGGAACATGGGTCCCAACACCCGCTACACGGTAAAGGAACCCTACAAGGTCGACGGGGAAGATCCCGCCAGGACGAAGTTCATGTTCCGGCTTCCCAACGCGGCCAATTTCAGGAACAGGTAAACCGCCACGATGGGCGCAACGGGTCGTTTCCATTGCGCCCATCGTATTTTCTTCCCGCTTTTCCCACCAGCCTTCCGGTCCCTTCCGCACAAGGGGACCGGCCGCTTCGGCCGGCATATCCTTCGCCTCCGATATTCCCTCGGGCAATCCCTCTCTTTTTCTTGCGAACTTAATGAAGTTCTGCAATTATATTGATGAATCGAAGTCGTCAGGGGGTCATTCTTTCAGCAAAACCGTGGCTCGGTACCGTACTTTGACATGGAGGATGCTATGAGAAAAATGCTGGCCCTGGTAGTGGCGCTTGCCCTCGTTTTTGGGTCCAATGCCGGTGCATTGGCCGCGGACAAGCAAAAACTCGTCGTCTACACGTCCATGAAAGAATCACTCATTGGCAAGCTGCGCGATGCCTTCGTCCAGAAAAACCCCGACATCGACTTCGATTACTACTCCGCCGGCGCCGGCAAACTCATGGCCAAGCTCGCCGCAGAACGCGAATCCGGAACGGTGGTGGTCGACGTGCTCTGGACGAGCGAGATCCCCGATTTCTATCAACTCAAGGACCAGGGCATGCTGGAACCCTACGTTTCCGAGGAATCCAAGAACATCCTAAGCCCTGTGAAAGACCCTGAAGGATATTTCACCCCCGCCCGCCTCGGAACCCTCGGCATCACTTACAATACGAAGGCGATCAAGGAAGCGCCGAAATCCTGGCAGGATCTGCTCGATCCCCGTTTCAAGGGCGCGTTCGGCATCGCCAACCCGGCCCTGTCCGGAACGGCTTACGTCAGCATCGCCATGCTCGTGAACACCTTCGGCTGGGACTACATCACCAAGCTGAAAGCCAACGGAGCCAAGATGGGACAGGGGTCGGGCCAGGTGGTCGACGATACCGCTTCGGGCGATCTCAAGGCCTGCATCGGGGTCGATTACATCACGACGGAAAAGATCCAGAAGGGAGCGACCCTCGGACTGGCGTTCCCGCAGGAAATGCTCGTGATCCCAAGCCCCGTGGCCATCATCAAGACATCGAAACACGTGCCCGCCGCCAAAAAATTCATAGACTTCCTTCTCTCCAAGGAAGGCCAGGTCATCATCGCTTCTTCCGGAACGCTTCCCATCCGCCAGGACGTGAACCCGCCCGACGGATTCGGGCTGGTCCATCCCGACGAGGCTGTAAAGCGTGCCATGAAGGCGGATTATCAGCAGATGATCAAGGAAAAGGAAGCCACCATCCAGAAATTCTCCGAGATCATGCGGGGCAACTGATCCGGCGCGCCGATCCCCGATACTGTTGCATTAAGGGTCCCAAGCCCTGTTGCCTTCCGTGGGTAGGCACGATGAATTTGTGCCCGCCGCGCAGGGGGAAGGCAGCTTTGATGCAATGCAGGTGGACACAGCTTTAGCCCACCCCACGGGATTTCAACCGGCGGCAGGAGTTCCATCAGCGATAATTCAACGGAATTGCGCCCTCAGTCAGGAGAACAGTCAATGGCTGATGTCAGGCTGGAAAAAGTCAGCAAGACCTATGAAAAACACACGGTCTTCCATGATCTCGATCTGACCGCCTACGACGGGGAGTGCTTCACGCTGCTCGGCCCGTCGGGCTGCGGCAAGACGGTCATTATGCGGCTGATCGCCGGTTTCGAGCAGCCGTCTTCGGGGAGCATCTTCATCGGAGACACCCTGGTATCGAGCCTCGAGGCCGGCGTACACCTGCCCCCCGAATCCCGCCGGATCGGGGTCGTCTTCCAGGATTATGCGGTGTGGCCGCACAAGACCGTCTTCGACAACGTGATCTATCCGCTCCGGATCCAGAAGATACCAAAGGACGAGGCGGTGCGCCGCACCAACGCGGCCATCGAGAGCGTCAACCTGCATGGCCTCGAAAACCGGCTGCCCTACCAGCTTTCGGGCGGCCAGCAGCAGCGGGTCGCCCTGGCCCGGGCGCTCGTGTCCAACCCCGGGATCATGCTGCTGGACGAACCCCTGTGCAACCTGGACGCCAACCTGCGCGAAGAGATGCGTTTCGAGATCAAGGAACTCCAGAGGACGACCGGCGTCACCATCCTGTATGTGACCCACGACCAGGAAATTGCCCTGGCCCTTTCGGACCGGATAGCCATCATGGACGATGGGGGCAGGATCCGGCAGGTGGGCACGCCATACGAGATATTTGAAAATCCGAGCGACAGCTACGTCTACCTCTTCATGGGGGTTTCGAACTTCATCCCCGTCCGGGCCGAAAATAACCAGGTATACATCGAAGGGACCGACCAACCCCTGGATGATCCGCCCGAGGACACAATGCCCGCCGGGAGGCGGTTCGTCGCCGCCTGCCGCCCCACAGACGTGGAACTCACGCGCAACGGCGCACCGGTTTCCGGCATCGTGGTGCGGAGGAACTTCCTCGGACCGATCATCGACTACCGCGTCACCATCGGCGGCAGCGAGGTGCGCGTGCAGCAGGGTACGAGGGAAGCGCTGGAACGAAACCTCATCTTCGATGAAGGCGAACCCTGCGGGGTAAGGTTCCTCGCCCTGCAATGGTACGATTCGGACAGCTCAGAAGAGAGAGTTCAGGCATGAACAATCTGATAAGCGTTCGCAAGTGGGGGATTGCCGAGTTCGTACTGGCCGTCTCCATCCTGATCCTGGTCGTCGTCGTCGCCATCCCGGTCATTCTGATTTTCTGGACGTCCTTCTTCGTGGACGGCAGGTTCAACGGCGGAGACGTCGTGAACATCCTGAGTCAGCGGGATACCTACGAGGCGCTGATAAACTCCATCATCATCGCGGCCGGGACGACGGTCCTCAGCACGATCATCGGCGTCTTTTTCGCCTGGCTCGTCTCCCGGACGGACCTTCCCTTCAAGGGAACCATGAAGCTCATGTTCCTGGTGCCTTTCATGCTGCCTTCCTTCATCGGGGCACTTGCCTGGAAGATGCTGCTTTCCCCGCGGTCGGGCTACATCAACCGCATCCTGATGGACCTCTTCGGCCTGTCCGAGCCGGTTTTCAACATCTACGGCTACTGCGGCATCATCGCCGTCGAGACGATGTACCTCTTCCCGTTCGTGTTCATCCAGGTCTGCGGCGCCCTGGAGCGGATGGACCCCACCCTGGAGGAATCCGCCCGCATCTCCGGAGCGGGCCTCTTCACCATCACCCGCAAGATCACCATACCCCTCATCATGCCGAGCATCCTCGCCGGCGCGCTCCTAATCGCCCTGTATTCCCTGGCGCACTTCGGGGTGCCTGCGATACTGGGCACCGAAGTCGGCATCTACAACATCCCGACGAAGATCTACGAAAAGATCCACCAGAGCGCCGGGAGCTTCAAGGCGATCCGTGCCGGGACGGTGCTTGCGTCGATCCTGGTCGTGTCCGCCGGGATCATCCTCTACCTGCAGAGCCTCGTGCTGAAGTCGGGGCGTTTCCAGATCATCGCGGGCAAAAGCGTGCGCCCGATGGTGCTCAAGCTCCGGGGCCTGCGGATCCCTTTGCTGATCCTGAGCATCCTCTACCTGCTGATCACCGTGGTGATGCCCACGGTCACCATCTTCCTGGTCGGAGGGCTCAAGACCTACGGCCTGTCCGTCTCCTGGGAAAACATGACCTTCCAGAATTTCTACTACATCCTGTTCAAATGGAAGCTTACGAAGGACGCCATCTGGAACAGCACCTACCTGTCCCTCTCAGCGGCCTTCGTGACCATGCTCGCGGGCGTCATGATTTCCTACGTCATCGTGAAGATGAAGGTCAGGGGAAAGTGGCTGCTGGAATTCCTCGGAGTGCTCCCCTTCTCCCTTCCCGGAACGGTGATCGCCCTGGGCGTAATCCTCATGTGGAGCGGCAAGTTCGGGGTCAACATCTACAACACGGCCTGGATCATCTTCGTGGCCTACATCGCCCGGTACATGGCCTTTTCGCTGAAATCCAACTCGGCGGCCCTGGAGCAGGTCCATGACTCCCTGGTGGAGGCTTCCCGCGCCTGCGGCGCCACTCAGTGGCAGGCGATGCGCGACGTCGTGATCCCCCTCGTGCGTCCCGGCATGGTGGCCGCCTTTTTCCTCATCTTCCTTCCGGCCCTCCGGGAACTGACCACTTCCGTGCTGCTCTACGGCCCGACCACGCGCACCATAGGCGTGGCCATCTACACCTTGAACGAGGACGGAGAAACCGTGTACGCGGCTGCGCTCTCCTCCATCGCACTGCTCATCATCATCCTCGGACAGTTGATCATCAACCGCGTCGGCAGCGCCAAAACGGAGGGAGTCTGATATGCCGCACATTGAACTCAATCATGTCACGAAGAAGTTCGGCGTCGTCGTCGCCGTGAACGACCTCTGCCTGAAGATCGAAAAGGGGGAGTGCTTTTCCTTCCTCGGGCCTTCGGGCTGCGGGAAAACCACCACGCTGCGCATGCTCGCCGGCTTCGAAGACCTGGACGAAGGGGAAATCGTCGT
>JAJFUA010000099.1 GCA_021372635.1 Desulfobacteraceae bacterium | reverse complement strand
GCTAAGAGACGGCGGGACTTGGACTTAGGGAGAAGGCGGTTCTTTAACCCGATAGTGAGAGATGGAAGTTTTGGAACAAGAATTCGTCGTAGCCAACAAGCTGGGGATCCATGCTCGCGTTGCCGCGCAAATCGTAAAGGTTGCCGGCCAGTTCGAATCGGAGATTCTGATCTCGAAAAGTGGAAACACGGTAAACGGGAAAAGCATTCTGGACATTATGACACTGGTGTGCCCGCACGGCAGCAAAATACGCATTTCTGCATCGGGCCCCGATGCGCACGATGCCATGAGTGCCCTGGCTGTTTTGTTCCAGACGAAATTCGGGGAGATGTAGCAGTCACCTGTTCGGTATGTCTTCCAGCTAAAAGCCTCGCCTTCTGCGGAGATGGCACGGCGTAGCCCATCTCAGTGTGTGTCGTCGCATATCTTCACTGCGGAAAGTCACTGATGAATCAAGACTCGAGAATCGTTTCGGGCGTAGGGGTTTCCCCGGGCATCGCAATCGGCAAAGCTTATCTGCTGGAAAAGGGCCGGATCCCGATCCCCTACTATACGGTTCAGGGCGAAGAGGCCGTCGAAGAGGAATGCGGGCGTTTCGAAGCCGCCGTTGTGAAGGCCGAAAAAGACCTGGAGGCCATACGAAGGACGGTCGGCCCGGAATTCAAGGAACACGCCCATCTCATAGAAGTCCACCAGATGATCCTTCGGGACCGTCTCATCTACGACAACACACTCCAGCTCATTCGCAACGAACTGCTCAACGCCCAGGGCGCACTGATGCGCTCCCTGATCAATGCCAACGAACTGTTCCGCAGCCTCGACGACGAATACATCCAGAGCAGGATTGCCGACGTGGAAGCCGTCGGCGAACGTGTTCTGAGGAATCTTGCCGGACAGGAATACGATCCGCTGAGCAGCGTACCGGAAAGAGTCATCGTGGTCGCCCACGATTTGTCTCCGGCCGATGCCGTTCAACTCCAGTTCGAACGCACTCTCGGCCTGGTTACGGACATGGGCGGGAGAACCTCTCATACGTCCATTATCGCCCGGTCCCTGGGAATACCCGCCGTCGTGGCCACCGAACAGGCCACCAGGCTCGTGCACGGAAATGAAATCGTCATCGTCGACGGCACCTCCGGCACTGTCATCTTCAACCCGACTGAAGAGGAAATCGGCGCCTACTACGAGAGACAGCTCGTACTGGAAAGCTATCTCAAGGAAATCAGCAGAAAAGCACATCTTCCGGCCCGTACTCAGGACGGCCACGGCATCAACATCGAAGCCAATATCGAACTGATCGAAGAGGTAGTCGCCGCCAAGGACTGCGGTGCGGAAGGTATCGGGCTTTATCGCACGGAGTTCTTCTTCATGAACCGGCGAAACTTCCCGGACGAGGAAAGGCTTTTCACCGAATACCGCGAGCTTGCCGAACTGATGGCCCCGCAGTGGGTCACCATGCGCACCCTGGACCTCGGCGCGGAAAAGGTCGCCGTATGGTATCCCAAGATCGAAGAGGCCAATCCGTCTCTTGGGCTTCGCTCCATCCGCCTCTGCCTGCGTTACCGCGATCTTTTCAAAACGCAGCTTCGCGCCATTCTGCGGGCCACCGCCGTAGCTCGGAACATTCGGCTCATGTTCCCGCTCGTTTCGGGAGTGGGCGAATTGCTGGAGGCGAAGAACGTCCTGCACGAGGTTCAGGGCGAACTGTACCGGGAAAGAATACCGTTCGATGAAAAAATGCCGGTCGGCGTCATGATCGAGGTTCCGTCCGCCGTGGCGGTTGCGGATATGCTGGCGAAAGAAGTGGATTTTTTCAGCATCGGGACCAACGATCTCATTCAGTACAGCATCGCGATCGACCGCGCGAACGAACACGTGGCTTATCTCTACGAACCCCTGCACCCGGCTGTTCTGAGGCTGATGAAGCAGACGGTCGACGCGGGCCACAAGGCCCATATTCCCGTCAGCTTATGCGGCGAAATGGCGGGAGAACCCCTGTACGTGCCCATACTCCTCGGCCTCAACCTGGACAGCCTGAGCATGAATCCACAGGCCGTCCCCCGCGTCAAGAACCTCATCTGCCGCTCGAGCATGAAGGATTCCTGCCGCTTCGTGAAGAAGGTGCTCCAGATAAGCACCGCGAAGGAAATCTGCGAACTCCTGCAGAAGCTGACCGTGGAGTACTTCCCTGAAGAATTCAGGGTATTCGATCCCCGGTCCCTGATACCGGAAAGCCCTGTCCGCAATCACAAGAAACGAAACAAGTACAATCGTCGGCGGTCCATTCCCACGAATGACGACCCGATTCAGGTTTGATTATGTCCAAATCGAAAACCCCCGCTTCAGGGGGAAACCGCATCATCTGCCAGAACAAGAAGGCACTGCACGATTTCGAAATCATCGAGACGATCGAGGCAGGCATGGTTCTCGTCGGCAGCGAAGTCAAATCTCTGAGGGAGGGCCGCGCCAATCTCAAAGACAGCTACGCCCGGGTGAAAAAGGGCGAAGTCTTTCTTTACGGCCTGCATATCAGCCCGTACACGCATGCCTCCTACAACAACCATGAGCCCGAGAGAGTCAGAAAGCTGCTGCTCCACAACTTCGAGATCAAGCGGCTGACGGGAAAGACAACGGAACGCGGCTTTTCCCTGGTTCCGCTGAAAATCTACTTCAAAGACGGGAAAATCAAGACGGAACTGGCGCTTGCCCGGGGCAAGAAGCTGTTCGACAAGCGGGAGAGCCTCAAGAAGAAGGAAGGTGCCAGGGAACTCGATAGAGCCAGGAAGCGGTACAAGGACACTTGACGGCGCGGTTTGGTGCGCTTCCGTCATTGCTCGCCACCGGTCATTCTCTCATCAGATCGATCACCGTGACTTCGGGCGGGGAGAGCACTCTCATCGGCGGGCCCCATGTTCCCGTCCCCCGGCTCGTATACAGCATCGATCCTCTTGCCAACTCGTACAGGCCATCCTGCAGCGGATAAACTCTCGCCGTGACCAGGCTGAACGGAAACACCTGGCCGCGGTGCGTATGCCCGGAAAGCTGCAAGTCGAACAACCCCAGGCAATTTTCGAGGGGTTCCGGCCTGTGCTTGAGAAAGAGCACGAAGCGGCCGTTCCGGACGGAGCGCAGAAGGGCTTCCTCGTCCGCCCCCCCTCCCACCGGGTCGTCGACACCGGCAATATCGATCAGTCCGCGCACATCGGTGGCCCCGTTCTGGATCACCTTGAACCCGAGACGCTTGGTGATCTCCAGTGCGTACCGGATGCCCGCATAGTACTCGTGGTTCCCCACCACCGCGTACTTGCCGTACCTTGCGCTGACCGGTTCGAATATTCGGATGAGTTCTTCCACGTTCCCGACGCTCCCGTCGACCAGGTCCCCCGTGGAGACAATCACATCGGGTGAGACGCCGCGCACGATTTCCACGACCTTTTGCAGGCGTTCGCCGCGTACGATGAGCCCCATGTGGAGATCGGAAACCTGGACGATTCTCAGGTGATCGACCCCCGCCGGAAGCTTTCCGGTTTTCAGCACCACCCGCTCGACCCGGATATCCCTGGCATCGAAAAAACCATAGACGCAAACACCCAGGACCGCCAGCAGAAGCGAGACCGTGGCAGCATTCCCCGAAAGCGCCGGGACCGGGATCTTCGCCAGCAGCCCCACCAGCTTGAACACGCCGTCGACGATTCCGTCTGCGACAAATGCACAGAAACAAAGCGCCACGAAGCCCATCCAGCCGTATCCGGCGAAGGCGGCAAAGCGGGCCGGGGCATCGAAGCCTCCCCTTTCCAGCAGCCGGATGCCGATCGGCGCCAGGATCATCAGGAGCAGGAAAGCGCCGAAGGCGAGCTGCCAAGGCCATCCGGCCGGCAGGAGGCTCCTCACCCTGATGAAAAAAACTGCGTGTATGCATGTGTAGATGGCGAAAAAGACAATCAGGAAGGTCGTCATCAGGCGGTTTCGTTCCTCCAACTCTCAGGCAGGATTTTTTTGAAGCGCTTCGCGGTCAGATAACACCCTTTCCCGCAAACCGCCATCGGCAGCCTGCAAAAAACTCTCGCGACGGATCGTCATACCCCGGCCCACGAATCGCTGCCCGCTCCCGCGACCCGGAATACCTCCTCGACCGTCGTGACCCCTTCGGCGATTTTCCTGGCTCCGCCCACCTGCAAGGTGTACATCCCCTCCTTCATCGACTGGGCGCGGAGCTTGCCGACTTCAATATCCGGCCTGATGAGCATCCTCAATCCGGGGCTGAGCAGAAGGACTTCGTATATGCCTATTCGTCCCTGATAGCCCGTCTCGCGGCATTCCAGGCAGCCGGCCGGACGGTAGACGGTCTTCGGCTTTTTCATCTTCCACGGACTGACCAGGGCGTCCCAGATCTCGTCTTCCACCTCACCGGGCTTCTTGCATGCGGGACATAAGGTCCTGACGAGCCTCTGGGCCATGACGCCCAAGACCGTTGCCTTGATCAGGTAGTGGGGTACGCCGATATCCATCAGCCGGACAATCGCGGAAACGGCGTCGTTCGTGTGAAGGGTCGAAAAGACGAGATGACCGGTAAGAGCAGCCTGGACGGCCATCTCCGCCGTCTCCAGATCCCGGATTTCACCAACCATGATGATGTCCGGGTCCTGGCGCAGCATCGTGCGCAGACCGCTCGCGAAATCCAGATTGATGGCGGGAAGCACCTGCATCTGGTTGAACCTGGGTTCCGCCATCTCGATGGGATCTTCGATCGTGCAGACGTTGACTTCGGGCCGCGCCAACTGCTTCAGAGTGGAATAGAGGGTCGTGGTCTTTCCGGATCCCGTCGGGCCGGTCACGAGGATGATCCCGTAGGGATTGCCCACCATCTCCTTCCATCTGCCCAACTGATGGTTTTCCAGTCCGAGATCTTCGAAGCTGCGGATCGTGACCTCCGGATCGAAGATACGCATCACCAGCTTTTCTCCAAACAGGGTGGGCATGGTCGAAAGGCGCAGTTCCACCTCGCCTCCCGTAGGAGTCTTCGTTTTGAGGCGGCCATCCTGAGGACGCCGTTTTTCCGCAAGGTCCATGCGTCCCAGCACCTTCAACCGGCTCGTGACGGCATTCATGACCACCGTGGGAAGCTGGTACACGAGGTGCAGCACTCCATCGATACGGAATCGAATGTCGCTGTTTTCGCGGCGAGGTTCGAGGTGGATGTCGCTTGCACGCTGGTCGAAGGCATATTGCAGGAGCCAGTCGACGATGTTGACGACGTACCGGTCGTTTGCATCGAGCTTGCCCGCGCGCCCGAGTTCGATCATCTGTTCGAGATTCAGGCTACCGTCGATCTTCGTCTTGTCGGCCTTCCCGAAAGCTCTCTTTACCGACTCCGTCAATGCATAGAATTCAACCAGGTACCGGGCAATGTCCATGGGATTGGCAATCACCTTCTGCACCCTTTTCCGAAGCATGCAGGAAAGCTCCTCTTCCCATTCCGTCACCCAGGGCTCCGCCGTAGCTACCAGGACCTGATCTTCCGAGACATCCACCGGCAGAATTTTGAACCGCGCGGCATACGCGTAGGAAACCACGGCGGTACAGGCGCTCACGTCTATCTTCAAAGGATCGATGCGGTGATAGGCCAGGCCGGTCTTCTTCGCCAGCCACGATACCAGGGCCTCCAGCGTCAGCGGCGCATGCGGAGGCGCGGCGCTGTTGACCCGCCGCTCTGCGATGAGCACCAGGGGATGAGCACCCTGGTCGCCGGTGTTTTTCGAAAGCGCCAGGACCTTCCTGCCATCCTGAGACGAAACAATCCCGTCGGACTCAAGATCCTCCAGGATGCCGCGCAGAACCTGCCTGGAATCATTCTGACCGGACTTGATCGAATGTACCAATTCCAGATTTCCCCTCTGTCACGAGTTGAATGGCCAGTATCGCCCCGCCGACCGGAAACCGCTCCAGCCGATTCTTCCCGCCGGTTGGGTGGCACTAATGGAGCCGGCGACGGGCAGACTCGAGAGATTGGGCTTCAACAGAAGCCAAGATGAACTATTGAGCCCAGATCCGGGGGCATTGTCAAGACTTCCCGGTAAAACTGATGTCTCTCACCAACCCTTTGCTTTTCAAAAGCTGGAGAAGTTGCTCGATCGATTCCCCGGCCGGCTTCCCCGAGTTCTCGTCCGCGAATACCGCGATGCGTCCGTTGGGGAAAATCGCAATCCTCGCAACGAAGGCCGAATCCCCCGAACCGATCTCCGCCATCACCAGAAGAATGCCGTTGCTCGACTTTTGTTCCTGTACCACGGTGCCGTGCGAGGCGACGATATGCCTGACATGCTGCTGGTATACAAGCCCGGCTGCGCGTGCAAGCAGCCTGTAAATTTCCGCCTTCCACAAAGTGGCTTCCTTGTGCCGGAACGGACCGATTTCGACGGTCACTTCCCCTCTGTTGCAGATCACCGAAGCGCCCGAAGCCCTGAACATCACGCCGGAGGGAGTGTTCACATATTCGGGCGCCGGGTCCACATGCTTCACCAGGTAATCGTGCATTACTTTCTTAACGATATCATCGGACAAACATTCCAGAAGGCTGCCTGCTTTTGCGCTCGCTACGGCAAGCGGGGTCGGGTTCGCCATGATCGATGCATCCTCTCGATTGGGGCTTTGATTCACGCGTCTTTATTCCTGCCTGGAATGCAGAGCCCGGAACGGTATTGCCGAAACCCTCACTAAACGCTCCGTCGACCGTCCGGAAGGCCCCGTCAATCCAGGACATGCCAAGCCATACTTCTGCATGTGGGAATGCAAATAATGCACAAACCGTGCCACCCAGATATCTTTCGTCGGAGGCCGCATGCCGCTTTCCGCCGTCGAATTCTCGGCAGCCCCCTGCCTGCACCATTCTCACGAACAAGGTCCGTCTCTCTTTGTGCCCGGCGTCTTTTTTCCCTGCCTGCGCCCGCATCGTTCCCCAAACGACAAACAGCCCGGATGAATCACATTCATCCGGGCTGTTTGTCGTTCCCTGATCGGCCGCTTTCCCCGCATACAGGGAGAAGGCACCCTCGCGCCGCCTTGAACCGGTCCCGGCAGGCACCGCTCAAGGCACGAGGATCACACGCTCGCCATCTCGGCGTCTTCTATGCCGAAATTCCGCAACAATTCATCATACCCGTCATCACCGAGAAACGCCCTGAGTTGCTCGGTCTGCATACACCGTCCGGTATATTCTTCCCAGAATGCCTGGAGAGCGTCCAGGTTTCCATCCGTACCGGCGATGGAATCGCGCCATTCGTCCCGAATATCCGTATACTCTTCCAGCATCTTGCAGCCCGAAGCATCCATTGCCAATACGTACAGCACATCCGAGGCGGTCGTGACGCCCTCCGATCCGGTGTCTCCGGAAAGGTAGACATCTATTTCCTTCCCAGGCATGGAAAGGCGGCATCGATAATGCGCAACCCCTTCTGGATGGCTGTCCTCGGGAAATATGGGATTGGACTGGATTCTCTTCAGTTCCAGGGAAATATTGTAGCGTTTTGCCATGTCATTGAAAGCGGTCATGTTCTGCATGCCTTGTCTCCATGGCTTCCAGTTCATGGTGCGGCACCAGTTCCCGCGCGGCGATACAGCATTCCTGCCGACAAAAGCCGCAACCCGCCCCTGCTGACTACCCGCATCCGCCCTTTTTCTCAAACTGCACTACTCCCGACGACGCCATTGACCACCGGAAAACGGCGACTCCGCCGTCCGGCCCCCGTCCTTCACAACTCCCGTCATCTGTTCCATGTGAATTTCATATACCACTGTCGACAGCAGCACATAAATGGGGTGAACCCAGTATTTATTCCTTCGGGCATGTAATCCACCACAGTACAGACTCCTCCGAAGCCAGGATAAGCCGCTGCAATCATTGCGCACGCGCCATCTACTGCACTGGCCGGCCCTGCGAAATGCCGCCGAGAACCATCCCCCCGTGCGAAACGTCTCTTCTTCCCTGTTCATTCTACCGTTCCGCGGATATTATAATGCCAGGGAAAGCGGCACCGGGGGAGCCGGACGGGAAGAGAACCGGACAAGTCCTTGAAACTGCGGATTCATTCGTGCAATGACAGCACCTGTTCATTCATTCGCCGGGAGGCAATCATGGAAGTGGAAAGCAAGCTGATTCCCATCCTTCGGGAAGGGGTTGATGTTGTCAAGATGGTTTTTTTCCGGAAGTTGAAGCCTTATATTGCGGGAAAGTACCCCGAGCATGACGCTCAATGGGGCAGCAGGCTGTGCGGAGCCATCATCAACGATCTTTTCGGCAGCTCCAGCACGGAGGAACCTTTCAGGGGATTCGCAGAGGCAAACAAGATGGTCATCGAGCGGGAATCGAACGCCCTGGCCGGGAGATTCCCCGAAATGCGCATCCCGCTTACGGATGCCCTGCGCATCCAGGCCGTGTGCGATTTTCAGGAAGGCATGGATACCTCTTCTGTCCTTGAGCGAGCCAAGCAGTCGGGAATTTTGATCGTCG
>JAJFUA010000096.1 GCA_021372635.1 Desulfobacteraceae bacterium | reverse complement strand
CGTCTTCCAACACGGCACTATGCGGGGGCGTGTCCTACCGGATTCCCTCCTCTGCCCAGCGCATGAGCGCCGTCAGTGTGGGTCTTGCCTTTCGTGTGCCGCCCCGGATGCAAGTCATTTCGAATCATCCTGCCTCATGAGTATTTCCTTGCAAGCGTATGTCTTTTCCTCGGGAGGCTCGACGGGAAACCGCATCGAATGGGGGGAAGCGGTTCGTGGGCCTCGTGGTGTCGTTTTCTGAATACGCCGGAAGGCAGTTCACAGGGTGCATTACTTTGAAATCGACGATTACCATTTGAAAGGACCAGATAATTATGGGCTACGGGTGGGGCATGCTGTTGTTCCTCGTTGGATTGCTGATCGGGGCCGGCGCCGGGGTGGCCGGATTCCGATATTGGATGGACAAGAGAAACAAGGAACTCCAGGACCAGGCCAGGAATATCCTGCACGAAGCGAGAAAAGAGGCTGAAACGATCAAGAAGGAAGCGATCTTGCAGGCCAAGGACAGCCTCTTTCAGATGAAGGCGGAATTCGAGCGGGAAACGAAGGAAAGCAGGAGGGAATTCCAGAACCTGGAAAAGCGGATTCTGCAGAAGGAAGAGAACCTCGACAGGAAATCGGAAGCCCTGGACCGCAGGGATGGATCCATCTCCAAGCGGGAAAAGGTGATGCAGCAGCAGGAGAAGGAAATCGCCGAAAAGGAGAGGGAATTCCAGGCGCTGCTCGAGGACCAGAGGAAAAAGCTCGAAAGCCTTTCCGGAATGTCTTCCCAGGAAGCCAAGGAAATGCTGATCTCCTCCATGGAAAGCGACGCGCGCCGCGACGCCGCGCTGCTTGTGAAGAAGATCGAAACGGAAGCGCGGGAGATGGCGGACAAGAAGGCCAAGGATATCATCTCGCTGGCCATACAGAGGTATTCGGGGGACTACGTGGCCGAGAAGACGGTCTCCGTGGTGACCCTGCCGAACGAAGAGATGAAGGGCCGCATCATCGGGCGTGAAGGCCGCAACATCCGGGCCATCGAAGCTTCCACGGGCGTGGACCTGATCATAGACGACACGCCGGAGGCGGTGATCCTCTCCGGGTTCAATCCCGTAAGGCGGGAAGTGGCGAGATTGTCCCTGGAACGGCTCATCTCCGACGGGCGGATTCATCCGGCGCGCATCGAGGAGATCGTCGAAAAGGTGAGCGTCGAAATCGACAACACCATCCGGGAATCGGGGGAACAGGCGGCGTTCGACGTCGGCGTCCACGGCATCCACCCGGAACTCATCAAGCTCCTCGGAAAGCTCAAATATCGAACGAGCTATGCCCAGAACGTGCTGCAGCATTCCCGCGAGGTGGCTTTCCTGTGCGGGCTGATGGCCGCGGAACTGGGGTTGAACGAGAAACAGGCCAAGAGGGCCGGCCTGCTGCACGATATCGGGAAGGCCGTCGACCACGAAGTGGAGGGGCCTCACGCGGGAATCGGCGCGGACCTCGCGAAGAAATACGGCGAGAATCCCGTGATCGTTCACGCCATAGCGGCGCACCACGAGGACGTGCCTGCGGAAGACGTGCTTTCCGTCCTGGTCCAGGCGGCCGACGCCCTTTCGGGGGCGCGGCCGGGCGCGCGCAAGGAACTGCTGGAAACGTACGTCAAGCGGCTGGAAGACCTCGAGAGGATAGCGGGAGGGTTCCAGGGAATCTGCAAGGCGTATGCGATCCAGGCAGGCAGGGAACTTCGCATCATCGTCGAAAGCGAAATGGTCACCGACGCGGACGTGGTCATGCTGAGCCGTGACATTGCGAAGAAGATCGAAACGGAATTGAGCTACCCCGGCCAGATCAAGGTCACGGTGATCCGTGAAACCAGGGCCGTGGAATATGCCAAGTAAGGAACGGACGGGCCGGGCGCGCGAAGCGGGCGGCCCCTGCCGTGAGAAGGAACGAAAGAGGAGGATGGGGTGGCGGTTTCTGTAAATGTGCTCGATACACTAACGGAAAGAGGATTCATCGCGCAGCAGACGGAGGGCGAGGGACTGAGGGAATACCTCTCGAAGCCTTCCTCGTGCTATATCGGCTTCGATCCCACGGCCGACAGCCTGCATATCGGAAGCATGGTGCCCATCATGGCCCTGGCCCAGATGCAGCGCCATGGTCATCGGCCGGTCGTCCTGGTCGGGGGCGGAACGGGCATGATCGGCGACCCGAGCGGAAGGACCGAAATGCGGAAGATGCTCGCGGTGGAACAGATCGCCGGGAACGTCGCCGCCCTGAAGGCGCAGTTGTCGCGGTACCTGGATTTCGGGCCCGGCAAGGCGATGATGGTGAACAATGCGGACTGGCTGCTGAACATCGGCTATATCGAGTTCCTGAGGGACTTCGGCAGGCATTTCAGCGTGAACCGCATGCTGGCCGCGGAGAGCTACAAAATGCGGCTCGAGGCGGGGCTGAGCTTCATCGAATTCAACTACATGCTTCTGCAGGCGTACGATTTCAACTACCTGTCCGAGAAGTACCAGTGCATGCTCCAGATGGGCGGAAACGACCAGTGGGGGAACATCGTCGCGGGGATCGACCTCATCCGGAGAAAGCAGGGAAAGGAAGCCTACGCCATTACCTTCCCGCTGCTCACCACGGCCTCCGGGGGCAAGATGGGAAAGACGGCCTCCGGTGCGGTCTGGCTCAGCGCGGAAAAGACGATCCCCTACGACTTCTACCAGTACTGGATCAATACGGACGACCGGGACGTCGAGCGGTTCCTGAAGCTTTACACCTTCCTGCCCATCGAAGAGATACGGGCAATAGAGGGCCTGGAGGGGCAGGAATTGAACGCATGCAAGACGGTGCTGGCCTACGAGGCGACGGCCCTCACGCATGGCATCGAGGCGGCTGTGGGGGCCTATGAGGCGGCGGGCAGCGTGTTCGGGCAGAGGACGATCCCGGAAGACCTGCTGCCGTCGAGCGGCATTCCGAGGAAGGCCGGCGAGGAAGCCCGCGCGGTTCCCACCACGAGGGTGGATCGCAGTCGGCTGGAGGAAGGAATCCCCGCGTTCGAACTCTTCGCGGAAGTGGGCCTGTGCGAGTCGAAAAGCGCGGCTAGGCGGCTGATCCAGCAGGGAGGTGCCTACGTGAACGAAGTGCGGGTGAAGGTGTTCGACGAACGCATCGGGGTGGAATTCCTGGGAGAAACAGGGATGCTGCTCAAGGCGGGAAAGAAGAAAGTGCACCGGATCCTGGAGGGGAAGTGACTTTTTCCCTTGACCCGGGGGGACGCATCTGGTACTTAGACGCGTCCTTTCGGAAGGAATCCCGAAGCGCCTGGCGGCGGATCGGGGAGGAAGACCGGGGGGACGGACCGGAGGACGCCTTCCGGGGGTATGGAAGGCGGGTCGTTGCGAAAGAAAGAGCAGCGACGAGGATTCGGAAGTAAATGGAAGCAAGGCTTAAAAAAGTAAAACTTTTCCATTGACACTGAATCGGATCTGAAGTAGGTTAGGCAAATTCGGTTGGGGAACCGGCCGAAGGGAAGGCCCCGAGGGGTTGGGAGAGGGTAGGAGAAGAAATTGTTTGACTCTCCGGTCGATTCGGGGTACAAGGAAAAGCTCACCGAGTGAGGCTCTCTTGAGGGAAGCGAAAAAAGAGGGTTGACAGGAGGTGGGTGGAAGATGTAGGTTAAACATTCCCTGAGCGGGAAGACACCTGTTCTTTGGAAACTAAATAGTGGGTAACGTGCTGGGCCTTAAGAAAAGGTTTTGCTTCAGTTTAACTGGAGAGTTTGATCCTGGCTCAGAATAAACGCTGGCGGCGTGCCTAACACATGCAAGTCGAACGAGAAAGGGGGTTCGCCCCCGAGTAAAGTGGCGTACGGGTGAGTAACGCGTAGGTAACCTAC
>JAJFUA010000093.1 GCA_021372635.1 Desulfobacteraceae bacterium | reverse complement strand
CTGCATCAGGTCGAGTGCCTTGCCCTGGGGCATTCCTTCGATCACATCGATCAGGCACACGTCCCCGAGTTCCTTCGCAGCAGCCCAGTGAGCCGTCGTGGCGCCAACAAAGCCGCCACCCACTACCGTGATTTTCTTCCTCTGCATCGACATGGCGAATCTCCTCTTTCGAAAGCATCCACTTGCAGTTTTGTCCACCTAGTTGAGTTGCAGTTATCCGATCACAGCGAGAACATCGTCTTTCTGAACGCTCGTGCCATCCTTGAAATTGATCTGCTTTATTGTGCCGGAAGCAGGAGCGGTGATGGAGTTCTCCATCTTCATGGCTTCGAGGATCATCACCACGTCGCCTTCCTTCACCGCGTCTCCCTCTTTCTTCTCGTACCGGATGATCATGCCGGGCATGGGGGCCAGGACGGGGGTACCGCCCGCAACCGGTGCCGCAGGCTTTGGTGCCGCGGGGGCGGGTGCCGGGGCTGCCGCAGGGGCGGGTGCCGCTACGGGAGCGGGTCTGGGGGCTGCAGGAGCGATCGTCGCGATCGTGGGGGCCGCACCACCAACCTGTTCCACGCCCACTTCAAAATAATCGCCGTCGACAAACACATTGAAGGTCCTGAGACCGGGACCCTGGGGAGGAACCTCCTTCTTGGGCTTCTCCACGAGTTGTCCGCTCTTGGCCTTCTTGATGAGATCCTGTTCCTTCATTACATCCTCCAACGTTTTGGCCTTGACCTCGGGAGGAATTTCCTCGAGGCCGTACTTCCACTTCAGGTACCGCTTACCAGTAGTGGGGTAGAGAGCGTAAATCAGAACGTCGTCGATATCCTTCGCCAGGCCTTCGACGTCCTTTGTTGCCTTCTCCAGTTCGGGTTCGATCACGTCCGCAGGACGGCAGGTGATCGGGGTCTCTCCACGAGGATAGCCCGCGAGCGCCTTTTTCTGAATGGCGGGATCGACCGGAACGGGAGTCTCGCCGTACAGACCGAAGAAAAGATCCTTGGTCTGTGCGGAGATCATCTTGTACCGCTCTTCGGGGGTGTCGAAGAGAACGTTGTTGACTGCCTGAATGCCGACGATCTGGCTGGTGGGCGTGACCAGGGGGACCTGGCCCATTTCCTTGCGGACGACCGGAAGTGCCTTGAACACGTCGTCCAGCTTGTCCATAGCGCCCATGTCGCGCATCTGGTTGATCAGGTTGGAAAGCATACCGCCTGGGGTCTGGTGGAGGAGCACGTTGATGTCGATGGTCGACATACGGTCATCCAGCAGGTGGCGATATTTGGGCGAAATCTTTTCGACGTGCTCGCCGCACTTGGCCAGCAGCTTGAGGTCGAAGCCCGTTTCCCGGTTGGTGCCGCGCAGGGTGACCACGAGGGGCTCGATGGCCGGATGGGAGCTGCGGAGCGCCCACGGGGCGAGGCAGGTGTCCACGATATCCACGCCCGCTTCGATGGCCTTCAGCAGAGACATGTCGGCCATACCGGAGGTGAAATGGCTGTGGAGATGGATGGGAAGCTTGATGTTTTCTTTGAGTGCCTTGACGAGGCTATAGGCGTCGTAGGGTGCGATCAGACCGGCCATGTCCTTGACGCAGACCGTGTCCGCGCCCATGTCTTCAAGCTGTTTGGCTTTCTTGACGTAGTATTCGAGATTGTAAACGGGGCCGCCCATGCGCGATTCGGTCAGCGAGTAGCAGATGGTGCCCTGGAAATGCTTCCCGAACCTCTTGATGATGGGAACGACGGCTTCGAAGTTGCGATAGTCGTTGAGGGCGTCGAAAACGCGGAAGATGTCCATCCCGTTGGTGCATGCGCGCTCGACGAACGCCTGGGCCACATCGTCAGCATAGTTGCGGTAGCCGACCAGGTTCTGACCGCGAAGCAGCATGGAGAACGGGGTCTTCTTGATGTACTTCTTCAGTGTGCGGATCCTCTCCCACGGATCTTCCCCGAGGAAACGGTGCATCGTGTCGAAGGTAGCCCCACCCCACATCTCCATCGCCCAGAAACCGACCTTATCCATGTCCTCCGCGATGGGGATCATGTCCTCGGTTCTTCCACGAGTTGCGAAGAGGGATTGATGCCCATCACGGAAAGTCAAGTCCTCGATCTTGATAGGATTGTTCACCGGAATCGGTTTGTCGTCGATAAGAATCGCTTTCAACGTGCCGTGCTGTGTCTCCATCCTAAGTCTCCTCTTTTTGATCCTTTCGAGAGTTGCTACTCAACATTCACCTCAGCACCAGATGCCGTCTCCCCTGAAGGGCAAAGAATTGGAAAAGTCATTGAAGTTCCACGGGACACTCTGCATACGGGCAAGCAACTATTCACCAGAATGCGCCTCCACCTGCGCTAGCCTGCCACAACTTGTATCCAACTTCAATACTGACATTTCCAGTCTACCACCTGCTAACTAACGCACCAGCCTCATCTGCCAGGTGCGCCGAATCTCCATGGATGCCGACCGCCCGGCCATTACCCACTGGCTGAAAGCCTGACGAGGATAAACTTCGGCCGCCCTCTGCGCCTGCATGGCCAGCAATGCTTCCTCGTCGGCTATGTAAGCATTGATCGCCGCGCCAATGGCCGCAACCACTTTTGGTGTCAATTCCATAATTCCCTCCTGATGAGATGCTTCCGTTTCCGCTTACTGCATCCAAAGTCAACCTGTTTGATTGTTACAGCTCCAGTTGATCGCTGATGGAAGCCATCGCACCGAGACTGAGTTCGATGAATTCCTCCAGCGGAATATCAATCCGCTCGCACAGGACAATGTGTTCCCGGTTGACATTTCGCGCGAAATCCTTGCTCTTCATGCGCTTTCGTATGGATTTGCCCGAAAGGCTTCGGATCTTCCTGTCGGGGTGGACGAGCGCCGCCGCGGCTATAAGGCCCGTGATCGACTCGGCGCAGGTCAGGGCGAAATCCATTACGGTTTCCCTTTGCATGTGAAGAGTTTCGGCATTGTGCCTCACGACCGCATCCGTAACTTCCCGGGGAAGCTGAAAGGGGGCCAGCAGTTCGACGGTCTTCAGACCGTGCCCCTCCGGGCGGTCGTGGGTGTATTCGAAATCTAGATCGTGCAATAATCCAGCAATTCCCCATAGTTCTGCGTCTCGGCCCAATTTTGCGGCAAGGGCGCGCATAATGACTTCCGAAGCCAGGCAGTGCTTTTTCAGGTTCTCGGCTTTGATATGTAAATCGAGCAATTGCAGTGCTTCGTCCCGCGTCATCGGGTCTCCAGGAAGTCTGCCAGGGAGAATGTGCCGTCCAATACGCATGAGACAGAGTCTCATGAACCGGTGTGAGGGTGAATGAAAAGCGATGCCGTCCCTCTCCACAAGGGCAAGGGCACCGCCGAAACGAGCCTATGCCGCCCTGCGCATCCTCTTCTTGAGATTGCTGATGCGGCGGCGGTACGAATCGATAAGCTTCTTGTTGCCGGCCTCTTTCGCCTGGGCCTTCTTTTCCTTCAGCACCTGGATCTTTGCCTTGAGGGCGCGGACGTCGACGGTGGACTTCTTCGCCGCTTCATCGGCGATCCCCTTGGCTTCCTTGATGGCTGCGATCAATTCGTTCTTATTCATGGCGTGAACGCCGACAATCCCCTCGAGGGGCAGGGCCAGCTCACGAAGTTCCTTCGCGGTCATTTTGTCCAGCGGCTTTTCCTTGGCTTCCTTCTGCTTGTCCTTACCCATCCTGCTTTTCCTTTCCTCGTTTTTCTTCGAGCATCTCAGCCATGGTGATGAACGGCCTGAAAAGATCTATCGGAATCGGGAAGACCGTGGTGGAATTGTTCTCCGCGGCAATCTCGCGCAGAGTCTGCAGGTAGCGCAGCTGCACCGCCACCGGATGCTGCTCGATGATCTGCGCCGCGTCCGAAAGGCGGGTGGCCGCCTGGAACTCGCCCTCGGCCCCGATGACCTTCGCGCGGCGCTCCCGCTCGGCTTCCGCCTGCTTGGCCATCGCGCGCTGCATCTCCGGGGGAAGGTCGATCTGTTTGAGTTCCACCACGGTGACCTTAATTCCCCAGGGTTCGGTGTGCCTGTCCAATATCTCCTGTAGATGAGCGTTGATCTTGTCTCTCTCCGACAGCAGGTCGTCCATCTCCGCCTGGCCGCAGACACTCCGCAAGGTCGTTTGCGCGAGTTGGCTTGTAGCATACAGGTA
>JAJFUA010000060.1 GCA_021372635.1 Desulfobacteraceae bacterium | reverse complement strand
TGCGGGGTATCGGCATCCAGCCCGATATCCTCCTGTGCCGCGCGGAAAAACAGCTTTCACCCGACATTAAGGCCAAGATCGCACACTTCTGCAACGTGGATGCGGACGCCGTAATTACGGGAAAAGACGTTGAGTGCATCTACGAGGTCCCCCTTCTCTATCACGATGAGGGGCTCGACGAGAAAATCGTGAGGCAGCTCAATATCTGGACACGGGCTCCCGTCCTCGACGACTGGCGGGACCTCGTGAATCGGATGAAGAACCCGCCCTACACCGCGCGCATCGCCATAGTGGGTAAATATATCGATCTCAAGGAATCCTACAAGAGCCTCAACGAAGCGCTGCTGCACGGCGCGGCGGCCCACTGCACGCGCGTGGTTCTGGACTACGTGGATTCGGAAAACGTGGAGAAGGAAGGCGGCGAAGCGCTCATCGAAGGCGCCGATGGCATCCTCATCCCGGGCGGATTCGGCGAACGCGGGGTGGAGGGAAAGATCAAGGCCATCCGGTACGCACGGGAAAACAAGATCCCCTTCCTGGGCATCTGTCTCGGCATGCAGCTCGCCACGGTGGAATTCGCCCGCAACGTGGCCGGCATCGAGAAGGCCCACAGCATGGAATTCGACAAGAACAGCCCGAACCCAGTGATTTTCCTCATGCGGGAATGGTTCGACTACAAGAGCAACCGGGTGATCCGGCGCAGCGAGAGTTCCGATTTCGGCGGCACCATGCGCCTCGGCGCCTATCCCTGCACCCTGGAACCCGACAGCTTCGCCCTGGAAGCCTACGATTGCCAGGAAATCATGGAACGCCACCGCCACCGGTACGAATTCAACAACGCCTACCGCGATGCTCTGGGTAAGCACGGCCTGCGCTTCACCGGGCTGTCGCCGGACAAGAACCTCGTGGAGATCATCGAGCTTGCGGACCACCCCTGGTTCCTGGGCTGCCAGTTCCATCCCGAATTCAAGTCCCGCCCCATGGAGCCGCATCCGCTCTTCAAGGCGTTCGTGGGAAAATCCCTGGAAGAGGCCCGTAGGAAACGGCCCGAATCGTTTCAGGCGGAATGCACATGCTGAAAGCGACTGGAGCGAGCCGTGGCCGATTTTGACATCCTGGGACAAAGGGTCGGCAGGGACAGGCTTTTCGTCATCGGCGGTCCCTGCGTCATCGAAGACGAAGTCATGCCCCTGCGCATCGCCGGATTCCTGAAGAATACCTGCGAAAGGCTGGGGCTTCCCTACATTTTCAAGAGTTCCTACGACAAGGCCAACCGGACCTCCATCCAGTCTTTCAGGGGACCGGGGCTGAAAAAGGGACTCGAGGTGCTCGCGCGCGTCCGGGAAGAGGTCGGCGTGCCCGTTCTCACCGACGTGCACAGTGCGCCCGAAGCCGTGAGGGCTTCCGAGGTGGTCGACATCCTGCAGATTCCCGCCTTTCTGGTCCGGCAGACCGACCTGGTCGTCGCCGCGGCGCGGACGGGAAAGCCGGTCAATTTGAAGAAAGCCCAGTTTCTCGCCCCCTGGGACATGGAACAGGCCATCGGAAAGGTCCGGGAAACGGGGAACGATAAGATCGTCCTGACCGAGCGCGGGTCCATTTTCGGATACAACAACCTAGTCGTCGACATGCGGGCCATTCCCATCATGGCGGGATTCGGCTGCCCCGTCGTATTCGACGCGACGCACAGCGTGCAGCTTCCCGGAGGCCAGGGCAAAAGTTCCGGAGGGCAGCGCCAGTTCGTGGAACCGCTCGCCTGCGCTGCCGTCGCCGCGGGGGCGCACGGGATATTCCTGGAAACCCACGAAAACCCCGATAAGGCGCTCTGCGACGGCCCGAATTCCCTTCCGCTCTCCGAAGTCCCCCAACTGCTCGAAAAATTGCTGAAGCACTACAAGATCGCCCATGGAGGATAAACCTTCCCGGGGGAATGCAGGCATGGAGCGGCGTAAAGGCGGCCGGAGCGAAGCGGGCGATTCTTCCCGCATCCCCGGCGGGGACGCACAATGTTGTTGCGTTAAGGATTTCCATTCCCCCCGTGAAGAGGGGGCAAAGGGAGGATTCGGAAATGTTCGAAGCCTCAGGGAAAAATCACAGCCCCCTCAACAATGCTGTTGCGTCAAGGATTTCCATTCCCCCCTTCGAGGGGGGACAAAGGGGGGTGTTGGTTTTTAAGTGATTGGCATTTTGGAGGAAACACCCCCCTGCCCCCCCTCAAGGGGGGAATCGAGCTTGCCGCTCAAGGGGGAAATCGAGATGATCGCTCGTGGGGGAAGGCGCCGCTAAACTCCAACTCTGCCAGGAGGGCAGCATGACATCGGGCTCAATCGACGAGGCGCTCCGCGCCCGAATCCTGCCCGTTCGGATGATAATCTTCGATGTGGACGGGGTACTGACGGACGGCCGCATCGTCTATCACGACGACGGTTCGGAAATCAAGGCGTTCGACGTCCAGGACGGCCACGGGATCAAGCTGCTCCTACGCGCCGGCCTCGAAGCCGCCCTGATCACCGGCCGCAGCAGCAGGGTGGTCGAACGGCGCGCCGCCGACCTCGGCATCGTGCACGTCTACCAGGGTATGAAGGTCAAGTTGGAGGCCTACGAGAAGATCCTCGCCGACACGGGGTTGAACGACAGCCAGGTGGGCTACATGGGCGACGACCTCATCGACATTCCCGTCATGCGCAGGGCCGGCTTCTCCGTGGCCGTTTCCAACGCGGTGCCGCACGTGCTGCCCTATGCGCATTACGTGACCCGACGGGAAGGCGGCCGAGGGGCCGCCCGCGAGGTCTGCGAGATGATCCTGCAGGTCCAGGGACTCTGGGACGGAGTCACGCGGAGGTACTTCGGAGATCCGGAAAGCTGAAAATCCTTGCGTGGCTTTGACTCGCATCAGATTTTCGAAAAAATTTCCAAGAATTTGCCTTTACAGGCATGACTGATGCATGATAGAGTGCGCCATAAGGTTAATTTATTAATTTAACTGGTGAAATTTTGGATTGGCCTCTCTTGGTTTGTAGATTGGAAACATCCATATTCCAAGAACTTATAGGCCAGGAAACCGGCGCTTGCACGATGAAAAGATCCCGAAAATTCTTACAGGTCCTCATGCTGGGGTTTCTGCTGGTTCTGAGTTCCGTGCTGGCGCTCGGAATCTGGAAAGGCAACACCGAGAAGCAGCAGCCGCAGCCTTCGGCGGGAGAAGTATCCGACGCGGAGATGAGCCTGACGGACATGGAATATACCGAGATGCAGGCCGGCAAGCGTTCATGGACGCTCAGGGCGCACAACGCCCGCTATTTCCAGGGGGAACAGAAAAGTCTTCTGACGGCGGTCCGGCTGACCTTCTTTCTCGACAGCGGCGAGGAGATCCACCTCGAGAGCCGGGAGGGGGTCCTGTATGCGGGCACCAAGAACATCGAACTGTGGGGCGGGGTGCGCGCGCACTTTCCCCGGGGGTTCGAACTGAACACCGACTGCGCCGTCTACGACCACAACCAGAAGGTCATTTATTCGAACAACGTTTTGGAAGCCGCCGGTCCTGAAGTACAGGTCAGCGGAAACACATGGAAATACCGGATCCCGGACCGTATGGCGATCCTGGAAGGCAATGTGCGCGCGTCGATGGTGTTTTTCCCCTCCAAGGACAACAGCAATCCAGTGAGGCCGCAATGAAGGAAAACAAGGAAGGTCGTCGTTTTTTTGCTGTCAAGTTACTTATAATACTGTTATTTCTTTCCGTTTTCCCCGCGCATTTGGCGCTTGCGGCGGAGAAGGGCAAAACCGTTCCGGCGGCTGCGAAGACCTCGGCCAATCCCGCAAAAACTCCGGCCAACCCCAAGGCCATGAAGAGCGATTCACCCATGCACGTCGCCGGAGACCGCATGGAAGTGAACCAGAACGACAGGACGATCCTTTTCGAGGGCCACATCGTGGTGCAGCAGGACGACCTCACGATCACGGGCAAGCGTCTGAAGGTGTATGCGGCGGGCGGCGCGGAAAAGGACGACAAGCCGACGATGATGGACAAGGTAGACCGGATCGAGGTCGAGGGGGACGTGACGATTTCTCAGAAAGAACGGGTCGCAACGGCGGACAAGGCGGTTTACTATCATCAGGAGCAGAAGATCGTTCTCATCGGGAATCCCAAGGTGGCCCAGGGCCGGGACACCGTCGAGGGCAGGGTGATCACGATGTATATCGCTCAAGGGAAAAGCGTTGTCGAAGGCGGGGAACAGGCCCCCGTGCATGCCGTACTGCACCCGAAAGGCGGTTCGAACGCGGTTTCGTCCTTTCTCCAGACAGGGAAAAAGGAGTAGCCGGTGTCTGCGGAACCGAGGAAGCTCGCGGTCCGGGACCTGGTGAAAACATACCAGGGCCGGTGCGTCGTCGACCATGTGAACCTGGAACTGGAAGAGGGCCAGATCGTTGGACTGCTGGGCCCGAACGGAGCTGGGAAGTCTACGACGTTCTACAGCGTGGTCGGCATCATCCGGCCGGACAGCGGCGCCGTTCTCCTGAGCGGGGAAGACATCGTCCGCATGCCGATGTACCTCCGGGCGAGGAAGGGGATCACCTACCTGCCCCAGGAACCTTCCGTATTCCGCAAGTTGACGGTCGAGGAGAACATCATGGCAATCCTCGAAACCATGGACATCGGCAAGGCGGAACAGAAAACACGGCTCAAGGAATTACTCGCCGACCTCAAGATCAGCCACCTGGCGAAGAACAAGGCGGACAGGCTCTCGGGCGGCGAAAGGCGTCGAGTGGAGATCACCAGGGCACTGGTGACACATCCGAGTTTCATCCTGTTGGATGAACCCTTTGCGGGGATAGACCCCATCGCGGTCCTGGAAATCCAGGGTCTGATCCGGTCTCTCAAAAACAAGGGGATCGGCGTGCTCATATCGGATCACAACGTGCGTGAAACCCTCAAGGTATGCGACTGGGCGTACATCATGCACGAGGGAAGGATTTTGGAGGCGGGCGACCCCGAAACGATCGCCCAAAGTGATCTGGCACGCCGGACTTACCTTGGAGACCAATTCAGCCTATCATGACGGGATAAGAGAATGGCGGCACTTGAACTGAGACAACAACTGAAGCTGAGCCAGCAACTGATCATGACCCCGCAGTTGCAGCAGGCGATCAAGCTTCTCCAACTCTCGCGCCTCGAACTCCTGGAGACCATCAACCAGGAGCTGGAAACGAATCCGCTGCTGGAAGAGACCCAGGAGGAGACGACCGAAGCCGGACAGAGCGAGGACGCCACCATTGCCGAATGCGGGCCGGAACAGCCGTACGAGCAGGTGGAGGTGTCCGAAAAGCTGCGCGAGGACTTCGACTGGGAATCCTACCTGGACGAATACAACACGGCGACGCCGGTGCTCGTCGAATCAGACCCGAACCAGGAATGGCCCTCCTACGACTACAAGCTGACCGCCCCGGACACCTTGCAGGACCACCTGGCCTGGCAGCTCCGCCTCTCCAACTTCACCGACGAGGACAGGGAAATCGGGGCGCTCATCCTCGGCAATCTGAACAAGGACGGGTACCTCGACGCGACCGTGGATGAAATCGCCGAAATGGCGGGAGTCGACGCCGCCCGGGTGGAGGAAATCCTCGGCCGGGTGCAGTTACTGGACCCAGTGGGCATCGCCGCGCGCGACCTGAGGGAATGCCTGCTGGTCCAGGCGAAGAGCCTCGAACTCAAAGACGACCTGGTCGTCCGGATCATCGAACATTACCTGCATTTTCTGGAAAACAAGAATTACATCGCCCTGGTCAAGGCGCTCAAGAGATCCACCGAGGAAGTCAAGGCGGCCGTCGACATCATCCTGAGCCTCGATCCCCGGCCGGGCAGCGCCTTTTCCGAGGATTCCACCGAATATATCAGCCCGGACATATACGTTCTCAAAGTAGACGACGAATTCGTAATCGTTCTCAACGAAGACGGCATGCCCAAACTGCGGGTCAGTTCCTTCTACAAGGAAGCGATGTGCGAGGATGCGGTCGTTTCGGCCGAGGCCAAGGACTACATCCAGAACAAGCTCCGCTCGGCAGCATGGCTGATCAAGAGCATCCACCAGAGGCAGCGCACCCTCTACAAGGTGGCGCAAAGTATCGTGAAACTCCAGAACGAGTTTTTCGAGAAAGGGGTTTCCTACCTCAAGCCGATGGTGCTCCGCGACGTCGCCGAGGATGTGGGCATGCACGAGTCCACCATCAGCCGGGTTACGGCCAGCAAATACATGCACACTCCCCACGGGATTTTTGAGTTGAAATATTTCTTTAACAGTTCCATAAATAGCGTAATGGGTGAAGCCGTCGCTTCGGAAAGCGTCAAGGAGCGCATTCGTCAACTCATCCGAGAGGAGGATTCCGCGAGGCCTTACAGCGATCAGGAAATCGTCAGGATTCTGCAGAAGGAGAATATCGACATTGCGCGGCGCACGGTGGCGAAGTACCGTGAAATGATGAATATTCTGCCTTCCAACAAGCGAAAGAGCTCTTCCTGGGGTTCCACCAAGGAATAGCACTTGCTGCCGCGCATCGCAGCACGATCGGCCTCATGATTCGGAGGATGGTGATATGCAGATAAACGTGACTTTTCGACATATCGAACCGTCATTGCCTTTGAAATCGTATGCCGAGGAGAAGATTTCCCGGGTAAGGAAGTACCTCGAAGAACCCATCGAAGCGCATGTAGTTCTGAAGGTAGAGAAATTTCGGCACATTGCCGAGGCATCCATCGATGCCAACGGCCTCCGCATCAACGGCGCGGAGGAGACCGAGGACATGTATTCGGCGATAGACCTGCTCGCGGACACCGTGGAAGGGCAGGCGAAGAAGAGCAGGGAAAAGGGCCGTCGCAGGAAGCCAGCGGCGGGAAAGGAGACTCCCGCTACGGCGGAAGCTTCGGCCGCGGGCAGGCTGGAGGACGAGCAGGAGGCGAGAATCATACGGGTGGAGCAGGTGTACGCCAAACCGATGGATCTCGACGAGGCCGTCATGCAGTTGAATATCTCCAGCGATGAATTCATGGTATACACAAACCGGCATACGAACCGCATCAACGTGCTTTACCGTCGAAAAGACGGCAATTACGGGCTGATCGAAACCATGGCCTGATCGCCTTCTTGAAGAATCGCCCATGTCTCCCTCTCCCCTTCGGCGGAAAGGGAGACATGCTTTTCGGGCGGAGGGATGCAGAATTGCGGAGCGGTTCGGTGATTCCAGCAGATCATTGAAAGGGACAAGAGGGATTGATGAAGATTTTGGATATCCTGGCCGAGAATGCGATCATTCCCGAGCTGAGGGGTAGGACGAAAAAGCAGGTGCTGGAAGAACTCATCGAGGCGCTGTTGGCTCAAAAGCCTCATCTGGACCGGGATCGCCTGATGGCGGTCCTGCTGGAACGGGAGCGGCTGGGAAGCACCGGCATCGGGGACGGCATCGCGATTCCCCATGGCAAGCTGAAGGACCTCGACCAGCTCGTCCTCTCCTTCGGAAGATCCTCACAGGGGGTCGACTTCGAATCCATGGACGGGAAGCCGGTTCACCTGTTCTTTCTGCTGGTCGCTCCCGAAAACTGCGCGGGAATACACCTGAGGGCGCTCGCGAAGATTGCGCGGATCCTCAAGAACGGATCGGTAAGAAAGAAGCTCGGCAGCGTCGGGAGCAAGGATGACATTTACAATGCAATCCAGCAGGAGGATGAGGACTTTTAAATTGCGACAGGCAGCCGTCAACCCGATGAGGGGCAACGCCCCGGTCCCCTCATTCGCCCCTCTGCCCCTCAACAGCAGCTTCGCTCTATGATGCCACGCCTTCTCCCCCAAGTTCCAGTCAAAGGCTCAGGGTGTATCGCCGGATCGCAGCTTCCGCATTACAGGGGGTATTCGGTATGACCGAAAGGAACGTACATGTCGTTGTGGTCACCGGTCTTTCGGGTTCGGGGAAAAGCACGGCCATCAAAGCCTTCGAAGACCTCGACTACTTTTGTATCGACAATCTCCCGATGCCTCTGCTTCCCGACCTCCTGGAACTGTGCGAAAGAGACATGCCCGACGTTCGCAGGATCGCCCTGGGAATCGACATACGCGAACGCCGTTTCATCAAGGACTACGACCGGGTGTTCGCAAATCTCGAAAATGCGGGGTACCGCTTCGAGATCATCTTCCTTGAAGCATCCACGGACGTCCTGCAGCGGCGTTACAGCCAGACGCGCCGCATTCACCCCGTATCCAGCGCGGAAAATCTCCTGCTGGACTCCATTCAGCACGAGAGGGACCAGCTGCAGGCGCTGCGCAGCCGGGCCAGCCGCATCCTGGACACAACCAATCTGTCCGTACACCAGCTCAAGGCGGCACTTACCCAGGCGTTTTCGTTCATCGACGAAAACGAACGGCTCAGTATTCAGATCCTCTCTTTCGGGTTCAAATACGGACTGCCCTTCGAGGCCGACCTGGTGATGGACGTACGATTCCTGCCGAATCCGTACTTCGTCGAGTCCTTGAAGCACCTTACCGGAAATACCGGCGAAATTCGATCGTGGCTGCTTCAGTGGCCCGCCGCGAGGGAGTTCATCGACGATTATTCCAGGCTTCTTCTGAAGCTGCTCCCCCGCTACCTGGAGGAAGGCAAACGCTATCTCACCATCGCCATAGGGTGCACCGGAGGAAAGCACCGTTCGGTGGTGATCGCCAATCTTCTGGCTGACAAGTTGAGCGAAGATAATTATTTTGTGAGTACATTTCACCGAGACATACACCTGGAATGAGAGGGCTGAATGCCAAAGGAGAACCCACGGGAGCCCATCGGGATCATTGCGGTCTCCCACTGCCGCCTGGCGGAGGAAATGCTGCGCGTGGCCGAACTCATCGTCGGCCGGCTGGAAGCCTGCAAGGCCATCTGCTTCGATACGGACCAATCCGTCGAGGGAATGACACGGCAGTTGAAGGAAACGATCAAGGAAGTGGACCAGGGCAGCGGCGTGTTGATTCTCACGGATCTTTTCGGGGGCACCCCCGCGAATATCAGCCTCTCGTTTGTCGGTCCGAAGGTCGAGGTCATATGCGGCATGAACCTTCCCATGCTGATCAAGCTCGCCGGCATCCGGAAGGACCTGACCGTGAACGAAGCGGCGGCGATTGTGAAGGACTACGGCTGCCGTCACATATCCCTGGCCAGCGAGGTGCTCTCCCGCTCGGCCAAATCGTCATGAGAACCGGGGAACCATGACCGGGAGCAGTTCACTCATGCATCTGAGCATCACCCCGATGGCGCCCGAAGACATTCCCGCCGTCGTGGAGATCGAGCGGAACAGCAACCTCGAACCCTGGACGGCGGAATCGTTCCTCGAGGAACTCGGCCGCCCCCGCTCCGTCGTTCTCGTGGCCCGCGCGGCCCCTTCCCGCAACCCCGGCGAGGGAACGGAAGAAGGCGGCGCCTGCGCAGTGGTCGGTTACGTCTGCTTCTGGTGCGTCGCCGACGAGGTGCAGATTCTCAACATCGCCGTGGCCCCCGCCCATCGCCGGATGGGCATCGGCAGGCGGCTTCTTCACGATTCCCTGCAATGGGGGCGCAAAAACAAAGCCAGGTTCGCCGTGCTGGAAGTGCGCCCGAGCAACACCGCGGCGCAGATGCTCTATGAAAGGGCCGGATTCCGCATAGTGGGGAAACGCCCCGATTACTACGGTGTCGTGAAAGAGCCCGCCCTCCTCATGGAACTGGAGATGATCGACGAGCAATGGGAATGAACCGCGGCGCGCTCTCCGCGCGCGTTTCCCCTCGAGCGGACAATTCGCAAACAATACTCCCCCACAAGGATTGAGAATGGGTGAATTTCAGGACTACGAATACATCCAGTCGGACGCTCTCACCAAGAATTTGGACATTACCAAGGTCAAGGTCGAAGTCCCTCGATTTTTCGAAATCCTCGAAAAGGCCGTGGAAGGATACGCGGGAAAGGAACAGCAGGCGCACGAACTCCTGGTGGAATATCACCACACCTACCGCAACTGGGCCTTCGTCATACAGGAGACCTGGAGGTACGCGATTTCCAATATGCGGCTCTATTCCAGGCACCCTTTGAACGGAAGTGTGATCTACCTGCTTTCCCATATCTTCATGGAAGCGATCAGGCAGTCGCACCGCGCCGAAATCCGGGGCCCCGCGACGGACCATCTCCTGGCCTTCTGGATCAAGCTGGCGGAGGAGATGCCCGAGGAGATCGCCCGTCCCATGCCGGAGGGCACCACCCTGGAAAACCTCAGCCGGACGGTGGCGAAATCGACCGGCTGCCATGAGGGCATCCTGCGCTACTTCATCGGGGAAATGGGGAAACTGCCCGACGTGCCGTTCGAGTACGTCCTGAGGAGCTATTATCAGCCGAGGCAATTGGCGGGCCGTCTCCTGGAGGTATTCTCCGACCCCTCGTCCTTCGAGGAAATCCGCCGGCTTCTGCAACGCCAGTACCAGGCCACCTATCTCTTCTGGCTATCCCGGGAAGACCCCTGCCAGTGGCTCATGGCGCAGCGGGGAGACAGCGGGCCGCCGCCCTGGGGCGATCTGTGCTCGCCCGTGGGCCACGAGCGTTTCGAACGGCACATGTGCACCCTCAAGAGCGAGATAGAACCCGAAAGAGACCACCGGAAGGCGGTCGAGAAGATGATGGAAATGGTCGACTTTTACGAGATCGTCCGTTTCTACTACAAGCTCCCCGACAAGCTGAAATCCTACGACGCCGAGGACGGAGACTCCCAGCTCAGCCTGATCATGCGCTTCAAGATCATGGAGACCCGCGGGCTCGAGGGAATCCACGAAGACACCCTGCGCGAGATCAACTTCGACATAGCCAAGTGGATCCGCAGGGAAAAGCGGCAGGGAAGCCTGCAGGCGTTCCTGGACCGCGTCCTGGACGTCATCGCGGTCTGCTTCAGGAATTACCCGGAAGCGGCCCTCCAGATCATCCGCACGATGGGCCTGGAAATCCTGGAGACGGACGACCGGAAGATCATCGATTACTTCATCCGGCGCATCATCCGCATGGGGTTCCAGACACCGCAGCTGGGGGGAGTCAGCCAGCACTGGCAGATCGCCGTCAACCCGGCGCACCTGCCCAACGTCCGCGTCTGGCTCGACATCATCCGAAAGAATCCGATCCGGACCAAGATGCTTCTCTCCGGCCTCATCTTGGAACTCTCCCTCGGGGGCATCTACGTCCGCGACACCGATCTCTTCCAACGGGACGTCAGCGAGCTTCTCCACACGCCCGTCCGCCCCGTCTACAACCTGATCAAGCAGCTCGCAAAGCTCTTTCCCGTCTACTTCAACCAGATCGGGGCCGAAGGGCAGCTGCGCACCGTCTCCACGGAAGTCGACGAACTGACGGGAAGGAGCGACCGGTTGATTCATTTTCTGCGCAAGCAAAGTCACGTGGAAAGCAACAACATCGTGGTTTTGTTCATCGAGGCGATCATCGACTTCTGGCGGACTCTGGACAAGTCCAGGCTCAAGGACCTTCTGCCCGCCGAAGTCTATCCCGAAATCGCCTCATCGGGTCCGATGGTGGACGAGGTGCACCGGATCTTCTCCCGCGTCTTCGAATGCCGCACCATCCACCACGTGCAGGACCTGCTGGACGTATCCGAGCAGGACATCCATTCCATGATCTGGGGCACTCCCGACGTTTCCGACCGGGAAAAGCAGCGCACATTCCTCTTGGTGCAGTTCTACCAGCTGCTCCACGAAAAGTACGCCCTCAGCTTCAAGGACATCCATCTGCACCTGCAGCGTGCCGCAGGCCTGGGGCTTCCCGACCCGTCGGCCCTGCTCTCCGCTCTCGAAAGCCGGGACGCCATCTGGAAGCTGAACGCCATCCTGGACTACCTGACGGAGCTCCAGGAGGTGATCCTGACGCCCGGCGAACTCAACGTGCTCGAAAACATCTACCTGAAGCGGCACATCGCCGTGGACATTCCCTCGATGTACGGTTCCTACAACGAGCGCAAGTTCGACGCACTCGGGCTCACCTTCCGCCTGGAGAACCTCGCGAACGTGCTGTTCGAGGAGATCATCCTCTCGTTCAACCTGAGCTTCATCACGCGGGCGACGTTCATCCGCATCGCCGGGTTCCTGAGGCTTTTCATCAAGGCGCTGGCCATAGACGGGATCACCTCGAACCGTCTCGAAAGACAGCTCGAACTGTTCGAAAGGGCCCTCCAGATCCCCCGCTTCTCCCATTCCCAGTACATGGATATCTTCCGGGGGTTTTCCGAGGCCATCAAGCAGATCATCCAGACGAACTACCATGCGATCCACGAGGAAAACCTGGACGTGATCATCAAGCAAATGGGACAGGAGTACCTCCTGCCCCGGTACCGCCGCGAGATGAACAGCGAATCGGTGGGCGACTGGAACCAGCGCGTGTCGGAAAGCTTTCTGAGGGACATCATTGCGCGGACCTTCGGGCTCCAGTACTTCGACCACTTCGTCGGGAGCATCCTGACCACCCTGGCCACGCAGAAAGAGGAACTGAACACGGAGAAACTGGACCTGCTCCTCAGCTACGATCCCGATCTGACTCTGAGCCAGGTGCACGCCCCGCACCCCGAAACGTACGACCTCATCCACATGGGGAACAAGGGGTACACGCTGGCCAAGCTTCACAACATCGGCATACAGGTCCCTCCGGCCTTCGTGATCACCACCGAGTACTTCCGGTGCCAAAGCGTCATCGAATGCTTCCACCAGTCCGCGCAGGATTTCGAGGACCGGGTGATGGACCACGTGCACAAGCTGGAGGAAGCCACGGGAAGGCGGTTCGGGCATCCCGACAACCCGCTCCTCCTGTCGGTCCGCAGCGGCGCGGCCGTGTCGATGCCGGGCATGATGAACACGTTCCTCAACGTGGGCATCAACGAGGACGTGGTGGAAGGGCTCATCCGGCAGACGGGGGAAGCGTGGTTCGCGTGGGACAACTATCGGCGTTTCATCCAGTCGTGGGCGATGTCCTACGGGATGCAACGCGACGAATTCGACGCCATCATGGACAGCCACAAGAAATCCCACGGACGCCTCGTGAAGAGAGAGTTCACCCCGCTGGAGATGAAGGAGCTGGCGCTCGCCTACCGGGACGCCCTCAAGTCCAGCGGCATCGAGTATTCCGATTCTCCCAAGGATCAGCTCTTCACGGCCATCCGGCAGGTCATGGAATCGTGGGAGTCCCCGAAGGCCAAAATGTACCGTTCCATCATGATGCTCTCGGAAAACTGGGGCACCGCCGTGACCATCCAGGCCATGGTATTCGGGAACCTGGACAACCGCTCGGGCGCCGGAGTTCTGTTCACCCACAACCCGAAGACGTCGGAAGACCAGGTGGACCCGGTCGGGGACTTCACCCTGGGCAACCAGGGCGAAGACGTGGTGGGCGGACTCGTGAAGACTCTGCCCATCACCGAAAAGCAGCGTCTGGAAGAGGGGGAGCGCAGCGCGTATTCTCTCGAACGGCTCTTCCCGAGCGTCTATCAGCGCCTGCTCAGGATCGCCAAGGAACTCATCTACGGGCAGAGCTGGTCACCGCAGGAAATCGAGTTCACCTTCCAGGGGGACGAGGAAAGCGGCGTGTACGTCCTGCAGTCCAGGGACATGGCGCCGCGGGTGAAACGCCATTACCCGGTTTTCAAACTTTCCGAACAGTTGAACGCAAGCTACGCGGGAAGCGGAATCGGGGTCAGCGGAGGGGCTCTCTCGGGCCTCGTGGCCTTCGACTTCGAAACCATCCAGCAATTGAGAGCCGACCATGTGGGCCGGCCGATCATCCTGATCCGTTCCGATACGGTTCCGGACGACATCCGCGAGATCTCCATCACCGACGGCATTCTCACGGGCAAGGGGGGCGCCACCTCCCATGCGGCCATCGTGGCCCTTCGCCTCGGGAAAGTCTGCGTCGTGGGCTTCACCAAGCTGAAGGTGTGGGAATCGGAAAGGAAATGCACCATCGACGGCCACACCCTCCACTCGGGCGACAGCATCAGCATCGACGGTCGGAGCGGCGGGATTTACGTCGGCCATCACGAAACGGAACAGGTGGATGTCTTGAGTTAGTCGGCAGGGATAATTAGGTTAGGTTAGTTTTTGATGCTTTCGCGTTGAATTCCAACCTACGTTATTTTCACGACAGGGGGAAGCTATGAATGAGCAGGAGAAGCTGGTGCCGGAGAAACTGGGGATCAACGGACTGGGAAGAATTGCAAAACTGTCCATCTGGCATCACGTCGAGCGGCAGTATTTTTCCGAGCTGGTGGTGAACATCGGCCGCCAGGTGGGGACGTCGCTCCAGGATATCGCGCAGTTCATCGAGAGGGATTCCACGTACGGATCGCTGCACAACTATCTCTACGGATGCCGCGCCGAAAGGGTGATCGAGGAACTGAACGAATCCGACGGGACCATGCGCATCAACGGGGTAAAGGCGACTTTCCTCCGGACGGCGCGCAATCCCGCCAACATCCCCTGGAACGAGCACGGAGTCCGCGTGGTGGTCGACGCGACGGGTGCTTTCCTCGACCCGACCGTACCGGCCACGGACCCCAAGGGGGCCGCGCGTGGGCACCTTGCGGGGGGCGCCAGGAAGGTCATCCTCTCCGCTCCCTTCAAGATCAAGGACAAGAGCAGGGAAATGCCGGCCGATGCGGTGACGACGGTCATGGGCATCAACGACGCCGACTACGACCCCAGGAAACACCTTCTGATCTCCAACGCCTCGTGCACCACCACCTGCCTTTCGTACATGATCAAACCCCTGCTGGACGCCTTCGGGGCGGACCGCATCCTGTCCGCGTCCATGACGACCGTACACGCCGCCACCAGCTCGCAGCAGGTGCTCGACAGGGCGCCCAAGTCGGCGGCGACCGATCTGCGCAAGAGCCGGTGTGCGTTCAACAATATCATCCTGACCAGTACGGGAGCGGCAAAGGCGCTCGGGCTCGTCATCCCCGAGATGAAGCGCATCGGCTTCATCGCCGAATCGGTGCGGGTGCCCGTCACCACCGGGTCCCTCATCATCCTCGTGATGATGCTCCAGGAAGACGACATGAGAAACCCCATCAGCCGCGAGAAGATCAACGACATCTACAAAACGGCGGTCGACCATTTCCCGAAAGGCTACCTGGTCTTTTCCGAGGACCAGAACGTATCCTCGGACATCATCGGAAGGCCCAGGGCGGCGTGCGTGATCGAAGGCTTCGAGAACCACACCCGCACGTCTGCCGTCCGAATCAATATGGAAGCGATCATACAGGCGGTCGATTACATGAAGACCCTCGGGGAAAGCTCCAAGCCGGTCCAGCTCGACATCACGCAGATCGCAAACGGGACCGCCGGCCGAAGCCTCCGCCAGCGCGGCGCGAACACGCTGGATATTCCTGTCACGCAGGCCGTCATCTACGGATGGTACGACAACGAACTGGGCAGTTACACCAACATGCTCGGCGATCGAACGGTAAGCATCGCCAGGACGCTCTAAACCGCGACTGAACTGGAGCCGGGCGCGTCCGGGGGGCGGACGAATCGCGCGCGCCGGGGCATGACGGAACGTTCAAACAGAAGAACAGGAGGAAGAATAATGGCAATTCGTGTAGCTATCAACGGATTCGGACGAATCGGACGAACGATCTTCAAGGCCCTGATCGACCGTAATGCACCTCTGGACGTGGTGGCCCTGAACGATCTGACGGCTCCCAGCGAATTGGCCTACCTGCTGAAGTACGATTCCGTCCACGGCGTCTGGCAGCGGGAAGTCAGCGCCACGGAAGACGAGCTGGTGGTCGACGGCAAGACCTACAAGTGCCTCAAGGTTACCGATCCGGCACAGTCTCCCTGGCACGACATGAAAGTGAATATCGTCCTGGAGTCCACCGGACGTTTCGCCGACCGCGAAGGTTGCCAGAAGCATATCAACGCCGGGGCGCGCAAGGTGATCGTGACCGCTCCGGGCAAAGGCATGGACGCCACCTTCGTCATGGGCGTGAACGACGGCAACTACGATCCCAGGAATCACAACATCATCTCCAACGCGTCGTGCACGACCAACTGCCTCGCTCCCATCGCCTCGCTGCTGCACGACCGGTTCGTCATCGAACACGGTCTCATGACGACCATTCACTCCTACACGATGGACCAGCGCCTGCTCGACGCGCTCCACAAGGACCGCCGCCGGTCGAGGGCCGCAGCCCTGTCCATGATCCCCACGACCACGGGGGCCGCCAAGGCGGTTGCCGAAGTCATCCCCGAACTGAAGGGCAAGATGGACGGCGTCGCCATCCGCGTGCCCACCCCGAACGTCTCCCTCGTGGACCTCGTCTGCCGGGTGGGCCGGGACACGACGAAAGAAGAAGTGAACAAGGTGTTCGAGGAAGCGGCCGGCGGGCCCATGAAAGGGATCCTGAACTACGTGACCGAACAGCTCGTATCGACAGACTTCAACCACTCGTACTGGTCTTCGAGCGTGGACGCCGCGCTCACCAACGTCATGGCCGGCCGGATGGTCAAGGTGTTCAGCTGGTACGACAATGAATTCGGCTATTCCAGCCGGGTCGCCGACCTGGCGGTGATGATCGGCAAGCAGCTCGACTGATTGCCGGGAAGCCTCCGGTAACCTGGCGTACTCGAGCCGTCCCGGAAGCAGCCCGTTCATGGGTCGTTTCCGGGACGACCGTTTTTGCGGATTGTGCAATTCAGACGGTGGAAGAGATCCGCGGCGGGTGGAGGGGACCGGCCGCGGGCGATGCCCGGCAGAATGCCGGGCGTGGAAGACTCCATTTTCGGGTGCGAAACGGAAAGGCGCGGTAGCCCCGGTACAAATATCCAGGAGGAGGAAATGCCATGAAAACCCTGGACAATCTGGATCTTGCGGGAAAGCGGGTATTCATACGGGTCGACTTCAACGTGCCGCTGGACAAGCAGGGCAACGTGAAGGACGACCTGCGCATCCGGGCGGTGCTGCCCAGCATCAGGAAAGTCCTGGAATCGGGCGGCAAAGTCGTTCTCGCCTCCCACCTCGGCAGGCCCAAGGGAAAACCCGTCCCGGAGTTCTCCCTGAAACCCGTTTCCGACTATCTCTCGAAGCTCCTGTGCCTCCCGGTGAAACTTGCCCCCGACTGCATCGGCGACGAGGTCCGCCGGATGGCCGCCGAACTCGGGAAGGGCGAAATTCTCCTGCTGGAAAACCTCCGCTTCCATGCGGAGGAGGAGAAGGACGACGAGGCGTTCTCCCGGGAACTGGCGTCCCTTGCCGACGTGTACGTGAACGACGCCTTCGCCGTGTCCCACCGGGCCCACGCCTCGGTCCACGGCATCACCAGGTTCGTCCCGGTGTGTGCCGCCGGCTACCAGATGGCGAAAGAGATCAAGTACTTCAACGAAGCCATGGAAACTCCAGCCAAGCCTCTGGCCATCATCATCGGCGGCGCCAAGGTCTCGACCAAGATCGGCGTTCTGGAACACCTGGTCTCCAAGGCGGATTACCTGTTGATCGGAGGGGCCATGGCCAACACCTTCCTCAAGGCCCAGGGAAAGGAAGTGGGGAAATCCCTGGTGGAAGACGAGCACATGGAGACGGCCGCGCGGTTCCTGAAGAAAGCGGCGGAACAGGGCGTCAAGGTGTACCTCCCCGTCGACGCGGTGGTGGCGACGAGCCTCGAAAGCTGCGGCGACGTGCGGCAGGTGTCGGTCGACAAGGTGCCCCCGGACGTCCAGATCCTGGACGTGGGGTCCGGTACGGTGGAGGTCTTCGAAAAAGTGCTCGGGAACTGCCCGACCATCGTGTGGAACGGCCCCCTGGGGGCCTTCGAGTACCCGCCGTTCAACAAGAGCACCTTCGCCCTGGCGGAGTACCTCGGAAAGTCGAAGGCGCTGACCGTTATCGGCGGCGGCGATTCCGCGGCGGCGGTCAAGCAGGCGAAGGTGGACGACAAGGTGAGCTACGTATCCACTGGCGGCGGGGCTTTCCTGGAGATGATGGAAGGACTGAAGCTGCCCGGAATCGCGGCCCTGGAAGCATGCGAGAGCCGTTCGTAGGGCCTGCGGGCCGCCGGTGTCCGCCTCGCGAGGTGTCACAGGGAACCGATCATCATCACCCGAAGATAATCGCTGGAGAAAACCATGGCTGACAGACTGCCGCTGATCGCGGCGAACTGGAAGATGTTCAAGAGGATAGACGAAGCGGTCGTTTTCATCGGGGCACTGCACCACGAAGTGGGGCGGCCCACAGACCGGGAAGTCGTGATCGCCCCCCCCTTCACCGCCCTGGCGGCGGTATCGGCTGCGATGCGCGACACGGCTTTCAAGCTCGCCGCCCAGAATTTCCACTACGAGGAAAAGGGCGCCTTCACAGGGGAGATCTCCGGTGTTATGCTAAAGGAGGTCGACTGCGAGTACGTCATTTTGGGCCACTCGGAACGGCGGCATGTTTTCGGCGAGGAGGACGAACTGATCCGGAAGAAGGTGGCGGCCGCCTTCCGGTACGGCTTCACGCCCATTTTCTGCGTCGGGGAAAAGCTGGAGAAGCGGGAAGAGGGCAAGACCTTCGAAGTGGTCGGCAAGCAGTTGAAGCAAGGCCTGGAAGGGCTGAGCGCAGAGCAGGCCGCACAGGTCGTCGTGGCCTACGAGCCGGTCTGGGCCATCGGAACGGGGAAGACGGCGACCCCGGAACAGGCGCAGGAAGTGCACGCCTTCATACGTGAGTGCTACTCCTCGCTTTTTGACATAGGGGTTGCCAATCGTGTCCGGATAGTGTATGGAGGCTCAGTCAAACCTGACAATGTAGATACGCTCATGGCGCAGCCGGACATCGACGGGATGCTGGTTGGCGGTGCAAGCCTGGAAGTGGCTTCATTCAAGCGTATCGTTCAATTTCAATGACGATGGAGAGATGGTTTAATCGATGTATGCCTTCTTAGTGGTTTTGCACGTTGTGGCCTGCATGGCCCTCATCCTGATCGTTCTGCT
>JAJFUA010000034.1 GCA_021372635.1 Desulfobacteraceae bacterium | reverse complement strand
TGCCGCCATGGCCTGCGCGATCGTTTCCCCGATGAGCTTCGGCCCGTGCGCCGTCCCGCAGAGGTAGACGCCTTCGGACGCGAAATCGACGGGGCGCAGCTTGGCGTGGGCTTCGATGAAGAAGCCTTCGGCGTTTCGGGGGACCTTGAGGAAAGCTGCCAGTTCCTCGTTGTCCACCGCCCGGACTCCCGCGCTGAGGACGAACGCATCGACGGGCATCGTGACGGGCCGTCCAAGAACGCGGTCCGTGAAAGTAACCCGCAGTCCCTCTGCGCCGGGCTGTAGTTCGGGTGGAGAGCTTTCATCGAAGCGGCAGAAGAGGACCCCTTTGCCCCGGGCCTCGGTGTAGTAATCCTCGAGCGTACCGTAGGTCCTCATGTCGCGGTAGAAAACCACGATTTCCATCTCGGGGTTCAGTTTCTTGAGGGCCAGTGCGTGCTTCACGGCGCTCTGGCAGCAGATGCGGCTGCAGTTCGGGTTGTCTTCGTTCCGGGACCCCACGCACTGGATCATGGCCATCCGGTTCCACCGGGCGGCCTTCTCCGGTTCGCCGGCCAGCAGTTCTCCCAGTTCCAGTTGGGTCATCACCTCTTCCCTGGTCCCGTAGTGGAACTCCTCCGGTTGATACTCCCGGGCTCCCGTCGCCACGATGGTGACTCCGTGGTCGATCTTCCGCTCGTACATGCCGGGGCCGACCAGCACTTCCGTGGTGAAGTTGCCCTTGTAGCCCGCACAGCCGACGATGACGGCCTGCTTGAGCACCTGGATCTTCGGGTTGTTTTCAGCTTCCAGGATCAGGCTGTCCAGGTGTCCCCGGACGTCCTCGCCCTCTATGGTATGGACCACGCGCCGGGACAGTCCTCCCAGTTGCTTCTCCTTTTCGACCAGGATGCACTCGAAGCCCTGCCCGGCCAGGTTCAATGCCGCGGTGAGACCGGCAATGCCTCCCCCGACCACCAGGGCCCGCTGGTCGATATGGAGAGGCCTCTCCTCCAGCGGTTTCAGGAGCGAGGCACGAGCCACCGCCATGCGGACCAGGTCCTTGGCCTTCTCCGTCGCGGCGGCCGGGTCGTCCTGGTGCACCCAGGAATCCTGGTCGCGAATGTTCGCCATCTCGAAGAGATACTTGTTCACGCCGCAGCCTTTAAGGGTGTCCTGGAAAAGGGGCTCGTGGGTGCGGGGAGAACACGCGGCAACGACCACCCGGTTCAGATTCGCGGCCCGTATGGATTCCTTGAGCTTTTCC
Organism: Desulfobacteraceae bacterium; assembly: GCA_021372635.1. GTDB lineage: Bacteria > Desulfobacterota > Syntrophobacteria > Syntrophobacterales > Syntrophobacteraceae > JAJFUA01. The sequence goes on along the minus strand of JAJFUA010000034.1, from coordinate 2,187 downwards.
TGCGTATCCTGCGAGCAGGTGAACAGGTTTTCCTGGGCGACGGCCACGCCGGGAAGCGTGGCGGCATAACGGACGACCTCCTTCACATCCACCACGGAGGCGATGTTGATGCCGCAGTCGCAGACGAAAACGCCTATGCGCGGTTCTTCGTTCCCGACGTCCCTCGTTTCGGGCATCGCGCGCCTGCGCACGAGGCTCCCGCGCGCAGCCGCAAGGTCGCGGGCAACGGCGCCCGCCGCCGCGCTCGCTTCCATGACCGACGAAGGGATGTCCTTCGGGCCCTGGAACAGCCCGCAGGCATAGACGCCCGGGCGCGAGGTGTCGACCGGCGAGAAACTGCCATGGCCGACGAAGAGGTGCGGAGTAAGCTCGACCCCCAGGCGTCGGGCCAGGTCGGCCGATTCGCGCCCGATTTCGAGCCCGACAGACAGAACGATCATGTCGAACGTTTCGCCGCGCCTCCCGCCGTCTTCGTCGACATACACCAGCTCCAGGCTTCCCGGGTCCGGCCCGGGATCGACGGTGTGGATCCTGGAGCGCACGAAGCGCACTCCGTACTCGTCCCGCGCCCGCCTGTAATACTTCTCGAAATCCTTGCCGAACGTCCGGATATCCATGAAGAAGACGCTGGTTTCCAGCGGCTCCGCGCTGTGCTCTTTCGCGACCACCGCCTCTTTGACGGCGTACATGCAGCAAACGCCCGAGCAGTAGCTGTGGCCGCAGCGCTGGGTGTCCCGCGACCCGACGCACTGCAGCCAGGCGATCTTCCTGGGGGTTGCCCCGTCGGACGGTCTCGCCAGGTGCCCCAGGGTCGGCCCCGTGGCGCTCAGGATCCTCTCGAACTCCGTGCTGGTGACCACGTTGGGAAACCGCCCGTAGCCGTAGTCGTAGGCCGACGGATTGAATGCCTTGAAACCCGGGGCAAGGATGACCGCCCCCACCTCAATGGTCCTCACCCGCTCCTTCTGGCCGAAGTCCACCGCTCCGGCAGGGCAGAACTTTTCACACGCGCGGCACTTGCCGTTCTTGAAGTAGATGCAGTGGTCCGCGTCGATGGCATATTTCAGGGGCACCGCCTGCGGGTACTTTACATATGCGGCCTTACGGCTGCTCTGACCTTCGTTGAACTCGTCGCCGACCTTCTTCGGGCACTTTTCGGCGCAGAGGCCGCAGGCGATGCATTTTTCCACGTCTACGTAGCGGGGCCGTTCCCGCACGGTCGCAGTGAACCGCCCCGTTTCGCCCTCGAGCGATTCCAGCTCGGCCAGCGTGATCAACTCCACGTTCAGGTGCCTGCCCAGTTCCACCAGCTTCGGGGAAAGGATGCACATCGAGCAGTCGTTCGTGGGAAACGTCTTGTCGAGTTGCGCCATGACGCCGCCGATGGCGGAGGATTTTTCGACGAGGTGGACGAAGAAACCGGTGTTCGCCAGGTCGAGAGCGGCCTGAATGCCGGAGATGCCTCCTCCGACGACCATTACCGAACCCATTGGTTTGCTGATTCTCTTTTCCATGAATTCAAGCCTCCAGGATATCCGGGAGTTTGTCCTCCCAGCCGATCGTGGAGAGAAGTACGCCGCTGAAGCCCGCCTCGCGGAACTGCCGAACGAGTTCCGCAGCGATGCGTACGCATTCGCGCACCCGGTCCGGGGCCTTCTGGATGCGCGCCACGGTTTCTTCGGGAATGTGCATGGTGTCGATGTTGGCCTGGATGTATCGGGCCATCCCGACGGACTTGAGAAGGAGGACGGTGGGGATGATCTTGACCTTCCGGTCCGAGATGCGCTTCATGAACTTGGAGACGGATTGGAGATCGAAAATGGGGGGAGTCACGAAGAATTCCGCTCCGGCGGCAATCTTCCTGTCCATTTCTTCGATTTCGAGGTCCCGGACTCCGCCGCTCGCACAGGGGTTGACCACGGAGCCCACAAAATAGGTTGGGGCGCCCGTGAGTTCGATTCCGGCCATGTCCCGGCCGGACTGGAGCTTCCCGATCACCTCGAGCAGTTCCAGGAGGTCGATATCGTAGACGGGGCGGGCGCGGTGGTGATCGCCATAGCTGCAATCCTCGCCGGTCACGGCCATGACGTTGCAGGTTCCGAGGGCGCAGGCCGCAAGAAGGTCCGCCTGGAGGGCCAGCCGGTTGCGGTCCCGGCAGCAGACCTGCACGACGGTTTCGAACCCTTT
>JAJFUA010000030.1 GCA_021372635.1 Desulfobacteraceae bacterium | reverse complement strand
CTCCTCGGAAGGGGCCTCCGGGCGGGGAGGGAAAAGCTTTGGGAAACCCGCTTTTTCAGGGAAAATATTCGAGGAGTGGAAAATGTCCAGGTTAGTCGCTTTTGCCGCGATTCAAGGTGCTTATAACATCGTCTCCAAGGCTGAGGGAAAATTCCGGAAAGCCATGGACCAGTACGGGGGCAACCAGCCCCTGGCTTTCCCCAATACCGCCTATTATCTGCCCATCATCTATTCGGTCCTGGGAATCAGGGTGGAAAAGCTTTCGGACGCCGAGAAGGTGCTTGCCCGCTGCAAGGAACTCCTGCCCCCGCACGTCAAGCCCCGGCACAACATCCACCTCCCCTACCTGGGACACACGCTGGACGCCGGTATGGCCTCCCTCCTGGCCGAAGAAATCGTTGAAGCCATCCGCTACGTGGAAGAGCCGGATTTCTACCTGGCAGGGGAGGACTGCGACGTCGAAAACGGGAAGATCTGGCTCGGAGCGGCCGACGACACGATTATGCGCAAGCGCGGCGTCGAATTCGTGGACGGCTCGGCGCCCGGCTTTGCAGCCATCGTCGGAGCGGCCCCGGACCCCGAGACCGCCAAGATGATCGCCGAAGACTACCAGAAGAAGAACCTCTACATCTTCATGTGCGCCAGCCAGGGCGGCACCACCTTTTCGCAGCAACTGGTCGAGGCGGGCGTCCAGATCGGCTGGGGTACGCGCCTCGTGCCTTTCGGCCCCGACATCTCCGCGGCGGTCTTCGCCCTCGGTTTTGCAAACCGCGCGGCCATGGCCTTCGGCGGGGTCCAGCCGGGCGACTATGCGGCCGTTCTGAAGTACAACAAGAGCCGCATCTTCGCCTTCGTGAACGCCCTCGGCGAAGTGAACGCCGAGTGGGCGGCGAATGCGGCGGGGGCCATCAACTGGGGCTTCCCGACCATTGCGGACACCGACATTCCGGAGATCCTGCCGACCGGCATCTGCACCTACGAGCACGTGGTGGCCAGCGTGCCCCACAGCCAGATGACGGCCAGGTCCATCGAGGTGCGCGGGCTCAAGGTGAGCGTTACCGAGATCCCGATCCCTATCGCCTACGGGCCGGCTTTCGAAGGCGAGCGGGTACGCAAGGACGACATCTACCTCGAGTGCGGCGGCGGGAGGACTCCCTGCTGCGAGTTGGTGCGGATCAACGACATGGCCGAGGTGGAAGACGGGAGGGTCGAGGTCATCGGACCCGACGTGAAGGACGTGACGGCTGGTGCGAAGCTTCCCCTGGCCGTCGTGGTCGAGGTCGCGGGCCGGAAGATGCAGGAAGACTACGAACCGATCCTCGAGCGGCAGATTCACCACCTGATCAACTACGCCCAGGGCGTGATGCACATCGGACAGAGGGACATCGCCTGGTACCGCATCGGAAAGCAGGCGGTGGAAAAAGGCTTTACGCTGGAGCACCTGGGCAAGATCCTGCACGCCAAGTTCCACCAGGATTTCGGTGCGATTTTCGACAAGTGCCAGGTCAAGATCTATACGGAAGAGTCGAAGGTCCGGGAAATCGTTCCGCAGGCACAGGCCGCCTACAAGGTCCGGGACGAGCGGATCGAAGGGATGAGCGACGAAACGACCGAGACCTATTATTCGTGCACGCTCTGCCAGTCTTTCGCCCCGACGCACGTGTGCGTGGTCAGCCCGGAGCGCACGGGCCTCTGCGGGGCTTACAACTGGCTGGACTGCAAGGCGTCCAACGAAATCAACCCGACCGGTCCCAACCAGCCCGTGGAAAAAGGGGAAACCGTCGACGCAAGGTACGGGAGCTGGAAGGGGGTCAACGATTTCGTTTTCAAGGCGTCGCGCCAGTCGATTGCGTCCTACAATTTTTACAGCCTCATGGTCGACCCCATGACCACGTGCGGCTGCTGCGAATGCATCTCCGCCGTCCTTCCGCTGTGCAACGGCATCATGGCCGTGAACCGCGACTTCGCCGGGATGACCCCGAGCGGGATGAAGTTCACGACGCTGGCCGGAACCATCGGGGGCGGCAACGTGACGCCCGGCTTCGTGGGGCACAGCAAATACAACATCAC
>JAJFUA010000023.1 GCA_021372635.1 Desulfobacteraceae bacterium | reverse complement strand
GGGTCCGAAGCAGGACGTGCCAGATGCGCCAGGATAGTGATCGATAACGAACATCAACCTCAGTCACCTTCGCCTGAAATACGGAGCACGATTGAAATCTGGAGGCTGCAGGAAAGAACTGCCGGGCAGAGCCGAAGAGCCCTGAATTTCTGATACAACGCTGTCTTCTATACTATTTTTTTCACTTTTGTCAATTTCTTTCCGGCTCAAATCACCCGCAAAATGTGCGGTTTTAATAAATTGGGCAATATCATCATGTACCTTTTAGCACAAAGTTCCGCACGAACCGTCCCGTTTCCTCCGCCGCAGGGACAACCCTTGGCCCTTGCCACCAGCCATGACCCCGTGTTATTTTTTCAGCGATCATCCATGACCCTGCCCCGGCGCCGCTGCCGCCGGGCTTGACGGCTCTCTTCTCCATGGGCGTTCCCCTGCTGCGATTCGCGCTTGCGCGAAACCGAAGAGGAACGATGCGTCGATTCACGGCTCCGGGTCCGAACGATGTCAGATCTCCTCAATGAGCTTCAGCGATACAAGGCCCTCCTGATTCTGCTCGTCGTGGAATTCTTTCTGCTTTTCCTGTTTCCGCCCCAGCTCCTTTTCGAACAGACGATCATCGCGGGCGGCGACACGGCTTCACACTATCCGACGGCGGAAATCCTGAAGCAGCGCCTGCTCGCCGGCGCCCCCCCCGTTACCTGGAGCCACGGAAATTACGCCGGATTTCCGCTGTTCCTCAATTATTTCCCCCTGCCCTTCTTCGCCGCCGCGCTTCTTTCGTTCGCCATTCCCATGCAGGTCGCGTTCAAGCTGATCACGCTCCTGGCCGTGATTCCCCTGCCTCTGGCCGTGTGCGGCTGCCTTCGCCGCCTGGGGTACCGGGATCCGATCCCCGTTCTCGGCAGCGCCTTTTCGCTCCTTTTTCTGCTCATGAAGGAAAATTCCATGTGGGGCGGGAATATCGCCAGCACCCTGGCCGGCGAGTTTTCCTGCGGCATCGCCTTTTCCATTGCCGTGTACCTCATCGGCAAGTTCCACGACGATATCGGCCGCAACCGTTCCCTTTTTCCCAACTCCGTTCTGGAAGCCCTTATAGCCCTATGCAGCGGCTATCCCCTGCTCCAGGTCGGGTTCGGAAGCTCCTACTTTCTTTTCCGCCTCCGGTTTGTACGCTACCTTCTGAGCCTGCACGCACTGGCGTTCTGCCTGATCGCCTTCTGGCTGCTCCCCCTGCTCTGGAGACTCCCCTGGGACACCTCTTTCAACCATTCCTGGAACATCCGGCACTGGACCGAAGTTATCCCGCTTTCCTTCCTTCCGGCCATCCTCGGAATTCCTCTGGGGTGGGCGGTTCGCCGGCTGTCTTTTTCCCTGCCGGAAGAGGGAACCGATGCGGAGGCGGACCGGTACCTCTGGTGGCAGACCGCCATCGCCGTCGCCGGTTTCGGGATCGCTCCCCTGGCTGGGCTCGTGGACATCCGCTTTCTGCCCTTCGCTCAACTGATGCTGCTCCTCCTGGGAGCGTCGGGATGGGGAAGGCTCTTCATCCGGCTCGGCCGGCCGTACGCGCTCACAGCAGCCGCCACCGCCGGAATCCTGCTCTGGGGTGCCTTCCACCTTGACCCCATCCCCGGGTGGATTCGCTGGAACTACGGTGGATTCGAGTCCAAACCTCTCTGGCAGTCCTTTCGACAGACGAACGATTTTCTTCGCGGCACGGAAAACGATCCGAGGGTATTCTACGAACACGGCGACGTGCATAACGGCGCGGGGACCATACGTGCCTTCGAAATGCTCCCCTTCTTTTCAGGCCGGTCCACCCTCGAAGGACTCTACATGCAGTCCAGCGTCAGTTCCCCCTTCGTGTTCTACCTCCAGTCGGAACTCTCCCAGGCGCCCTCCTGCCCCTTCCCCCTCTACTACTATTCCCGGTTCGACGCCCGGCGCGCCTCGGAACACCTGCGCCTGTTCAATGCCAGCCAGGTCATCGCCGGAACGGACCAGACCTGCGAGGCGCTGGACCGCTCCCCGCAGTTCGAACTGCAGGTCGCCTTCTCCCCCTTCAGGATCTACCGGCTGACAGATTTCAACCCTTCCTACGCCGTCCCGCTCCGATACCAGCCTTTCCGGATACCCGAAAAAGACTGGAAGCGGACGCAGTTCGAATGGTTCCGCGCCTCTTCCCTCGACGTCCCCCTCGTGGTCGCACCCGGCGGTTCCGGGGACGGCTACTGGAATCGCCTGCAGGAGTGGCATGGAGACCTTCGAGCCATGCCCCGGCAGGTCATCGCCAATGCCGGGGTCGGGGACGTCGAAGTCCGCACCGCCCTCGAAGACAACCGCATCGCCGTGGAAACATCGCGGACGGGCCATCCCCTGTGGCTCAAGGTTTCCTATCACCCGGACTGGAAAATCGCCGAAGGGAGCGGCGAACTGTACCTGGCCTCCCCCGCTTTCATGCTCCTCGTTCCCCATACGCCGCGGGTCGTCCTGAAATTCGACAGCCGCCACGGCATATATGCCGTGGGAATATTCCTTTCGCTGGCGGCATGTCTGACCGTCGCAGGAGGGCTGCTGCATGGCCGCATCTCCGGGCGGGCCGCCGCGGATAGCACGGCGGGTGCACACATCCCGCCACCGGCCATCCATCCCGTCGTATGGGTGTTCCTGTGCCTCGCCGTCGTCGCAGCGGTTTCCGGCAGGGACGGCCGGGACCCGCTGCTGCTCTACGACCGCGCTCTCCAAATCTACCAGGAATCGGACGCAGCCGGACCGTCCCCGGAGGACCCCGCGACGGCAGCGCGCCGGGCGGAGCAACTGGAAGAGGCCCGCATTCTCTTCGCCCGGTGCATCGAGAGATTCCCTTCCTCCCCGGTTTTGGACCATTGCGTGCACTTCCTGGCTCTTTCCTTCCTGAAGCAGGAAAGATGGCAGGAAGCCGCGGACATGCTCCTTCCCTTCCTGGAAAGCCACCCGGATTCCCGGGTGAGCGCGGAATGCCTGTACCACCTGGGAGCGGCTTTTCGTGGACTCAAAGACGAACGGGCTTCGACGGACTATTTCCGGCAGTCGCTGGAGAGATTCCCGGAAAGCCTCTGGGCAAAGCACGCAGCGGCAAGGCTCCTGGAGGCGATCCCCCCGGAAGAACTGTTCCGGACCGCCGTGGATCATTTCGAAGGGGAAGACTTCCTGCGGGCGGTCCCCATCCTGGAAGCCTTGTCGGAACACCCGGAACTCGCCCTGCGGCCGGAAAGCGCCAGGCTGCTCGCTTATGCGCAGTTTCACCGGAACCAATGGGAGGAGGCGGCAAAGCTCCTCATCGCATGGCTGAACGCCTATCCCTCCCATCCGAAAGCTGCGGAAGCGTGGGTTACCCTCGGGGAATGCCACATGCATACCGGCAGCTATGAAGAAGCGCTCCAGGACCTGAAAAACGCCCTGGCCCTCGACCCTGGCCTGGCAGGAAGTCAGCCGTTCCGCGCCGTTTTCGACACGGTGGAGGAATTTGCGGCAGGCATAAGGTAAATTCTCACGGTCTGCGAGGGGAATCACGCCATGAACATTCTGCTCGTCAATCCATCCTGGGGAGCGACGGTGCACCGGCAGCGGTACAACCGCCGGTGGCCGCCCCTGGACCTGCTGAACGTCGCCGCGAAACTCCGCGGGGACGGGTTCGGGATTTCCCTGCTGGATGCCAGGGCTTCCGGGAGGGGACCGGAGGAAGCGTCACGGGAGGCCGAAAGGGCCGGACTGGTCGTCGTGAGCACCTCCCCCCTGGACCGTTGGCAATGCCCCAACATCGACTTGCAGCCGCTCCTTCCCTGGACGCGCATCACCTCGCCCGACAGGCTCATTCTCTACGGCGCCCACGGAACGGTATTCCCGGAGGAAATCCTGGAAATGACCGGGGCGAGAGCTGTGGTCCGGGGCGAACCGGAGGAGGCCGTTCCGCTCCTGTGCCGAATGCTGGAACGGGGACGGGAGTCCTGGGAAGATGTTCCCTCAGTGTCTTTCAGAAAAGAGGGCCGGGTGCATCACAACCCGCCGGGCAAACCGGTCGACCTGGCCGCCATGCCTCTTCCCGCCTACGACCTGGTCCGGCCGGACGACTATGAATACGAACTGCTCGGCGAGCGACTGGCAGTGCTGGAAACCTCCCGAGGCTGTCCTCACCGGTGCAGCTACTGCATGAAGGAGATGTACGGACCGGGCGTCCGCTTCAAGCCGGTCGCCCAGGTCGGCGCGGAACTGGAGAGGGTCATCGCGCGGGGGTTCCGGCATGTCTATTTCATAGACCTGGAGTTCAGCGTCAGCCGGCGCAGGGTGTTGGAACTGTGCCGCATGCTCCGGGCCATGCCCCTGCGGTGGTGCTGCCAGACCCGCGTGGATGCGGTCGACCCGGAGCTGCTGCGGGAAATGGCCGCGGCCGGTTGCCGCCTCATCCACTACGGCATCGAAAGCGGGGCGGAAAGTATGAGGCAGGACATCCGGAAAGGAATCGACGCGAACCGGATAGAAGAAGCCGTCCGCTGGACGAAAGACTGCGGCATCGCCACGGCGGGTTTCTTTCTGTTCGGGTTTCCCGGGGAGTCCGCCTCGATGAGGAAAGCAACCGAAGATCTTGCGAGACGGCTCAATTTGACCTATGCTTCCTTCCACTCCGTAACCCCCTACCCCGGGACCCTTCTGGGCCGACTGACGGGAAAGGTACGGCCATGGTGGGAGAGTGCGGGCGAACCTGGCAAACCGGGAGAAGATTTGCGCCGGGTCTACCTGAGGTACTACCTGCGCCCGGCATACTGGATGGAGTTCCTGCGCCGGGGAGCATGCCGCTTCGCGGCGGTGCGGCTTTTCGCGCAGTTTCTCGGGAGCGACTCCCCCCCTCCCCGCAGCACCGGCAGGCGTCCTTGAACAGGAAGGCAACCCGTATGTCCCCGGCAGCAGACGTCACCGTCCTGATTCCTCTCTACAACGAGGAGGAATGCCTCGTCCCCAATACGGGGCTGCTGCTCCGCTTTCTGGCCGACCGGAACCTGAACGGGGAGATCATCCTGGGCAGCAACGGCTCAACGGACAATACCATCTCGCTGGCCCGGCAGATGGAACGGGAGCATCCCGGAACCATCCGGTTTTTTCACCTCCCCCGGCGCGGCGCAGTCGGCAGCGTGTTCCAGCGGGCCGCGGCAATGGCGTCTTCGCAGATTCTGGTTTCCGTGGACATGGACCTGTCGGTCGACCTGGAATTCATTCCCAGGGCGGTTTCTCTCCTGGAGCGCAATGCCCTGGTGGTAGGGTCCAAGCAGTCCGGGTCGCAGCTTCGTTCCCTGTGGCGGCTCGCGGGAAGCGGCGCCTTCATCTTCTGCGCCCAGGCTCTGCTCAAGCTGCCCTACGACGACTATTCCCTGGCGGCCAAAGCCTACCGTCTGGACGCTATCCGACCCTGGCTGGGCCGCTTGAGCCACAACACGAACTACGTACTGGACCTGGTCTACCTCTGCCACCACGCGCACCTGCCCATCTCGGTCCTGCCCGTGGCCTGCGAAGACTGGCGCAAGAGCCGCTTCCGGCTCGGCAGGGAGGCCGTGGTCCGGTTCTCCTACCTGTTTTCTCTCTGGGGGAAATCGCTCCTCAACGGCAAGAACGAAAGAGCGCGCGAAGGGGATTGAAGCGCAGGAAAGCCGGGGCCGAAGTGCAGTAACCTTATGGAGCTGCCGGCAAGAATGCTGGGGTTGTCCGTGCTTACGGGATAATAAGCTTCAAAACCATGGTCGCGTTATTCGGGGCGGTGACATGTGAGGCCAGATCCTGCCCATTGCCGCAATACTTCGCGCAGCCGTGTTGACCGGCGCGTATGCCGGCACCTGAAGGCTAAACGCTACTTGACGTTTTGCAGGATCTCCCGGGCAATGATGAGCCGCTGGATCTCGCTCGTTCCCTCATACAGGGTGGTGACCCGCACATCGCGCGCGAACCGTTCGGCGGGAAAATCCGCCGTATACCCATAGCCACCGAGCATTTGCAGTGCATCGTAGCAGGCCCCGTTGGCCGATTCCGTGGCAAACAGCTTGGCCATGGATGCCTCCCGGGCGTATTTCCTTTTGTTGTCCTTGAGGAAAGCGGCCTGGAGCAGCAGCAGCCGCGCGGCCTCCAGTCGCGTATAGTTGTCGGCGATCATCCACTGGATGGCCTGCCGGTTCGTTATGGGCTCACCGAACTGGACGCGTTTCGATGCATAGGCTGTGGCAAAGTCCATGGCCGCAAGGCCGATGCCGAGCGCCATCGAACCGATCCCGATGCGCCCGCCGGCCAGTTCCGACACGGCGATCCGCAAGCCTTCGTTCAGGTTCCCCAGCAGGTTCTCCCCGGGGACGCGACAGCCGTCCAGGATCAACTCGTTCGTCGACGAACCGTGCTGACCCATCTTCCGTTCGTCTTTGCCGGGTGAAACACCGGGAAAGGACGGCTCCACGAGAAACGCGCTGATTCCCTTCCCCCTGGCCGCCGTCTTGTCCGTGACCGCCCAAACGATGAAAACACCCGCGTATTCCCCGCTGGTGATGAAGATCTTGCTGCCGTCGAGCACCCAGGAGTCGCCGTCCCGGGACGCTGTCACGCGCATGGCCGAGGGGTCCGAACCGGCACACGACTCCGTGAGCGCGAAGCTCCCCGCAACGTATTCTCCACTGCAAAGCGGCGGGATATATTTTCTTTTCTGTTCCTCGGTCCCGATCGACTGGATGACTTCCGCAACCATGTTCGTCACCGAAACGGTCACTGTGGTCGAAGCGCAGGCCCGCCCCAGCTCCGTCATCGCCAGCGAAAAGGAAACGGCGTCGGCCCCGGTTCCGCCGTATTCGGGGTCCACGCCGAGCCCCATGAATCCCAGTTCCGCGAGCTTCCGCAGGTTGTTTTTCAGAATTTCCCGATTCTTCGTCCTGTCCAGTTCGGCAGCTGCCGGCGCGAGTTCCCGTTCGGCGAACTTCGCAGCAGTCTCCTGGATGAACTTCTGCTCCTGCGTGGGATCAAAATTCATTTCGCCCTTCCCTACCGGTATTCGTAGAATCCCCTGCCCGACTTCCGCCCCAGCCATCCCGCCTCCACGTACTTGCGCAGGAGCGGACAGGGCCGGTACTTGGAGTCGCTGAACCCTTCGTACAGGGTCTGCATGATGGCCAGGCAGGTGTCCAGCCCGATCAGGTCCGCCAGGGCAAGGGGGCCCATCGGATGGTTCATCCCCAGGCGCATGACCGTATCGATGTCTTCACGGCTGCCCACGCCGTGATAGAGGCAATAGACCGCTTCGTTGATCATGGGCAGGAGTATCCGGTTGGAGATGAATCCCGGAAAATCGTTCGCCTCCGCAGGGCTCTTTCCGAACCTTTCCGCAAGCTCCCATGTCACCTGGAAGGTATCCTCGGATGTGGTCAGCGCGCGGATGATCTCCACGAGTTTCATGACCGGGACTGGGTTCATGAAATGCATCCCGATGACCTTCTGGGGCCGTTTCGTCTGCGCCGCGAGCCGACCGATGGGGATGGAAGACGTATTGCTGGCCAGGATGGAATGAGGCGGAGCGATATCGTCGAGGTCCCGGAAGATCTTCAGCTTGACCGGTGCGTTCTCCGTCGCCGCCTCGACGATGTAATCCGCGGCCTCCATATCGCGCAGGTCCACGCTGATCCGGATGAATCCCAGGACCGCGTCCCTCTCCTCCGGGGTCATCTTTCCCTTCTGGACGCCGCGGTTCAGACCCGCGACGATGTTTCCGAACCCCTTTTCGGCCAGTTCTTCGTTGATGTCGTTCAAGATGACGTACAGACCGCTCACGGCAGCCACCTGGGCAATCCCTGCGCCCATCTGGCCGGAACCGACAACTCCAATGGTTTTGACTTCCATCCGGTGTCCCTCCTTTCTGTCAGCCGCCCGGTACCACCGCGGCATTCCGTCAACGCCTGATCGTCATCGCCACCGCCTCTCCGCCGCCCAGGCACAGGGAAGCCAGGCCCAGGCGCCCGTTCCTGTGGATGAGTTCGTGGAGCAGCGTGACCAGCACGCGGCAGCCGCTGGCACCAATGGGGTGTCCCAGAGCCACGCTTCCTCCGTTCACGTTGACCTTCGAACGGTCCAGCTTCAGCTCCCGGATGACGGCCAGCGTGGAACCGCTGAACGCTTCGTTGATTTCGTAAAGGTCGACGTCACGCACGTGCGCGCCGTCTTTTTCCAGGCACTTGGGGATCGCCTGGATGGGGGCCGTCAGAACGTATTTCATATCGATGCCGGCAGAAACCTGCGCGCCGATAACGGCCAGGATCGGGGAACCGAGCGCCTCCGCCCTTTCCCGGGCCATCACCACCACGGCGGCCGCGCCGTCTGCAATGGACGAGGCGTTGCCGGCAGTGGTCACCCCGCCTTCTTTGAATGCGGGGGCGATGGCGGCCAGGGCCTCGTATGAAGTCTCCCTGGGGCATTCGTCACGTCTGAAGACGGCCGGAGCCCCCTTTTTCGGCGGAAGCGCCACGGGAACGATTTCCTCGTCGAACCTGCCGGATTCCACCGACGCGAGGGCCAGGCGATAGGATTCGGCTGCGTACCGGTCCTGGTCTTCCCTGCTCACGCCGTACTTATCCGAGCAGAATTCATTGGACATTCCCATGTGGAAGTCATTGACGATGTCCCACAGGCCGTCGTGAACCATGTGATCGTGAAGCACGCCGTGTCCCATCCGATAGCCGAAGCGGGCTTTGTCGAGATAGTACGGTGCGCTGCTCATGTTCTCCATGCCACCCGCCACCACGATGTCCGCGTCGCCGGCCCGGATGGCCTGGGCCGCCAGCATTACGGCTTTCAGCCCGGAACCGCAGACCTTGTTGACCGTGATGCATTCGACGCCCCACGGCATGCCCGCACGGATGGAAGCCTGCTTGGAAGGGTTCTGCCCGTAGCCGCAGGGAAGAACCATCCCCATGATGATCTCGTTCACTTCCTCTTTGGGAACCCGCCCCCGGCGCAGGGCCTCTGCAATGACGACGCCGCCGAGTTCGGTAGCCCCGATCCCGCTCAACGAACCGTTGAAACGTCCGAGCGGTGTTCTCACCGCACTCACGATGACTGCTTCACGCATGGGTTTCTCCCTCCGAAGGATGTGCCCGGCCCGCAACGGTCCGGTCTCAGGGGGCTCTGCTGCCGATGGATGCGGCACCCTCGGGCGCCTCCATCCATTCCATGGAAAACATACAACCATAAAGCCCTCTGCCGGTCAAGCCGGCAGGTGCGCCTTCAGCGCCTCCTCGACCGCTTCGGGCGATGCATCGCGAACCAGGATGGTCTTGTGCCTGGACTTGTGCCCCTGGACGATCTCCAGGTTCGACCGGGCCGTACCGAGAAGTTTCGCGAGAAACCTGATGCATTCCTTGTTCGCTTCCCCCTCCACCGGCGGGGAGGTCAGCCGGATCTTCAGACTGCCCTGATGCATGCCGGCCAGTTCGTTCCGGCTGGCCCTGGGCTGCACGACTATTTCCATCAGGGTCCCTTCGGGGCCTTTCCGCAAGAATGTCTCCAAATCCACGTTCACCTCTTTTCCCGCCCGCACGGCAAGCCTTCGGAAGATGCAGGCCGTGCCGTTTTCGAACCACCCGGCAGGCCCTTCCCATCGGCAATGCTGTCACAGACTCCCAATTCCCCACTTGAAGGGAAGATTCAGCGGGGTGCAGATTTAAACTTTTGAAATATTGATGTAAACGCCCCCAAAGAGGGGAATATGGATTGTCACCCGTAAGGCGAATCGCATGCCGGACTCACAGCATTATCCATGCGACCCGTTATGCCAAATTTGACAAATTTACAAAGTAACAATTTAACATTATGAATAATATGTTCGATCCTGAACGTCTCATCTTCCCGCGCCTCGTCGGGGGCGCCATTCCCGCGGTTCGTCAGGATAACTTCCTTCCACAGCCGGTATTGTTTACATCTTAACTCCTCAAGGAGAAATAATTTATGGAAAAGATTCTAAGGATAGATGTGGGAGCCGAAGGCGGTCCGAAGGTCAGTGAGGAACCGGTGGGAGCCTATGCGGGACTGGGAGGGAGGGCGCTCACCTCCGCCGTGGTCTCCAGGGAAGTTCCCCCGCTTTGCCATCCGCTCGGAGCCGAAAACAAGCTGGTCATCGCTCCCGGTCTTTTGAGCGGCACCGCCGGAGCCATGTCCGGACGCCTCTCCATCGGCGCCAAGAGCCCTCTCACCGGAGGCATCAAGGAGGCCAACTCAGGCGGCCAGCCCGCACAAGTCCTGGCCCGACTCGGCTATGCGGCCGTCATCCTCGAGGGGAAGCCCGCAACCGACGATCTCTACAAGGTCTTCATCAACAAAGACGGCGTGAAGATCACCGTCGACAACTCCCTCAGGATGCTCCCCAACTACGATCTCATCGAGATGATGAAGCGGGAGTACGGCGAGAAGTTCTGCGCCATCTCGATCGGCCCCGCCGGAGAGATGAAAATGACCGCCGCCTCCATCGCCTGCACCGACATGGAACTGAGGCCCACACGCCATGCCGCCCGCGGCGGCATCGGAGCCGTCATGGGGGCCAAGCAGGTGAAGGTGATCGTCCTCGATGACTCGGGGCTCAAGATGCGCGCCCCGAAGGATCCCGAAAAATTCAAGGAAGCCAACAAGACCTTCGTCGACGGACTCAGAAAGCACCCCGTCACCGGCCAGGGTCTGCCCACCTACGGCACCAACGTCCTCACCAACATCCTCAACGAAGCCGGCGGCTACCCCACCCGCAACTTCAGCGCGGGCCGCTTCGAGGGCGCCGACAAGATCAGCGGCGAAACCCAGGCCGAGACCGAAAACAGCCGCGGCGGACCGGGCTCCGCCACCCACGGCTGCCACCGGGGCTGCGTCATCCGCTGCTCGGGCACCTACTACGACAAGGACGGAAAATTCCTCAGCAAGCAGCCCGAATACGAGACCACCTGGTCCCACGGCGGCCACTGCGGCATCTCCGACCTGGACGCCATCGCCAAGATGGATTTCCTCGACGACAACTACGGGCTCGACACCATCGAGATGGGCGTCACCATCGGAGTGGCCATGGAGGCCGGGATCATCCCCTTCGGCGATGCCCAGGGCGCCATCCGCCTGATCGACGAGGTCGGAAAGGGAACCCCTCTGGGCAGAATCCTCGGCTCGGGCGCCGGCACGACGGGCAAAGTCTTCGGCGTCGAGAGGGTGCCCGTGGTGAAAAACCAGGCCCTTCCCGCCTACGATCCGAGAGCCGTACAGGGCATCGGGGTGACCTATGCGACCACCCCCATGGGCGCCGACCACACGGCCGGCTACTGCATCGCCACGAACATCCTCAAGGTCGGCGGCGACGTGGATCCCCTCAAACCCGAGGGACAGGTGGAGCTTTCCCGAAACCTCCAGATCGCCACCGCAGCGGTCGACGCCACCGGCATGTGCCTTTTCATCGCCTTCGCCGTCCTCGACCAGCCCGAGACTTTCCAGGCCCTCATCGACATGCTCAACGCCTTCTACGGCCTCAGCCTCACCGCCGATGACGTCGTGGCGCTCGGGAAGAGCATCCTCAAGATGGAAAGAGATTTCAATGCGGCGGCCGGCTTCACTAAAGAACACGACCGCCTCCCGAGGTTCTTCACCAACAGTCCCGTGGCCCCTCACAACATCACCTTCATGGTCAAGGACGAGGAACTCGACACCGTCTTCAACTGGTAAACGGAAACAGGCAGCACTCACACCCCACGGGGGCCGCCAGCGGCCCCCGTTCCCCTCCTTTCTTTCCCTGCCCGCGGAAAAGCGGAAAACTCGAACGGCTTCGGAGTGAAGGAAGCCGACCTGACGATCATGGCCGAAAACGCGATGAAGGATGCGTGCAGCTTCACGAATCCCCGCAGCGCGAAACTGGTGGACGTCGTCAATATCTACAAGTGGGCACTGTAATCTCCGGCAGAACGCAGGTGGACGGTCTCGCTACGCTTCTTTCCGGCGGCAGAGGCGACTGACGGGACGTGGAAAGCACGAAATGGTCAAACCTGCTGCACAAGGAGGCATCGTTCTTTGGGATAAAAAAACGGGCAGGGCAGCACCGGGGATTTTTTAATGAGTCCGGCTCACCGGCGGGAGCCGTCCGGGGGCATCCTTCCTCTTTTCGGCCGAAAGGATTATCGCCTGCTACGCGTAGAATCGCTCGATGGCGTCGAGTGGCAGTCGGTTCCGATCCAGCCCCAGGGCACCTGGGTCGAGCCCGAGGCAAAGCCCCAAAAGCTGCTGGTAGAGAACGGACGGCACCCGCCTTGTACGATTCCGGTGCCTGCCCGCCATTTCCTGGACCGTGTCGAACTGCAACTGGCAGTAGGGACAGGCGACGCAGATGAAATCCGCCCCGGCCTCCAATGCCCCCGCAATTTTCTTTTCCATGAGGTCCATGGACAATTCATCGTTGACACCCATCAAAGGCGAACCGCAGCATTCGAGCTTTCCCCGCCAGGAAACCGATCGGGCTCCGGTCGCTTCCACCAGGACGTCGAACTTGGTGGGCTGGAAAGCCCGGTCGAACTGAACGACGCTTGACGGCCTCAGAATATGGCACCCGTAATGAACGGCAATCCTGAGCCCTTTGAAGGTCCGCTTCAACCGATTCCTGACCACCTCGGCACCAATGTCGTCATGAAGAACCTGTAGAAAATGCTTCGGTTCCACCCGCCCTTCGTACCACAGCCCTTCCTTCTCCAGGGAGACATTGATGGATCCCTTCAGGGAAGGATTCTCCCGGAGGGTCCGAGCCGCATGCTTGAGACTGCCGTAACAACAGTTGCAGAGCGTGAGCAGCGCCAGGTCCTCCCTTTCGGCCAGAGCGAGATTCCTTGCGGAGGACAGCAGGTAGGCTCTTTTATTCGAATTCTTCAGGGGATACCCGCAGCAGCCGAATTCCTTCACGCCCGCAACCTCAATGCCCAATTCCCTCAGGACCGCATCGCAGGAAGTCTCGTAATGACCAAGGTCCATGGAAGTCACACAACAGCGGAACAGCGCAGTTTTCATATTCTTACCACCTAAGAGGACTCAGGCTTTGCCGGCCCTTGCAACCGCCACGTTCTTCAATTCGTACAGTATATCCGCAACCCGGACTCCCTGTGGACAATTTTCCTGGCACTGGTAACAGCCCAGGCAGTTCCAGAGCATACCGGAACTGAAGACAAGGTCCCACAGGCTGAGCCCGACGGCATGCATAACCTGGTGCGGCAGAACTGCCAGGACTTCTTTTGGGTTTTCGTAGTTCCTCACCACAGGACAGGAATTCGAACAGGTCACGCAGCAATAGCAGTTCGAAAAAGAACCCGCCGGAAAAGCCGCGTTCAACGCTTTTTGCGTCTCCTTCTCCCCGGGTTCGAGGGGAATACTCACGTCCCGGGCCTTGGCCGCGTCCCACTGCTCCGATACCGCCCGCATGGCGGTCTGCACCGGGGGCAGATACCCGCCATCATGGACGGACTCCTGCCGGATTCCGCGAAACAGGGCAAAAGGGGAGAGCAGGAGGAGTTCCGGGATTCCCTCCCGCAAAAGTCTTTCCCGGACGCCAAACCATAGATCCCTCAGGCCGATCCCCGCCGGGCAGGCATCCGTGCAGCGGTTGCAGTTCGTACACAGGTGCAGGCCGTCCTGTATGGTCCGGATCTCCGAAGCATCCAGTTTTCGTCCCGCAGCCAGCGCTTTCAGTGACGCAATCTTCTCGGAAGGCAGAATGTTCGGGTTGCCGATCTCCGGGAAAACACCCGCGACTGAGCAGGCCGCCGTACACGCCCCGCAGTGGGTGCAGGCGTCCAGTTCGATCATCTGCTTCGTGGCCACGTTGGCAGGGTCCGATACTCCGTCCTTCATCACCGCGTTCAAAACAAGGCTCAGAGGCGTGGCGAAAAGATGGAGCATCTTACTGAAGGGCAGATACGCCAAACCGAACAGGCACGCCAGGAAATGCATCCACCAGAGCACTGTGCGCGCGTTGGCCCGATCGAGCGCCCCGGCGGCCGGCGCGATGGCGCGAGAGACGATATACCCGGCAAATGCCGAGTGAGGCCGCGAATGACACTGTTGGCAGCTCATTTCGTGCAGCGCTCTGCCCGTTTCGAGAGTCTGCACGTCGAAGGGCCCTTTGACATTTCCGGAAACCACTCCGAATTCCTGGACCCAGTATGCTTCCAGCGCCTTCGTTTCCTGCCCGTCGCCCCCCACGACATATTCTTCCACCATGTCCCGGAATACGGATTGAGATGTGATCTTGACGGCTTCGAGCGCGAACCCCGAGAGGATGACCACACTCACGATCGTAATCGCATAGGCGTCCATGGCACTGGATGCCGGGCGGCGGCCCTTCCCGAAGAAACGCCGGCAGACCGCCATGCCCGCACCGAGAAAAACGGCAGCGCCGGCGAAGTCCCTGATGAACATGAATGGATTCAGGGTGGACTGGTAGGTGGGAAAGAGCGGCAGCGTCACGAACTTTTCCAGGGCGTGCATCAACAGCAACACCATAAACCCGCCGAAAATGCAGGAGTGCATAAGCCAGCGGTAGAAGTCCCGCCGAAGCGTTCTCGCCAGGAAAATGCCGTCCAGGAGGAAAACCCGGATGAGGATGAAAACCTTAGAGCTGAAAACGGTTCCAAGGATTCCCCTGGCTGCGGCCATAACCCTCGCCGGGGTAGAGATGCCCTGTCCTTCGATGCCGACGCAGCCGCGAAACCATACCGCCGCTCTGTATACCAGACCCACTCCGCACAGAACCAGAGCCAGGTAAACCAGGAAAGAGTGCAGCATGAGAGAATGCCCTCCTAGAATTGGGGCCTGGGCAGAAGTCCGGCCCGTTCCACGATTTCGCGCACCCGGTGCTCCCACTCGATCGCCATGATGTGAAATCCCCGAACGCCTTCCACCGCCTTCAGGCGCTCCATCGTCTCCAGGCAGATCTTGATACCCTCTTCAGCCTGCTTGTTCCTCGGGACGCCGCTGAGCCGATCGATGATCTCGTCAGGGACGTCCATTCCCGGGACGTTTCTCTTCATGTACTTGGCCATGCCGACGGACTTCATGGGAGTAACGCCCGCCAGGATGTAAACTTTCTCGTGGAGACCCCGCTCCCGCACCCCCTCCATCCACTTTTCGAATTTGTCGACGTTGTAGATGCACTGGGTCTGGACGAAATCGACGCCGGCCTTCGCCTTTTTCGCCAGCCGGGCAACGCGCAGTTCGAACGGATCGGCAAAGGGGTTCGCCGCGCCGCCGATGAACATCTTCGGGGCGCCGTCTATCGACTCGCCGCCCTGGAACTTCGCCTCGTCGCGCATGTTCTTCACCATCTCGATCATCTGCACCGAGTCGATGTCGTGAACGTTGGCGGCCATCGGATGGTCGCCGAAGACGGGATGATCACCCGACAGGCAGAGCATCGTATCGATTCCGTGGGCATAGGCGCCGAGGATGTCGCTTTGCATCGCCAGGCGGTTGCGGTCGCGCGTAACCATCTGGAGGAGAGGGTTGAGTTCGGCCTGCTTGATCAGGATGCAGGCGGCAAGACTGGACATTCTCACCATCGCCGTCTGGTTGTCGGTGACATTGACGGCGTCGACGCAACCGCGGAGCATTTCCGCCTTGTCGATCACCTTTTGAGGGAGTGCACCGCGGGGAGGACCGCATTCCGACGTTACGGCAAGCTGCCCCGAGGCGAGGACTTTTTCCAACACGCTGTCGGTCTTCATGATGCGAGATCCTCCCTGAAGATTCTCCGAGGACCGCTTCCCCTGGCCGTCCGCCAGTCTTTCGCAGGGATGTTCTCTTCATACCGGTCCAGCATTCCGAGCGCCTTCAACCGGTCCCAGATGAGCTGCCATGCGCAGTCGATCTCCCGGTTGACTTCACATTTGCCGTTGGTCGAACCGCCGCAGGGTCCGTTCAGAATCTGCTTGGAGCATCGTGCGATGGGACAGACGCCGCCCGTGCGGCCAAGCACGCACTCCCCGCATCCCTGGCACCGCTCCGCCCACACCCCTTGCCGTTCGGACGCCCCCATGAACTTCGTGTTTACGGCGGGCAGAACCGGTTTTCCCGAAAACCGTGCGGCGACTTCCTGGACGCCGCACCCGCAGGCCATCGACAGCACGGCGTCCACACTCTCGACGAGGGGCGCAAGTTCATTGACGTATTCCGGGTCGCATTGCCTCTCAAGGGTCACTTCATCGATTTCGATCGGCGTTCCCGCTTTCATGAAAACCATTCTGAGGGCGGACGCGAGGATGCCCACTTCCTTTCGGCCGCCCGCCGCGCACACCGTCACGCATTCGTTGCAGCCGGCCAGCAGGATGCGCCGAAAAGGTTTCACGCATTCGACGATTTCTTCCATCGTTTTTTGTTCGGCGGTAATCATTTAATAAAAACCTCTCCCCCGTTCACGGGTAATGGCACAAATCAGCCTGCGGCGGGTCCGGCGGCCTTCAGAGCGGCCCACGCCGGGTTGGGACCCAGGCCGCGGATTTTCTCCGTAAAATCGGAGGCGGTCTGGGCAAAGCGCTGCCCCATACCCGCGGACATCGAAAACATTTCGACGCGCTCCCCGCCGATTCTCGCCTCGTCGAGGATTTTTTTCACGTAGGCCACCCGCCTGGCGGCGCTGGTGTTCCCTGTCCTGAAATGGCAGTCTCCCTGGAGGCAGCCGGCCACGAAAACTCCGTCGGCGCCCTTCTCCAGCGCCTTCATGATATGTATGGCGTCCACCTTTCCGGAGCAGGGGACTCGCACGATTTTTACGTTCGGCGGGTAGAAAAGCCTTTGGCTGCCCGCCGTATCCGCAGCCGTATAGGCACAGTAGTGACAACAGAAAGCGACGATAACAGGTTCAAAACGGTCCATTACGACACCCTTTCGAAAAGCCCGTCCAGTTTGGCCAGAATCAGGTCGTCCTCGTACTGCGTGATCTGAATGGCCTTGGCGGGGCACTCTGCGGCGCAGATACCGCATCCGTGGCATTTTGCCGGGTCGATTTCGGAATGCCCTTCCGAATTGATGAAGGGCACACCGTAGGGGCAGGCTCTGACACAAACGAGGCAGCAGGCGCACTTGCCGCCGTCGACTTCGGCGGCCGCCGCCCCCAGGTTGACGAATCCCCTCGCCAGAAATGTCTGTGCCCTTCCGGCAACCGCCAGTGCCTGTGCAATGCTGTCTCGAATACTCTTCGGGGCATGGGCGGTGCCGGCGACGAAAAAGCCGGGCTCGGACATGTCAACCGGCTTCAACTTGACGTGATCTTCCAGGAAATACCCGTCCGCCGTGCGCGGGACATGAAAAACCCCGCCGAGTTCCTCCGTAGAATCCCTGTCGGCGACCATCCCCGTGCTCAATACGAGACGATCGGCACGCACCTCCATCCTGCGGGCCAGGACAGGGTTGGCGAACGTCACGACCACCCTTTCCCCGTCGGCCCGGACGACCGGTTTTTCTTCCGGATCGAACGGGATGAAATGCACCCCAGCCTCACGGGCCTTTCTATAGGAATCCTCGGCAAGTCCCGGTGTGCGCATGTCACGGTATAAGACGATGATCCGGGCCTCCGGGTTGATGCTCCTGATTCGCAGCGCATTCTTCACGGCGCTCCGGCAGCAGACGCGGGAGCAGTTGGGGTTTTCCGCGTCGCGGGAACCCACGCACTGGATCATCACCACTTCCCGCCACCCCTGGACCTCCCCGGGGGATTCTTCCAGGACCGTCTCGAGGTCCAGTTGGGTGGAGACTGCCGAATGAGCCCCCAGCAGGTACTCCCCGGGCCGGTTCGGAAGCGCTCCGATGGCCAGGATGGTGATCCCGTGCTCGATCCGGCGGTATCCCGCCGGGGACTCCATGCGGACACCGGTTTGGAACAATCCCGCCGTACCCGAGTGATCCACGATCATGGAACGCTTCAGGACTTCCACCCGTTCGTGCTGCTCCGTTCTTTCGATCAAGCGGTTGACTCCGGCCGGCACGTCCTCGCCGTCAAGAGTCTTCCGTATCTTCAGCGCAGTGCCACCGAGCCGCCCGCTCTTCTCGACCAGGCAGACGCTGTAGCCCCTGTCGGCAAGGCCGAGGGCAGCCGTCATGCCGGCGACGCCTCCTCCGACGACGAGGACGTCCCTGTTCATGGGAAGAACGTGTTCGGCGAGGGGCCGGGCCTTTTTCACGGCCGCGACGGCCATGCGCAGGAGTTCCAGCGCCTTTTCCGAGGCCGCCCCGGGCTGGGAGGAATGCACCCAGGCCGCATGGTCCCGCAGGTTGGCCATCTCCAGGAGATACTTGTTGAGCCCCGCCTTCCGGATCGCATCCTGGAAGAGGGTTTCGCGGGCCCTCGGAGAACAGCCGCCGATCACGATCCGGTTGAGCCCGAATTCGCCGATCCGCTTTCGAATGTGCGCCAGGGCCTCGCTGCCGCATCCGTGCCCGACGGTTTCGGAAACGATCACGCCGGGAACGGAACCGAGGCGTGCCGCGACGCCGAAATCATCCGGAACGCTTCCGGCATTCGTGCGGCATTCGCAAACAAAGACCCCGACCCGCGGCGGTTCCCCCGAAACGTCCCGCTCGGAGGGATACTCCTCTTCGGTTTCCGGAACCGTCCGCATGGTGCAGAGATCTCTCTGCGCGTCGCCGGCGGCGGCGCTGGCCTGGACCAGGGTGTCGGGAATGTCTTTCGGACCTTCGAACGAGCCGCACACATAGATGCCGGGTCTGGAGGTCGCCACGGGATCGAAACTGCCGGTGCGGACATAGCCGTGTTCGTTGAGTTCCACTCCCAGTCTCCCGGCGAGTTCCCGGGCTTCGGCCCCGACCCGGAATCCCGCCGCGAGGACCACCATGTCGAAGACTTCCGTCTCCGCCCTGCCGTCTCCGTACTGCACGTAGGAGATGGAGATTTCGCCCGTGGGCGCCCCGTTCACCCGGACCGGTTCGAGAGTATGCGGGCGGGATCGCACGAGACGCACTCCCCCATCGTTTACCGCCCGCTGCAGGTAGAGTTCGTAGTCCTTGCCGAACGTCCGCATGTCCATGTAGAAGATCACGGTCTCCGTATCGTTTCCGAACCGTTCCCGCGTGACCACGGCCTCCTTGAGGGCGTACATGCAGCAGGCGCTCGAGCAGTAGGAAACCGCTCCTTCCTGCAGACCCCGGGAGCCGGCACACTGTATCCAGGCGATCTTCCGGGGTTTCCTGCCGTCCGACGGCCGCACCAGTTCTCCACCGGTCGGCCCCGACGCCGACAGGATCTTTTCATACTCGATGCCGGTGACGACGTTCGGGCATTCTCCCGCTCCGTAGACGTCCAGCAGCCTGGGGTCGGAAAGTTCCGCCCCCAGGGCCAGTATCACCGAGCCGATCTCGACATCCCGCCGCCCGGGCACGTCCCCGGGTACGATCGCTCCGGCCGGGCACGCGCGGACCAGCTCCCCGACATCCGTACAGGCCGCCATGTCGATGGAAAAAGCGTACGGGGTCGCCTTCGGGTATCGCATGCAGGTGGGCGCACGGTGATCGAGGCCCGGGGTAAAGCGCACGAATTCGGGAAATCGCCGGTGGCACTCGCCGCAGGCGGTACACTTTTCCACATCGATAAATCGCGGTTGCGTCACCAGGCCCGCCTTGAAGTTGCCCGCGGTGCCTTCGAGGCCGGTCAACTCGGTCATGGCCATCAGTTCGATATGCAGCCTGCGTCCGCTTTCCGACAGGTCGGGAGACAAGGTGCACAGATCGCAGTTGTTGGTGGGGAAGGTTCGGTCGAGTCGGGCCATCAGGCCCCCGATCGCGTGGGCCCTGTCGATCAGCACGACGTCCCGTCCGGCCTCGGCAAGGTCGAGAGCCGCCCGAATGCCGCCCATGCCGCCGCCGATAATGAGAACCCTGTTGCCGGATTTGCGTTTTTCCTGCTCTTGCATTACCACCATGATCCTCTATTCAAGTTTCACGATCCATCCGGAGGATGGGAAAGATGTTGCCGAAGAATCCGCTTCGCCGCCGCCCGCAAAGAACCTGGCGCGGGAACTCCGGCTTCTCCGGCCGAGGGTAAAGCCGTGGCGCCCTGCCGCTTCGAGGGGAAGGCAGCATAGCCAATGCCCCGGCATGACGGGGGAAAGCGGACGAAAAGGTATGGAACGGCCGGATTCGAAGGGCTCGAACATGAGATCCTGACCTGGGGTATCTTTCGTCCCCGAGAAGTATCCGGCTTCGGTTGCTTTTTTCCATGTACTGCACCAATGACTGCCCGCACGGCGATCCCGACATCGAGGACATCCTGAATCGGTCAACAGTTCCAGTTCCGTTTACATTCCGGTGGAAAGATCCCTTTCGCCGGATTATCGCACAACCATTTCCGGGACCGGCAAAAGACGTTGTGAATTTCATCACGATGTCCAGGCGGAAGGCACAGCGCCTGGAGCGCCGAAATAAACCCCGTTCTGAGCAATCCGTGAATCGTACGAGGGGAGATTCTAACCCATTCATTCCGTTTCTGCCCGGGAAAATTTTGCCGCATCGGAATGTCTCGTATTTTCTATGGATTGACACACACGCGCACGCATTGTGATGCAACGGCCACCGGCAGGAAGAAGGCGCAAAGTTTTCATCCCATTTCAGAAGTCGGGATGCCTCATTCGAGGAACATGGCGAAAAGAACCGGATCATATTGTTATCTTTATGAAACTCGATATATTTTCCTGTCGATCGGTTTCCCGTGCTGTGGTAGGAGTCAATGTCGATTTGTGGGCCATTATCCATCATGCAATCGAACTGGAGGAAAAACATGCAGCATTCGAGCGCGTTTGCCAATGTTTTGACAACAACCCTGGATGACGGCCAGTTTCGCAGCGCCCTGGCCAAAGATGTTGCAGGCACACTCGAAACGAGAGGAATCCGCGGCTCCCTGTCGGACAAGGAAATCCGGGACTTGCAGAAGATTTTCGCCGAATCCGGGTTGAAGGGCCAGGAAGCGTCTTCCATAGCGTGCGGCTACAGAGGCGCCAGTTATTGAAATAGAAGAAAGGGCGGGTTTCCTTCCGCTTTTCCCGCCGCCGGAATGCACAACGACTTCCCGGCGCGCGGCGAAGTGAAGCCTCCGATCACCGGATTCCCGGGGGCACGATGCCGGTTTTGCGTGAAGAATCGGAAGAAAAGATCCTGGTGCGGTTCGAACGCCTGCTTCAGTTGAGCAGGGAGATTCCAAAGCGCGCCGGTTCGATGCCGCCCCTGGGCTTCATCTCCCGGGACGTGGCGCAGAGGGGCGGATTCCTGAAATCGCCTCTCTCCGTCACCGTGGACCTGACCAACCAGTGCAACCAGGATTGTCTGTTCTGCTACCGTTCGGGCCCCGTCACCCTCACACCCGACGGCATCCCGACGCATCTCCCCCTGGAAAGCCTGGACTCCATCTGCCGCCAGATCGTGCAGATGGGCGTGGCGTCCATCGCGTTGAGCGGCGGCGAACCCGCATGCCATCCGCAGTTCATCGACGCCGTGCGCCTGGTGAAGCAATACGATCTCGCCCTGACCGTCATCACCAACGGGACGCGCCTGACCGAAAGGGAGGTGCGAACGATGGGAACGCTCCTGGAACCGGAGCGCGACCATGTGGAACTGAGCGTGGACGCCGCAAGCCGGGAAACCTTCAGGAAAATCGCCCGGACGGACGGCTTTTCGTCGCTGCAGGCCAGTCTGGAGTGGTTCCAGGCCTATCGCATCCCTTTTCATACCATGACCCTGATCCTGCGCGACAATCTGCACGAAATCGATGAAATACTTTCCATGATCGGCCGGCATGGCCCCCGAGAATGCGCGGTGGAGGCTCCGTTTCCGAAGAAGGGAATCCCCCCTGAGACCCATGCCAGCCTGGACGAGATCATGGATGTTCACGAACGCCTCCTGCAGCGTGCATCCGGCACGCCAGAAATCTCGCTGAACTTTCTGCACCTCTCGATGAACATCCCCGGTGGATTCGAAAAGCTGATGTCCTGGACGTACGGAAACGACGCACCCCTGTCGGGATGTCACGGCGGCGAGGCGTCCTGCGCGATAGACATCCACGGGGACATGCACCTTTGCCAGTTCCTCATCGATCGCGGCATCTGCCGTATCGGGAACATCCATGAAACCCCGATGGCTGCTCTCTGGAAGAATCTTCAGGAGATGAAGCGGTCGATCAGGGAAAACGTTTACGGCGGCAGGGGAGGATGCCCCGGTTTCGCACTGGAGGCGTCCTGCGCCGGAACGGGGTCCGCATGCAGGCGCGCTACATCGGAACCCCATTCAACGGGGCCGACGTCCACTCGGCCGCCCGCCTCGCCCTCGACCTGGGATTCGAAGGTTTCTCCGCGGAACTGTTCTACCCGGAAGGGCGTGCGGCGTCCCTCGGGCTGGAGGTCGCCGTCCGTACGGCCCACCGGTTCAATGCCTCCGTGGAGAAGCTGCTGCGGGACGAACTCGTCGTGAAAAGCGCTCTCGAACTGGGAATCGGGTTTCCCATCGAAGTGCCCCTGCCGCCGTACGTGGCCGTCCCCGCTCCGAAGCCGGACGATTCCTTTCGTGTCCCGATCGCAGGCGGACAGACGCTCTGCTTCGTGACGCCCTCGGGAGAAGTGGCGCCGGTCACGCACCTGGACTCCCCCGAAAGGCATCGTTACGGTTCCCTGCTGCAGGACAGCCTGAAGACGATCTGGAAGGATGAAAAAGGCATCGCCGGGTTTTCCCGGGAACGCGATCTGAGCCGGGCGCTCTGCGCCACCTGCCCCGATTTCTCCTATTGCAGGGGCGGCCGGCACGAAAGAGCCCTCTGTCACTGGGGCACCTGGGACGCTCACGACCCTTGGTGCCACTTTTGCCGGCAGGAGAACGCCCCACCGCTACCCGGCGATCCGGAAGAAAATGAGAGGGACCATGGACGTTTGCCTCGTTAGCATGCCACAGGCGCCTCTGCAGGCGCCTTCACCCGCGCTCGGACTGCTCAAGGCCGTTCTGCAGCGCGACGGGATCGAGGCGAAGGTCTTTCATGCCGGCTTCTGGTTCCTGGAGTTCGTCGATCCGGTCGACTATGTCCAGATCCAGGCGGTTCGGCTGGCGGACTGCGTTTTCGACTGGCTGTTCGCCGGGGCCGCCTTCCCCGAACACCGGCCCGACGAGGATCTCTACCTGAGCGGGATGATGAGGCGCAGTTTCGACCTGGGAGGCCGCAATCCGGACGAGATCCGGGCGCAGTTTTCGGAGATCCGGAAGAGAATTCCCGAATTCGTGGAAGAGGCCGCAAAGAGGATTCTCTCGTTTTCCCCCCGGATCGTCGGCTGCACCTCCACGTTCCAGCAGCAGGTTTCCTCCCTCGCGCTACTCCGGCGGATACGGGAAATGGATCCCTCCATCGTCACCATGATGGGAGGCCCCAATTGTGAGACCGTCATGGGGCGGACGACGCATGAAAGCTTCCCCTGGGTCGATTACGTCGTCTCTGGCGAAGCGGACGGATGCATCTCGGGATTGTGCCGGAAGATCCTGGAAGTCGGCCGTGAGGCTCGGCCGTCGGATCTTCCCGAAGGGGTGTTCGGACCCGTTCATCGCCAGGTCGGGTATCCATCCGGCGAGACGAGAGACGGGCTGCCTTCGGCGGTCGTTCCGTCGCTCGCAGATCTTCCCATACCCGACTACGACGACTATTTCGAGCAACTGCACGGGTCCCCCCTGAAGGACCTCATCCTGCCGGCCATTCCCGTCGAATCCTCGCGCGGATGCTGGTGGGGACAGTGCCGCTTCTGCGGCCTCAACGGCTGCGCCCGCACCTTTCGGGCAAAACCGCCGGCAAAGGTGGCGGCAGAAATAGAGACCCTGGTGGAACGATACGGGTCCACGCGCATCGCATTGACCGACAACGTCCTGGACCTGGACCATTTCGACTCCCTTCTGCCCCGCCTGGCCTCCCTGGGGAAGGAACTCCAGATTTTTTGCGAGATCCGGACCGATCTCGGCCGCAGCCAGGTGGAACAACTCAGGGCGGCCGGTATACGCAGTGTCATTGCCGGAGTCGAAAGCCTGCACAGCGAGGCCCTCGGGCTGATGAACAAGGGGATTTCCGCCTGGCAGAACGTCCAGGCGCTGAAATGGCTCCGCCAGTACGGCATTGTAGCCGGGTGGAATTTTCTCTTCGGGTTCCCCGGAGAGCAGGACCGATGGTACCTCGAAACGGCATCCTGGCTGCCCATGCTCTTTCACCTTTCCCCCTGCCGCTTCGTTTTCGTGAAATACTGCCGGTACAGCAGCTACTTCCACAATGCCTCGGAACACGGGCTGAAACTCGTCCCGCAGGCATTGCAGCGCTTTGTCTATCCTCTTTCGCCGCAAGGCCAGAAGGACATGGCCTTTCACTTCGAGGAGGAAACCACGCCCGACTACTACGCCTGCCTGGGCGAAATGCGGTTTCCCGGACGACCCGGCCTTGAGGCGGTTCACAGGGAAACCCTGAAATGGCGGATGGCCTCGTCGGTGCCGGAAGGCCCCACCCTGGTCATGCGCCCCCTAGACGTGGGCCTCGAGGTAAAGGATTCCCGTCCCTGCGCCGTCGCCCCGGTCCACCTGATCCAGGGGCCGCGGCGGGCCGTGCTGGAACGCTGCGACGACGCGCCTCCCCTGCCGCAACTCATGGCGGTTCTCGAGCGGGAAAACGGCCTGGCGGAAGCCGAAGCCCGCAGAGCCCTCTCGGACCTCGTCGACCGTAAACTGGTGCTGCTGCTCGACGGCAGGGCGATTTCCCTCGTTTTAAAGTATCCGCTTCCCGCTCTTCTCAAAACGAGCGGAAACCCTTGCGGCCTTTTTCTCCCGGAAGAATTCCAGAAAGACGACCTGTCGGTCAAGAGTGCGGAAGTGCTGCAGTCTTCCCCGCCGGCCTGACCGATCGGCGTCCGCGCCTCGTTAACTCCCGGTGCTCCGCATGCCTGGATCCGCTTCCCCCACAAGGAAAACCCCGGCCTTCACCGCTCCGCTGCGCACAGCCGGAGACCGGTTTTCCATCGGGCCCGGCGGGCGGTTCCGCGACTTTGTTCCCGGTATTGACACTGCCTGGCGACAAAAGTATAAGGGTCCTGATAGGATGGACGAGCACCATTTCGGATGGACGGGCGCTCTGCCCGCTTTTCCCGCCCCTGTTCCTCCGTATCACTGCTCGATATACTAATTTGGGAGGATGAAAAGACCATGAAGATCACAGGCGCAATTCGGTTAGGCTTTTCGATTTCGGTTCCCGTTACGCTGTTCTTTCTGCTCCTTTTTGCCGGCTTGGCCGCGGCCGCGGAATTCTCCGCCGACCTCGTCGTAACGCCGAAAGGCGAGGAGTCGCTGACGGGCAAGATTTTCGTCAAGGGCAACAAGGTACGCAACGAGATGACGGAAGACGGGGAAAAACAGATCCTGATCAACCGACCGGACAAGAAGGTTACATGGATGATCACCCCCGAAGAAAAATCCTACATGGAAATTCCCTACCAGGAATCCGACGAAAGCTTCGAAGAGTGGACTGCCGAGAAGGAAAAGGGGGCGAAAGCGCTGGGAGAGGAAACCGTATCCGGCCAGGTCTGCAAGAAGTTCGAGATAGTGGAAGACGGCGAGAAGACCGTTTACTGGGTATCAAAAAAGCTCTCGTTTCCCATAAAGGTGGAGAGTTCCGACACCGTCATGGAGTATAAGAACATAAAGGAAGGCGGCGTGGCCGATTCCCTCTTCGAGATCCCCGAAGGGTACCAGAAGATGAGCATGCCCGTTCCGCCCGGAGGAAACTCCTGATCTCCTCCCGGCACACAGCCGCATTCCAGACCAC
>JAJFUA010000016.1 GCA_021372635.1 Desulfobacteraceae bacterium | reverse complement strand
CCCCATGCCCGGGAAAACATTCCCAAAGTCCTGCCCGAATATTTCATCCACCCGTCCGCCGTCCTCGACGATGGCGCCGTCATTGGTGCGGGAACGAAAATCTGGCATTTCAGCCATGTTCTGAGCGGCGTCACCATAGGAAAGCGCTGCAATATCGGGCAGAACGTGGTTGTCGGCCCGGATGTCACGATGGGAAACGGCTGCAAGATCCAGAACAACGTTTCGCTCTATAAGGGAGTGGTCCTTGAAGAGAATGTCTTTTGCGGGCCGTCCATGGTTTTCACCAACGTGTTCAACCCGCGGGCCAGCATCCGCCGGATGGATGAACTGCGGCGCACCCTGGTCCGGCGCGGAGCTACGCTTGGCGCGAACTGCACCATCGTCTGCGGCGTAACGATCGGGCGTCACGCTTTTGTCGCTGCCGGAGCCGTGGTCACCCGGGACGTTCCGGCCCATGCCCTCGTGATGGGCAATCCGGCCCGCCAGACCGGATGGATGTGCGCGTGCGGCGAAAAGCTGGACAAATCGTTCCGATGTCCGGCATGCGGGTCGGCCTACCACAAGGGTCCCGAAGGACTGGAACTCGAGGAATCCGGCAGGAAAGCGGATGCGTCCGGTAATTGACACCGACAGCGGATCGCGGTGCACCGCCGCATCCGGATGTTTTCATACGACGGAAAAAAAGAAGGCCGAGAACTCTCCCGGCCTTCTTTTTTTCCGTCCCGTCGCCGGGTTCTCCCCAGCGGTGCAAAAGCTGTTTTGTCCTACAGACGCGCAATCTCCTCCGCGAGGACCTGCACCGTTTCCTGGATTTCGTTTTCTTCATGCTCACAGGAGACAAAAAAGCGCAGCCTGGCCGATTTTTCCGGAACCGCCGGGTAGAGGATCGGCTGGACGTTGATGCCCCGCTCAAAGAGTGCGGCGGATAGGCGCGCGGCCTTCAGGGAACTGCCCGCTATGGCGGGAATGACGGCCAGGCCGGCACTGGTGCCGGTATCGATGCCGGCCTCCCTCGCCCGCTCCAGGAAAAATCGCCCGCGTCGCTGCAATGCGGCCACACGCTCCGGTTCCCTGCGCAGGCATTCCATGGCGGCCAGGCAGGCGGCGGCGACGGGAGGGGACATCCCCACGCTGTAGAGAAACCCCGGTGCAAGAAATTTCAGGAGTTCCACCAACGCCGCTTCCCCCGCGATAAAACCGCCGCACCCGGCCAGTGTTTTGCTGAGAGTCCCCATCCAAATGTCGACGTCGGCCGCCTGCAGGCCGAAGTGTTCGCGAATGCCCATGCCCGTCGGACCCATGACACCGAAGGAATGCGCTTCGTCCACCATGAGAAACGCCCGGTGCCTGCGCTTGACCTCGATGAACTTCGGCAGGTCCGGATAATCCCCATCCATGCTGTAGATGCCCTCGAGCACGATCAACACGCGTTCGAAATGTCGGCGCTGAGCGGCAAGGATCGTATCGAGCGCAGCCCAGTCGTTGTGGGGAAAGGGAAGGCGCTTCGCACCGGACAGTTGTATCCCCTGCAATGCACTGTTGTGGATCAGTTCGTCGTGGAGCACGAGATCTCTTGGGCCGAACAGGTAGCCGATGGTGGTAACGTTGGTGGCATGACCGCTTACAAAGACGACGGCGTCTTCAGCGCCGTACGCCTCGGCGATGGCCCTTTCGAGTTCCCGGTGAACGGGACGCTCCCCGGAAACGAGCCGGCTCGCGGAGACCGACGTGCCGTAACGGTCGATGGCCCCCTTGGCAGCTTCGACGACGTACGGATGGCCGGAAAACCCGAGATAGTTGTAGCTGGCAAAATTGATGTACGTTTTGCCGCCTATGACGGTCCGAGCGCCTGCGGCTCCCTCGTGCAGCTTGAAAAAAGGGTTTTTGACGCCGAGCCTCGCCGCCCCTTCGTTGATGATGCGCAGTTGCTGATAGGCAGGGTGCAGATGGAAACGGTAGTATTTTTCCGCAACGTCGTACCCGTCCGCAGAGGACAACGGACCGGCGTCGTCCCTGTCGCCGCTGTCCCGCCCGGCACTCTGCAGCCGCCGCTCGAGCGCCTGATGGATCAGCCTGTCTTTGATCTGGGCCGTAAGGCCCGATATTCCCTTCATTTTCATCTTCCTGAACCGTCCGAACCCTGCCGGGACATCTGCTGCGAGTGCATGTCCTCGACAAAACTGTTTATGGCTTCCATGCTGACATCCACACCATGCTGGGCTGCAACCTGCTGCACCTGCGCAAGGACGCTTCCATCCCCGTCGGCGTCGCCGCTCCCTTCGACACCACGCATCTGACGGACCAGGTATTCGGCGAGCCTGGCGATGGTCGGGCTCTCGCTCAGAGCCATGACCGGCAGCTGTATGCCAAGGCGCGACTCGATGGCCGCGGCGAGTTCGACTCCCATCAGGGAATCCAGGCCCATGTCGTACATCGAGCGGGTCGCTTCGATCTTCTCGGGAGATATTCTGAGAATTTCTCCCACCTCCCGCCGCAGGATGTCTCCGACCGCTTCCAGAAGTTCCGCATCGGACAGGCTGCCGAGCATTTTCCGGACGTCTTCCGATTGGACTGCGTCGGCTTCCGAGCCGCCCGCCTGCTGAAGCAGGTCGCTGAACTTGGGGGTCACTGCGCTCGGCAGGAAGCGGCCGAGAGCCTTGCGGTCGAATTCCAGGACTCCGACGCCGGAGCGGTCGGCCAGCAGCAGGGATTCCAAGTGATCCAGTGCCACGGAAGCGTTGATGGCGGTCCCTCCCATGCGGCTCACCAGCGCCTCTTTGATTTCCTTGTTGCGCGCGAGGAATCCGGCATCGTTGATGGCTCCCCACCGGACGCAGGTGGCCGGCAAGCCGGCGAAACGCCGAAGCTCGGCGAGGGATTCGAGCCATGCGTTGGCGGCGACGTAATTTCCCTGGCCGGGATTGCCGAACAGCGTGGTAGCCGATGAAAAGAAGACGAAGAAGTCCAGGGGAACGGACCGGGTCAGCTCGTGCAGGTTGTGAGCGCCCACGATCTTCGGGGCAAGGACGCGTCGGATCTGGCCTCGGTCCATGTTCCTGATGAGCGCGTCGCTGATCACGGCAGCCGCGTGAACGATCCCCGTGAGGGGAGGAAGATGCGCCGCGGCGTCTTCCAGGAGGACCGACAGCGCATTCCTGTCCGTCACGTCGCAGGGTCTCGCATACACCGTCACCCCATCCCGCTCCAGCCTGGCGATGGCCTCCCGGGCTTCCCCGGATGCCGGGCCCGAACGGCTGACCAGTATCAGGTTCCGGGCTCCCCTGGCCGCCAGCCACTCGGCCGCCTTCAAGCCGAACCCGCTCAAGCCCCCGGTCACCATGTAGGACGCGTCGACGGGGAGTTCGAGCCTGGTACGGCCGCCCTGCGCCTGCTTGAACCTGGTAATGCCCCGCC
Organism: Desulfobacteraceae bacterium; assembly: GCA_021372635.1. Lineage (GTDB taxonomy): Bacteria > Desulfobacterota > Syntrophobacteria > Syntrophobacterales > Syntrophobacteraceae > JAJFUA01. The sequence goes on along the minus strand of JAJFUA010000016.1, from coordinate 18,300 downwards.
GGTACGTGACGGCAATCTTCCCGATCTGACGCGCCTGCTGCATGTAGCGGAAGGCTTCCTGGACATCGTCGGCTTCGAAGGAATGGGAAGGCAGAGGATGAAGCAAACCGGAGCGGAAGAGCTGCATCACTTCGGCAAAGAGCTTTCTGGTGAGTTCCGGGCATTCCGACATCAACTGATCGGCATCGATGCCGAAATAGGTGATGTTGTTCCGGAAAGGCCGCAGGCCGATTTTGGTGTTTTCGTAAAAATCCCTCTTGCCGAGTTCCAGAAATCTTCCGAAAGGCCTCAGAATCCGAAGGTTGCGGTTGATTGCTTCGCCGGCAAGCGAGTTGAGGATCACGTCGACCCCCTTCCCTCCCGTTTCTTCCAGGATTTCCCCGGCAAACGCAAGAGAACGCGAATAGTGGATATGCTCGACCCCGAGCAGACGAAGAAAATCCTGCTTTTCTTCCGCCCCGGCGGTGGCATAGACCTCTGCCCCGCACCATTTCGCTATCTGGATCGCCGCGATGCCAACCCCGCCCGTGGCCCCGTGAATCAGCACCTTTTCCCCCTCCCGCAAACGGGCGAGGTAATGCAGCGCGTAGTAGGCGGTGAAGAAAGCGGTCGGGATCGTGACAGCCGTTTCGAAAGAGACTTCCGGGGGAACGTGCGCAACGCAGTCGGCTTTGGTCACCAGGCGGGTGCTGAAGCAGGCCGCCCCGAATCCCATCACCCTGTCTCCCGGGGCAAACCCTTCGGTTCGCGATCCGGCCTTCAGCACCACCCCGGAAAACTCGAGGCCGAGGGTCGGCCCCGCAAAGCCGTTCGCAACGGCCTCATCCGAGAGAAGGCCGATGGTATACATAAAATCCCGGAAGTTCAGACCCGTGGCACGGACTTCGATTTCCAGTTCGTCGTCGCCCGGCTCGACGCGCGAGCATTCCGCCCACCGGAGGTTCTTCAACTGCCCGGGAGATTCGAAATCCAGGCGAAGCATCGGCGGTTCATTTCCCTGCGGCTTGCCGGCGGAGTCGACGGGAGAGGGATCGATCCGCAGGCGGGTCACAAAGCGCTCACCGGATGCGGTAAGAACGATCTCCCTTTCCTGATCCGGCGCGTCGAACTCCCGGCCCAGCGCCGCGGCGTTGATTTCAACCGCCGACGGATCTTCCAGATCGACCAGGTGGACGGAGCAGCCTGACGACTCGTTCACAAGGGTGGTTCCAAAGCCCCATAGGGCCGCATCGGATATCTGCGCCGGCGAAGCAGCAAGCCTGACGACACGATCGCGGGCAGGAAGCATATGGACTGCGGCATCGGCGGTAATGAGCCAACAGATGGTATCCGTCCGTGTCGCCTCGCAGGCATGGACGATGGCGGCAGCCGTTGCGCAGCGGTCGACCTGCACCGCAAGGCAGGCGGACGGTTCGCTTCCGGCCGGCAGCGAGTTCAAACCGGCAAGATGGATGACGCCATCCAGCCGTCCGTCGTTTCTTCTCGCCCGTACCATGGCCGCCGAGATCTCTGCGGCGTCCCCGGCCGGCGACAGCACCACGAAATCGCCGCGTCGGCGCCATTGTTCCGCCAGGCGTTGAGCCAGGCGCGCGGAGCAGCCATCTTCATCGGCAACGATGAGCCAGTTGCCGGGATCCCTTTCCGGCACATCCGGGGTCTCCGCCTGTTCGCCCGTGGACCTCGCGAACAGGAAATACAGACCGGACGCGGTATCCGGATAGAAATCGAGTTGGCTTACCTCCGAGAACCCCATCCGCTCCAACTGCTGCCGCCAGAAGAGCACCGACTGCTGCCGGGAACCGTCATTCCCCTGCCCCGGTCCGCCCCACCAGCCCTGCCGGGCTCCAAAGACGAAATCGACCCAGCGGGTCGGATGATGGCCGATAAACAGGATCGAACCGCCTGGGGCCACCTGCGACCGGGCATATTCGAGCGCTTCGAGGGCATTTTCCATCACCGGGAAATCACAGGTATAGACTGCGATCCGGGCCAATAAGCCGTTCTTCGTTCGCGGATCGTACCCATCGGCGCCTCCCGGGATTCGCCGGACGGTCGCCGCGGGATATTTCTCCAGCAGCCGTTGCGCCTCGGCCATCGCCTCTTCGGAGGCAGCGGCAAACGAGTAGTCGCTCCGATCGAAATCGAGAGCGTCGCAAAGGTAGTCCGCAAGGAAAGGGCTGTCTTCACCGACCTCTAGAACGCCGAACCGTTGGCCCCGAGGCAGGTTGTCCGTCTCCCTGGAAACCCATTTCGCCACGGTCTTTCCAAGGTCGTGTTTCAGGGAAGCGCCGGAAATACATCCCAGGAGAGAGCCCAGCGTGGTATGGGAGAGAGCCGGAACGGGGCCCCCTTCCATGATGGATTTCAGGTGGAGGCCGATGCGCCCGACCGCCTGGATGATCGGGAAGTGCTCCGGATAATCGTGGAACAGGATTTCCCAAATCTCGCGCGCGGATGCCTCATGGTCGTCATCCCGGACAATACGCCAGCCGGCTTCGACCGCTTCGGCAGATCCATCGTTGATCGCCGTCAGGAGAACATGTTTCCAGAAGGGAGCGATTTGAGGGTTTTCCGCCAGGATGCAGTCGACCGCAGCGGAACGCAGATCCAGGCCTTCCCCGGCGACCGCCTGCAGCGCTTCATGGACAAAGCGGCCGCACAGGCTGTCCAGCAGGGGATCGATCTCTTCGCAGTAATGGCGAATCCCTTCGCCGGAGTGCTTCAGAACGTCTTTTACCTCACCGCTGAATTCTTCCAGCGATACGGCGGACGCCTTCTGCACCGCAAGCGGGTGCGGCTTGGAAATGCAGCGGCATTCCATGAGCTGCAGGTGGTCCGCCGCGCTCTTGTGAAGCCGGACGCTACGGAAATGAGCGTCATGAACGGCGGCGATCTGCACGCCTTCGTTGTCGAAGATCGCGAAATCGGCGATCAGCGCATGCGGCGTGCGGCGCATAAGCCTGGCCACGGCGTGGTGCGGCCGGGTCTTTCCGGTCCGGAAAACGATCCTCCCGAACCTGGCGGGCACGAAGGCCACTCCTTCGTAACGGGCGGACATCTCTCCTTTCAGGAACTGTATGATCAACTGGAAAGCACAGTCCAGCAGCGCGGGATGGAGATGATACCGGTCCAGTTCCCCCTTGATCGATTCGGGAATTTTGTAGACGGCCAGCACCGAGTCGTCTTCCACCCAGCCACGGCGGATCGCCTGGTAAGCCGGCCCGTAGTTCAGGCCTGCTGCGCGGGTCAGGCGACTGTGCTGATCGCCGTTGAAATCGGGAGACTGCATGGGAAATGCGGGCGATTTCTGCTTGAGCAGGGATTCTCCGGGTTCCGCCAGGATGCGTCCCACCGCATGCAGCGTCCAGGGCCCCGCACTGCCGTGATCCCTGCCTTTAAGGGTAAAGCCGCCGTCTGATTCGTTGATGCTCAGCCGGATGGCCTTCGAGTGGTCGCCGCTCATCAGAAGGGGCGAGCAGATTGCAAGGTCCTCTATTTCGGCCAGTTCTCCGGGGTTCCAGGACAGGCTCGCAGCCAGCGCAAGCTCGACGAAAGCGGTGCCCGGAAAAACGGTGGCATCCCCGACCACATGATCGGCCAGAGTCGGACAGAGCTGCGTATCGATCTGGTTTTCCCAGGTCAGATCCTGTTGACGCAGCCGATGGCCCAGGAGCGGATGAATCTTGCGCCTCGAGAGCAACTGGGGAGAATCCGGAGTGACTCCGTGCCAGTGGTGTTCCCGCTGCCATGGATAGCCGGGCAGACGTACAAAACCACCCTGGTAGGGGAACAGTTTTTCCCACTCGACGGTACCCCCCGCGATCATCGTCTGGCAGCAGGCCCCCCAGACGAGACCGGGATCGTCATTGTTCCTCACCGTGGTGGGGATGACGCGGCCTGTGACGCCCGCATCGTGCAGGCAATCGTTGATGTAGTTCTTCAGAATGGGATGAGGGCCGATTTCAACGAAAACGTTCACCCCGTCGCTCAGGATGCCGTTGATTGCCTCTTCGAACAGAACCGGCTTGCGGACATTGTGCCACCAGTAGCCGGCATCGAGTGCGCGGCCTTCGATCCGCCCGCCCGTGACGCCCGAGAAGAAGGGAACGGGCGACGCTTCGGGCCGGAGGTCGGCCAGTGCGGACAAAATGCCTTCGCGCACCGGGTCCATGACCGGGCTGTGAAACGCATAATCGAGATCGAGCCTCTTGCAGCGGATACCCCGCTCCTTGAAGGCCGCCTCAAGGCGGGAAAGTTGGTCCGGGGGACCGCTGATGGTCATGGACCTCGAACTGTTGAAGCACGACAGGTCCACCAGTGAGGACAATCCCATCTCGTCGACGATGGATTGAACGGCGGCGCTTCCGGCGCCCACCGCGGTCATCTGGCCGCGTCCCTTGGTTTTCCCCTGGAAGTAGCTGCGATAGTAGATGACCTGCACCGCCGCCTCGAGCGACAGCGCTCCGCACGCCCATGCGCCGGCGATTTCCCCCACGCTGTGCCCCGCGGTTGCACAGGGCGTAATGCCCCAGGACCGCAGCATCCGGGTGAGGCCGACCTGGAAGGCAAACAGGGCCGGCTGGGCGACCTCGGTGAAATCGTAACGCCACTTCCCGTTTTTCCCGGCCAGCTCATCTTCGATGGAAAAATCGGCATACTGTCGAAAGATTGCATCCACTTCCCGGATTGCGTCCCGAAACAGCGGCACCTCCTGCAGCAGCCTTTTGCCCATCCCGGGCCAGAAGGAGCCATTACCGGAGTATATGAAAGCAGGCCCGGAAGCCGCCTCCAGTTTCGTTCCCGTCTCGACGGCCATCCTGTCGGGCGATTCATCGGCAAAATCCTTGAAGGACTGCGCGATGGATTTCAACGAAGTTCCGCAGGCAATGGCGCGATGGTCGTGCCAGTCACGCCGAAAAACGCTGTGGCAGGCAATATCGTACAGCTTTTCAGGAGGCTGTCCCCCCAGGAATTCCGAGAACTCCCGGGCAGCCGCTTTCAGTGCGGCGCCGCTTTTCGCCGAGATGACGACCGGCAGGAGAGCCCGCGTGGGCAGATTCCGGGGATGGCGTTTTGGAAGTTCGTAGCTTTCCAGGATCACATGGGCATTGGCCCCTCCGAAGCCGAAGGAGTTGACCCCGATGATGACTCTGCCGGTATTTTTCAGGGGCCTGTTTTTTGTGACGACCTGTATGTTCCATTCATCGAACGGGATATTCGGATTGGGGGTCTCCATGCTGATCGTCGCCGGAATCATGCGTTTCCGGACGCAGTAAAGCGCCTTCACCAGGCCGGCCGTGCCGGATGCGGCCTCCATATGCCCCAGGTTGCTTTTGACCGAACCGATCAGGAGCGGCTGCCCGGCGGGACGCCGTTTCCCCAAGGATTCCTCCAGCGCGCGAGCTTCAATGGGATCGCCGACCTGGGTGCCGGTCCCATGGGCTTCGAGATAGTCGATCTCCGCAGCGCCGATCCCGGCCTCCCGGTAGACTCTTTCCAGCAGCGCAGCCTGGGACGCGGCGCTGGGCACCGTGAGGCCCGTCTTGCGCCCGTCCGCATTCGAAGCGGAAGCAGCGACGACAGCCAGGATGCTGTCGCCGTCGGCAATCGCCCGGTCATAGTCCTTGAGTATGAACAACCCGCCGCCCTCGGAACGCACGTACCCGTCGGCAGACGCATCGAAGACCTTGCAGTGCCCTTCCCGGGAGAGCATGGACGCTTTGGAAAAGGCGACAAATCCGTAAGGATGCAGGTGCAGGCTGACTCCGCCCGCCATGGCGCAGGTCGTTTCCCCCGAAACGATGGAGCGGCATGCCTGGTGGAAGGCCACCAGGGCGGACGAACAGGCCGTATCGATCGCCATGCTGGGTCCGTGCAGGTCGAAAAAATAGGACAGACGGTTGGCCGCCACACTGAAGGTATTTCCCGTGGCCATGGAAGAATCGACGGCTCCCAGATCATCCGCCAGGCGGTAGGAGTAATCCGAATTGGAAATGCCGATGTACACGCCGCAGTCGCTGCCCCGCAGGGAGGAGGGCTTTGTCCCCGAATCTTCAAGGGCCTCCCAGCTCAATTCGAGGAGCAGTCGCTGCTGGGGGTCCATGAGGGCCGCCTCGCGCGGAGAAATCCCGAAGAAATCGGCGTCGAATCCGGAGATATCCCCGATGGAACCTGCGGCAAAGGTATAGCTCGTACCCGCATGGACCTTATCGGGATGATAGAAGGTATCTTTGATCCAGCGAGAGGGATCGACCTGGGTGATCAACTCGCGCCCATGCAACAGATCCTCCCAAAAACGGTGCCTGTCGGTGCCAGGAAACCTGAACGAATATCCTATGATTGCGACTCTTTTTTTCACTGGGCTTGTCTTCCTGATACGTTTACGACACGACCATGAATCAGCATGAAGCAGCCCGCCAGGGGCTCTTCACAGGAAAGAAATGCGATCACGCCGTGTGTCCGAAGTGATGAGGAACCGGGTCGACCGACCGGAGCACTCCCTGCGGGATGATTTTTGCTTCGTTGTGTCAATTCAATCCTGTCCGTGTTGCGGCCGGATCCGTCCCCTTTGCGCGGCGATCGGAATGATAGCCTGTTACAATGAAATGCCAACCTCCGCTCCGATCTTCCGGATGGTCCAAGCACTCTCAGCGAAGGTCTTTCCCTGCCAGAGAGGAACGATCCGCCCTGCGAGAGTTGTCGGCCATACCCGACAGCACCCGCTTCCTGGAACTCGATGTTGGGGACAACCCCATCTTCTGCGTAAGAAGCACTCCCAGGTCCTCGACCTTCATGTTCATGAAAGCCGTCGGCCCGCGTTCCCGCTTCTTGTTCCAGATGACGTAATCCGTGCGATTGCCGGGAACCCCCAGAGCATCATAAACATGGGACATAATGGGAGGATGATCGCCGTAAAAACAGAGCCAGCCCTCCCCTCCCAGCTTTTCCATTTGTTCCCGAAGCATTCCGGCCATCCTGTCCGCGTTGGCCAAGTGCCTCAGGTATACGGTCAGATCGTTGCAGCCGGCCGGCGGCGGTTCCGAATAGTAGCGTTCCACTTCTTCCGGCGCAGGGGACTCAAAATGAAGAGGACCATGATTTTCCATCGTGATAACAAAGAGAAAAAGCGGCTGCCGGTGGATTGAGGAACGTGCATCGAGCAGGCCACCGACCATTTCCGCCAGTTCGACGTCTCCAACATATTGCCCCACCTTCGGGATCTCCCCCATGGGTCGAATGTCGATGAACTCGTCAAACCCCAGCACCGGAAACACTTTGTCCCGTGCATAGAAACTGGAAGGATAGGGATGCACGCATACGGTCCTGTATCCGAACCGCTTGAGGAACCCGGCGAGGTTGGGCATACCCTGCCTCGCCATACGCCGGTACGGGTTGAAGCGGTGAACTCCCAGGGCCTCGTTCCCGAGGCCGGTGAGAAAGGAAAATTCGGTGCGCACGGTGTTGGCGCCCCATGCGGGCACTTCCAGACGGCCATGACAAACCGCCGCCTCTTTCAACCGGTCGAACCGGCACAGCACCTCCGGCCGAATCCCGGGAAACAAACGGCGGGCGTCAAAGAAGGATTCACTCTGCACGACCACAAGGTCGGGCAGACTTCCGGTGAGGCGGACCGCCGGAGCGGCAAACGTCTTTGCGCCGGCCACCCGGATCGGCTTTCGCTCCTCGGCGCCGTAGCACCAGAGGCTTGCCAGGAGCCCCAAACGTTCCAGGTCCACCTCGGGTTCGAACGTCAGAGGGAGATGCCGCTTACTGCTCAACCACACCAGAAGGCTCCCGAAGACGGACAGCGATATCGTTCCGGCAACGCAGGCGGTCAGCGGAAGAGACCGGGTCAGGGGCGCTTCAAGGGTCAGGCCCGCATACAGTGCGCCGGCGATGGCGGCACAGGACATCACCGCCCGGCCGATTCCCAGGAATGGAAGATACATCCGGGGATGCCGCAGCGTATCGATGAAAAAGTCGAAATCCTGGGCAACGAACGGTTCGCGGAGAGACAGGTACTTGGCGTTGTTGACCAGTACGACGAAAAGAATCAGGGCGAGCACATTGGCCGCCGCGACGTACGGCCTTGCGAAAAGGGCAAGCTCCAGGCCGAACAGGAAGCACCACAGGCCCAAATGGATGCATACGGCCGCGGGAGAGCGCTTCCAACTCACCGTCCGCTTCGGGCGTAGCAGCAACTCCAGCAGGAAGGAAAGCAGAAAGCCGCCGCTCAGCGGCAGAACAATCGCCTGGACGAAGGAATCAAGATGCATAATGAAGTAGGCGCAGAATCCGTTCTGAAAGTGCGGGAGGAAGAATGGACAGAAACCAACATCCCCAATCGAGGGGGAAAGGAAAACTGATACGCGGCCTGTCTGCGGCCAGTCCTTTGCGAATGGCCTCAGCGGCCCTTTCGGCCGGCCAGAGGAAGGGCTTGGGGCCCGGATCGTTCCGGCACATCTCCGAATCCACGTTCCCGGGCATCACGACATTGACCCGAATGCCCTTCGGGGCAAGCCAGCCGCGCAGCCCTTCGCCATAGGCCTTGATCGCCGCCTTGCTTGCGGAGTAACTCGGAGTGATCGGCAGCCCGTAGTAGCCGGCCAGGGAACTGATCAGTGCAATCTGCCCGCAACCACGATCGATCATGAAAGGCAGGACGGAGTTTACCGTCGCCACTGTCCCCAGCACGTTCACTTCCAGCAGTTCTTCCACTTTTTCCCAGCGTTCCGGGGCGCCGTCGGGGCCGATTCCCGTACTCACCCCCGCATTGGCGATGACCAGGTCCGGGCACTCCGCGGCACAGATTTCTTTCAATGCAGCGCAAAGGGCATCCCTGTCCCTCAGGTCGATGCAGTACATCAACACCCGGGCGCCCTTGAGTTCGCACCGCTCCGCCGCTTCCGCCAGGCGTTTCCGGTTGCGGCCCAGCAGGATCAGCGTCCCCCCTGGCGCGGCATACACTTCCGCCAGCGCACCGCCTATGGCCCCCGTCGCGCCGGTAATCAGGACCGTCCCGGAAAGACCGTTCGAATTCAAAGCAATTCCTCCAGCGGAGATTTTTCCGCGGTGAGCAAACGGATGGAATTCCGTACAGCCATGCCTATGCCTTCAGGGGAATAGAAGCCCCCGTTGACCTGAGTGGTATGAATTACGGTGTTGCGAAAACGGCGGAAAAGTTCCATGTCGGGGGCTTCCGGGTTTTGCCAGAACTCATCCAACTTTCCCTGAAAAGTCAGGCCCGAAAGGTTGTAGATCGGGTCGCTGAGAGCGATCGTCGGGCAGCGCCCGGACAGCGACCATCCTCCGACCGTGCTGTTCACCGTCACAACGCCCCGCGCGCAGGACAAAAGCCCCACGAGATCGCCCGTTTCCACGTAATGAATCCGTCCCGAAAGATCGAAACGCCGTTCCAGCCGGCATATCGTACCGGCATAGTCATGCAGCCCCGAATCCAGGGGATGGTTCTTGATTACGAGCCTGGCGTCGCCCGGAGCACTCCGGACAAAGGATTCCATCACGTATTCCATCACCTGCTTCATGTCACTGAAGGAGGAGTGATCGCGAATCTGCGCATCGTTGTTCAACTGCAGCGGCAGCAGGAAAAACGGCACTCCGTCCGCAATCAGGGAATCCAGTACCTTTTTGTCCCTGCGCCTGTAAAACGGCAGGGCCACATAGCGCCGCAGGTATCCGGCATATTCGAGCGGCGCCGTAACAGCGCAATGCGTGCGATAGCCCGGGAATAGCACCGGGTTCACGATGCAGTCGAGATGATAATTCACGTCATGCATGGCACGGAGGCGAAGCGGCGATGTGAAGGACTCGCCGTCCCCATAGTCGGGAAGATTCGCCCCTACCCGCCAGTACCAATCCGGATCACGCGGCAGGAGAGAATGTGCATTGACTCCGTTTCGCTCGAGGGTCACCCAATAAGGACGAAAGTACCCCTCCTCGTAGACGTGGATCCGAATTCCCTTTCTTCTGGCCGCTTCGATGGCGATGCGGTGCACCGGCCGGCAATCGCCGAAAAGTATCATATCCGAGATGGACAGCGATTGGAATCTTTCCTCCAGGAAGGCCGGCAGATCTTTGAGATTCTCACGGAATGGAAAAGCCGGTTGCCCATTCCAGTAGATGACGTCCCCGCCGTTGAAATTGATCCGAAACACGCGATGCCCATTCGAAAAAAGACGAGAAGCAAGGTAAATGAAAAAAGGGGAGCACACTCCCTGGAGAAAGAGGTACGACCTCGAGGGCATTATTTCACTCCGTCCACCAGGCGCAAGACCATCCGCAGGACCCTGCGCCAGAATGTCACGCCGGGAGCACTCTTCGCGCGCCAATCCAGAAGTTCGTCCAATGCGTGTTCCGGGGTCGTCAACCGTCCGGTCACGCGGCTTACGTACGTGGGATAGAGTATCAGCGCGCCGGCGATCAACTCGTCGAGGCACAGGCGCCGGGAACGGCGGCCGAGGGGTTCCCTGTCCCGGGTCAATCCCCACCCGGCATAAAAAGGGCAGCCGTAGCAGACCACGGGTTTATCGCGCAGCAGGGCCTCGAATCCGGCAAGAGAGGTCAGAACGTGCACTTCATCGATTTTCGGGAGGAGATCTCCCATCGAAGCATCCACGACCACCTCGTCGCACCAGCGCAGGGCGTCGTCCTCTCCCCGCCCCTTTGCCCGGAGACCCGCGACGACATCGGGATGAGGCTTGTAAATCAGGTGCGCGTCCCCGTTGGATTCCCGAACGGCCTGCAAGAGCCCCATGTTCGTGCGCACGCCCGGCGCTCCGAAGCGAATGGATGCATCGCTCTCCACCTGGCCGGGCACGAGGACGATCCGCTTCTTTCCTGCCGGCCGGTCCCACCGGGAACTGCCCACATTGTATTTCGTGAGTCCGTGCTCCACGATGCGCCGACGAAGTTCCGAGGCGCGCGAAAGCAGGCCGGGAGTGAACTCCGCCGTCATCAGCAGGTATTCCAGGTCCGAAGGCCGGGTGGCGTCGTAGTAGATCCCCCGCCCGTCCATGATCCAGGAAACGGGATGCACAAGGTCCGCCCCCAGCCCCACCGAACGCAGAAAGCCGTCTTCCACTCGAACCACGTGGACATCCGGCGCCAGTCCCTCCGGTGGAGGCGAACTCCCCCAGACGAGCAGCGTACTCTCAGCCGGCACCTGCCGGGCGCCATCCACGAAATACACCCTGGCCCCTCCGGCAAATCGGCGCAGGATAGGCCTCTTTCGTCTCGAAAACCCATGGGCGAACACGAGACTCGGAAGAGTACCGGCTTCGACCTGCGGATCGTGAATCAAGGGAATCACGGCGCTTTTTGCGGTGTGAGAACTCAGGCGCGCGACTCCGGCCGGACTATGCGGGCCATCAGGCTCTCCATGATTTCGAAGTGAGCTTCCCAGGAAGGTGGGTTGAATCCGAACATGCGTCGCAACTGCCCGGCCCGCCGGGGGCTGTCCGGATGGAGGTACTCCACGATTCGGGCCATCCAGCCCGTTCCGTCCAGGGGATCGAGGTAATCGGGAACATCCCCCGCAATTTCATGAAAGACCGGCAGGTCGGCTGCGATAACGGGCACCCCGAGTGTCAGCGCCTCGATCATCGGCAGACCGAAGCCTTCGGTAAAGGATGGAAAGAGCAACGCCCGGGCGTGCCGGAGATACCGAACGAGTTCAGCGTCGGAACAACCGCTTCGCTCGATGACGACGCCGGAAAGAGGAGCGCATCGCTCCAGCATGTCCAGCACGTTTTCGCATTCCCAGCCCCGCTGGCCGATCAGAACGAGTTTCGGGGCGGAAGCCCCGTATCGCTCAACCAGGCGCCGCCAGACCTGCAGCATCATCCAATGGTTCTTGCGCGGTTCGATGGTGCCGAGCATCACAAAATATGGGTCTGAAAGAGGCCGGGGAGCGTCGGAGCGGGGCAGGACCGCACACCCGAGCGGAGCGGCGACGGCGGGAGGCATCGCCCACCCGGAAGCTTCCGCAAATCGGGACAGCACCTGCAAGGTGGCCCGGGAATTGGTGACGATCCCGGCCGCCGTCTTCAGAACGGTCCGCATCCGGGCGGCATGGCGCAAGGCTTCGCCCGCGCGGCAGAACTCGGGATGGGTCATGGGAATGAGGTCGTGCACCATATAGATCGGCCGCACCCGCCTGGCGAGAAGCCATTCGCAATAGTGCGGCCGATCGAGACCGCTGTGGCCGACGTTGAAAAGAAAACGGCCCGCGCATCTGCGCGCGGACCACGGCAGGGGAGGAGAAAGAGCCATGATTCGAAGGGCGGAGCGGGCAAAATCGCTTCGGGGCTGCTGCAGCAGGGCGAAGAGGTCCCGGGAGGCGCCGCGGGAAAAGATCAGGCCGAACCTTCCCTGGTGTACGAATACCCGCGACCGATCCGCGAAGTGCCTGATATAGGCAAGGCATACCCTGTCCACTCCCGTGGGCAGGCGCCCTTTCATGAAGCGGCCCAGAAGCCGCGTAACGTCGATCAGCATATCAAAGGAAGCGGGAACCGAACGCCTCAGGGTGAAACGATGCTGATGGCGGTCATGGCGGGATAGGCCACGGATAGCACCAGGTTGAGAAACTTCTGCAGTTCCGCGGCCGGGGCGTTGGACACGTACAGCAGGTCTTTGTCCATGACCTGAAAACTCTGCGCGGCAAAAAAGGTTCCGGCGTCCTTGAGATTGGCCCGGTAGATCACCGGGACTTTGCCGTCGGGCGTCGCCCGAACCGGCCTCATGGGCCAATCCAGTGCATTGAGCGGTTCAAAGCGGAAGATGAACACCCCCTGCACGTCGGCCCGGCTGTCCTGGAGCCCTCCGGCCCGCCCCAGCGCCTGCACCAGGGAAATTCCCTGCGCTTCGAAGTTCACTTCGTCGTTTTTGCCCATAGCACCCAGGACGGTGAAGCTGTTCGGCTGATAGAGAGCCGTGACGACGTCCCCCGGCTGCATGGGAATATTCTGCCGGGGATCCCGGATGATCGTATCGAGCGGCAGCGAGTGAACCTGGTCTCCGCGGGTGACCTGTATCATGGTTTTGTTCACCGCCTGCTTGGAGCCCCCCGCTGACGCCACGGCGTCGAGCAGGCGTTCTCCGCGCGGCGTGAGCGGCATCCTGGTACTGGCGGCGACTTCTCCCACGACCGTCACGTTTGAGGTGGTGTTTCGAACGAGGCGCACCAACACCTGGGGCTGGTGCGCGATCCCCTGCAATCGCTTGCTGACGGTAGCCTCAATCTGCCTCAAGGTATGACCGGCGGCAGGAATTTGTCCGGCAAAAGGCACGGTGATGGTTCCGTCGCTGCTCACCATCTGCTCGGGGATCAAGGTGCCACGGGCCGTGGAAGGAGCGGCCGCGGCGCTGGTGTCGATGACCATGCTGCTGAACAGGGTTCCCGGAGGGGCCTCCCAGACCGAAACCTCAAGGATGTCCCCCGCGCCGATCACATATTCCGGTGGACCAAGAGTCGCAAACACATCGGAAAACAGATTCTTCTGCTGGTTCGCGAGCAGCCGATTGGCGACCGCTCCTGTAACTTCGACGATCTGGATGCCCGGATTGGGAACGCCTTCGGAGACCTTCATCACCTCTTTGCCGCTCGGGCCCGAAGTGGGCAGAAAACCGGAACAACCGGCCAGGGCGATTGCGCCGAGAACACAGGCCAATACTCCAGAGGTGCGGACAGCGTTATGAAAACTCTTATTCTTCACAGGGGCCATATCTCCCTCGAGTTGTCGGTGGTTGCATGGTCAGGATAGACCGCGATGGGAAAATGCACCATCAGTGCGAGAAGCTGAATAACGCGCGGGACTCATTCATGAGCTCAGCTGCCTGGGGAACTCCGAATCCCGGTCCCGCCAGATTCAGGAGGGTAATCGAGAACGAGCGGCTATGGTGCGGTTTGACTCCACAATGTTACCATGGTACTCATGAATTCCGCCAAGGTCAAGTTGTCCGTGTCGATGGCCGTTGCGACGATCTCTTGAAAAGCGAATGCCTCTCCGCCACATATTCATAGACGCGAACGGTCTGTTCGACGCATTTTCCCCAAGTGCAGGTTTCTGCCACACTCAAGCCCCCGGACCTGGCGGTAGAGCGCCAGCCATCGTCGCAGAGTCCCTTGACAATGAATTGGCCCAGTTCATCCACGTTGTCGGGATCGGCCAGAAGAGCGGCTCCTTGGGTGATCTCCGGAAGTGAAGAGCAATTGGACGTCACGACGGGTATTCCCGAAGCCATGGCTTCCAGCACAGGCAGGCCGAACCCTTCGTAAACGGAGGGGAAGGCGAACAAGCGGGCGCCGGCGTAGAGCGCCGGCAGGTCCGACTCCGGAACAAAGCCCAGGTAACACACCCAGCCCTGCCGGGAATAGAGTTCGATTCTCTCCTGCAAAGCTTCGCTCAACCAGCCGGTACTCCCCGCCAGGATCAATGGAAAGCGTGTGCGTAGATCCTGCGGAAGGGCCTGGTACGCCAGCAGCAGTTTGTCGATCCGCTTCCGCGGCTCCAGAGTGGAAACGCAGAGCGTATAGCCGCCTTCCGTCAGGCCATATTTTCGCATGCAGGGCTGGAGCGCTCCGTAGGGCATGGGCCCGAACTCGGAGGATACGCCGAGCGGCACGGCGGTGATTCTGTCCTCGGGCCAGTTCAGGGAATCGATCACTTCCATGCGAATCGCTTCGGAATCCGTGATGAGGTGTGATGCCCTGTCGAGGGTACGATTGAACTCTCTTTCGAATTGCCTGATCCGTTCAGCGGGATGCGTTTCAGGAAATTTGAAGATCGACAGGTCATGCACCGTGGCTATGCCGATATCGGCGTAATCGGGGATGAAATAATTGGGACCGTGAAAGATGCTGCCGCGACAGGCATGTTCGAGGCGCAGCTTTTTCAAGCAGCGGGGCGGAGAAATCAGCGGCAACTGCAATACCGACTTCCAAGCCAAAAATCGCTTCGGCCTTGCCAATAGGGTTGACGGGTCGATTATCCACCGGCCATGCCGTAAGTACCGTATATTCCCTGCACTGATAGCCTCGGGCAATCGTGTCGCCAACTCCCATGAGTACCGTCCGATTCCAGTCAAACTTGGTCCTAAGGCATCCAGCGACAGGATGATATACATAGTAAGCTATTTACACCTTAACAAAAACGAAATCTTCCCGATATCATATCTTTCACGTGTAGCTCGAGGGATAAAAACTCGGATCTATCAGTTACATATCGGCCACAATGGCCAATCCAAGGAGACGATCATCGGGCGTGCCGCATTTGCTTCGCGGGGAGATAGGAGCCGGCGTGATGAGGCTTATGTTGCAAATCCTCTCACTAGGCTCAATCGCAGCAACGATTGACCCACCGCTCAAAGAGGTGCTCCTCACCTTCGCTGCAATGGCTTGCCCATTGAGCTGAACCGTGCATTTTTCGGCAAAGCCACTTTCTATCTCCATGAGGAAGGGGATATCAATCAGTGTTCGGCCACTTGTGAAAGGATCAAGCGACCAGCTAATTTCAGAGCGCGCAGTCCACCGAAAGCCTTTTCCATCCGAACTCTCCAGGCCATGGTACTGACCACAGTCAGAAAACGCATCCGCGCGCAATCGTACAATACGCACAGGACTGCCGAAGCTTTTCAGTGCATTGGCTATTTCGTCTCGAACGCATGCTCTCGAAAAAGAGTAGTTTCCGCTGTTACATTTATAATCCATGAAGATGAGGCCGGCTTTGTGAGCCATAATTGAAAAAGTTGTTTGCGAATAAGTTGAGATGTGTCCATTCCGGGGGGCAATATACCACCAGTTGCCTCGTATCTCGAGTATATTATCTGGCTGCAGATTTTGGCCGATAATTATCGCTCCCCCATCATTGAGCATTTCCTTAATGCTTAAAAAGGTTTCAAGAGGATTCTGAACGTGCTCCATGACCTCTGACAGGATGATGATGTCGAACAATCCGGCCGGTCGATACGGCGAAGAAAACGGATCATAATTCTCGACAAAGCGAAATCCGAGACGCTCCATCTCCCCGGAGAATATGCCCGACCCGGAGCCGTAATCGAGAATTCGTAGATCCTCACATCCGACAAGGGCATGAGACATGAATTCCGCTGTACGAACCGGGCGAGGGCCCGCATATTCAGGATCTACTTTTATATAGTCTCTATTGTAGATATAGCAGCTAATATCGTCTATCGTCCAATCATCTATCATATCGGTAAATGTAAAATCGCAGAATCCACACCGGTAGTATGGAACCGAAATACCGGACATGCCATAAGCATATGGATCAGGAGAACAGAATTTATTGAAGTCAACTACATCAAACAGCCTCGACTCTCCACCACATATCTTACACTTTTTATAAATCAAAGGAACAGAACCAAGCACCGGAAGATTTGAGAGCTTGTTCCTAATTTCTTCGTTCATTTACTAACCTTTCGAATATGCGCAATAGAAACTATTATATATTAATAATGTCATTGATTACCGAGCACCGACCCGCACTTTTTGGTAACAAGGTCACCACTCGATCTGGTAACCATGGAATGCTACCGGGCAACATGTTCGCTTACCAATGCAGTTTTTAGTACTTAACGAAAGGCCCTAAATACAGCACGATTTTTGTCTTTTGGTTGTATAATTTCAACTCTGGAAAATCCAATAGTCTTCAACAAATACTCGACACAGGCGATATTTGGCCCCCACCAGTTGGATGCGTCATGATTCAGTTCATCGGTTGGATAGAATATCATCAGGGGGCTGGAGTCCGAACTGACAACGACGTGAGTCTCCAAGACAAGTACTTCTTTGGTAATAGGGTAAAGCTGACGTAAGACATAAACAGGGTCTATCAAATGATAGAATACACCCAAGAATAACACTACATCAAATTGGCCGATTCCATCTAGCGCTCCAATTACTTCAACATCGCGCTCTATTGTTTCAATTTCTAGCCCGCTTTTGGAAATTGCAAAATTTAGTGAATCACGTGCATTTTGCATATTGGCTTGACCTGGCCGGTCAAGAGCAAGTACCCGTCTCGCACCTCGGCGCTTCGCCTCGATAGAAAATCCACCATTCCAGGCCCCTATGTCAAGTACAGATCTTCCATGCAGCGATAAGCCATCGAAGGAGTTTCTGTATTCCTCGGCCATAAGGTCAAGGGATTTGGCACCTGGCGTCACGAGGCCATTACCAAGATCGATTGAATGCCACCAACAATATTTATTCATTTCTGCCAAACTATCATCTAGTTGCTTCCGCATTATAATGTATAACCTCCTTCTGGTATCGGCAGTTATTTATATAATTGGCGTAATAGATTGGTACGCAGATATATTCTGGACGGTTAGCTAGTGTCACATCCCATAAGTTCATTGATAGTTAAGCTACGCAGGGTTTCTCGGTATAAGTCCACTTGAATGGGACCGCCCTTTCCTCATTGTAGCGGCGGATGTAGTACATAATGGTTTGGATCAGTTCGGTTTTCGAATGCCACACGCCATCTCGCAGAACATCCCTGGCGAGAATGCCAAACCAGATCTCGATCTGATTGAGCCAGGAAGCGTAGGTTGGCGTGAAATGGAGGGTGAGGCGCGTGCGCTTCTCAGCCCACTCCTTTACTCTCTGGTGTTTGTGGGCGGACTAGTTGTCGACGATCACATGCAAGTGCTTGTGGGGGTACTTGCGGTAGAGGTGTTTCAGGAACTGGAGAAACTCCTCATGGGTATGACGCTCGACACACCTGGCCTCGATGGTTCCTTCATGGACCAGCAGGGCAGCCAGAAGACAGGTGGTGCCGTGGCGGGTATAGGTGTGGGTGAAACGCTTCGGATGTTCCGGTTTCATGGGAAGCACCGGTTGGGTGCGATCAAGCGCCTGGATTTGAGATTTCTCATCAACCGAGATCACCAGGGCATTCTCTGGAGGGCTCAGGTAGAGCCCGAGGATCGAGGTCTGCTTTTCGGAAAATTCCGGGTCCGGACTTTTCCCACACCAGTACTCGGTTTTGTGTGGCTTGAGCGAAGCTTCGGAGAGGATTCGATGGACAGAAGACTTGGAAAGCCCGAAAGCATCGGCAATCTTTCGCATACTCCAGCAACTACTCCCGTCATCGGGTTCCGTGCGGGCAAGCGCCATCTGTCAACGCCGAAATAAAATGTCCACCGAACAACGGAATAAAGTGTCCCCTGATCAGCGGTTGTTTTCTCCTGTAGAGGCCGATCGCGTGATACACTCTCCGGTACCCGCCCGGAGGATAGGGCAACGCTGGGGAGCGA
>JAJFUA010000004.1 GCA_021372635.1 Desulfobacteraceae bacterium | reverse complement strand
GTACAGGGGATATTGATCGGTTTCGCAGTTCATGATCTTCTTCACCTTTTCGTCGCGAAAGGCTCCGATCACCACCGCTCCGATATCCAGGGCCACCGCCTGGAGGGAAATATTCTGCGCCGCGTGGCCGACCTCCATGTGCACGTACCGCATGCCCCGTTCTCCATATTTTTTCATCGTCCTGTCGTAGATGGCGAAAAAGGCGAGGATCGCCGGGGCGCGCCTGATGGCGTCCTGTCCCAGGGCGGCCTGGCAGAGGTCTTCCCTCCTGTCCCCGGGAACCCGTTGCTCCAGTACGTGCCTCCTGGGACCATAGCGGTAGATTCCAGGTGGAATTCCGGTTACCTGTCCGGCGACGAGGTAGACTTCCAGGGGAAAAAGAGCCCCTGCGGAAGGCGCGGTCCGGTAGTTGCGGACGTCGGTGACGCCGTCCGCAGACCAAAGCAGTTGAGTAATCTCCTGAAGGGTCAGGGACTCTCTTTTGAATTCCCTGAAGGACCTCCTGGAAAAGAGCGCCTGTTCGACGGACATGGGGCCGTCGCGCCTGACTTCAGGAAGCTTGATAAGACTGGTATCGATCTCCATAGGGCTACCTCTCTGCGGAAAATCCATCTCGACAATCAACTGTGCCAGGGTGAGTGTATGCCTTGGATGAGTGGCAGGGTATCCGACCGTTCGATCAACGTGTCCGTGCGCTGAGATGGATGTCCGTTCGGCAGTCCAGTCGCGTACCCGGAATCCTTGTCCGGCCTGGAATCCATTTGAGCGCCGCCTCTTCGAGCGGTTCGAGTGTTCCTGGTTGACGTATGATCCAGGGTTTCACTATACTGATTTTACGCCGGATTGTTTACAGGTTTTTTTGCCTGCGTCGAGCATTTGGCGGGTTTCCTCGTCAAATCCATCCGATTTCAGGAGAGCCCCATGAAAAAGACGCGCATTTCGGCATGGCCGGCCCGGCTGCCGGCGATCTGCCTTTTTCTCGCCTTGTGCACGGGCACCTCCGGTCTGTGCGCCTCCGAAACAATGACAGGTCAGGTCACCCGGATCCGCGAACCGGCAATCGCCGGCACATGGTATCCCGCGGCACCGGATTCCCTCAGAAAACAGGTGGAAGCATATCTCGACGGGGTACCGGAGGGAAAAAACGGGAGAGAGCTTGCGGCCCTCATCGTGCCTCACGCGGGCTATGTGTATTCGGGACAGGTCGCCGCATGGTCTTACAAGCTGCTCCGGAAGAGGAAATACTCCACCGTGGTGGTCATAGGGCCCAGCCACCACGCAGCCTTCCGTGGAGTCGCCACGTACGAGGGGGCGGGATTCAGGACCCCGCTCGGGGTGGTGCCCCTCGACAGCGACCTCATCGCCCTTCTCCAAAAGCGGAGCGAGCGCATTCGCTCTATTCCGGAAGCTCATGAGAAGGAGCATTCCATAGAAATTCAGCTGCCCTTTCTCCAGGTCGTGCAACCCGGGTTCAGGCTGGTGCCGCTGGTCATGGGCGAGCAGGACTTCGCCGCCTGCCGGGAACTGGCCGACGTCCTGGCGGATGCCATCCGGGGAAAGCCGGTCCTGGTGGTCGCCAGTTCGGACCTGTCGCATTTCCACTCCTATGAAGAGGCGCGTGCCCTGGACCAGGTGGTCGTCAGGAAGGTCGAGTCCTTCGACCCTCACGGACTGGGGGACAGCCTGGCGAGGAAAGAATGCGAAGCCTGCGGGGGCGGGCCGATCATCGTGGCCATGTTGACGGCGGCCCGATTGGGAGCGAACGGCGGGCAGGTCCTCCGGTACGCGAATTCGGGCGACGTCACGGGCAGGAAGAGCGGGCCCGAGGGGGTGGTCGGATACATGGCAGCGGCCCTCTGGAGCGGGCGGCCGGGCAAGGTTGCGGCGCCCGCCGCTGCCAAAACGGGGGATAAGAATGCGGAGCCGGGGCTCAGCGCAGGGGAGAAGGCTCTCCTGCACAGGATTGCGAAGGAAGCCGTAGAAGCGGGCTGCCGAGGCGTGAAACCGGCGAAGGACTACGTGATTCCTCCCCGCCTGAAGGAACCGCGCGGCGCCTTCGTGACCATTCAAAAAAACGGCAGGCTCAGGGGGTGCATCGGGTACATCGTCGCGGTGCGGCCGCTTGCGGAGGCGATTTCAGAAATGGCTGCGGCCGCCGCTTTCAACGATCCCCGGTTCTCCCCGGTGACGGAGGACGAACTGAAGGATCTCTCCTACGAAATCTCGGTCCTTACGCCGTTGCGACGGGTGGAAAACGTAGAGGAGATCCGGGTGGGGACTCACGGCATCTATATCAAACGGGGCGGGGCGGCGGGCCTGCTTCTGCCCCAGGTGGCCACGGAATATGGGTGGGACCGCGAGACCTTCCTCGAACAGACCTGCCTCAAGGCGGGCCTGCCCAGGGATGCATGGAAGGACGGGGAAACGGAGATCCATATCTTCTCCGCGGAGATTTTTTAGAAGACGAGGAGAAGCGGACATGAAAAAGGGCATGACACGCAGGGATTTTCTCACCCGCTGCGGGCGTTGCGCTCTCTACTGCGCGTGCGCCGAGGCCTTTGCCCTGCCGGCGGTTCCCCTGCCGGCACGCGCCGTCACGCTGGAAAAGGGGCTGCTCGGGAGGAAGCTCTCTCCGTACTTTACGCCCCTCGGCGACCGGCGGGTCCGCTGCGAACTCTGCCCGAGGGGGTGCGAAGTGGCCAGCGGCGGACGCGGGGACTGCCGGGTTCGGGAAAACGTGGACGGCCGCTATTACTCCCTCGCCTACGGAAACCCGTGCGCGGTCCACGTGGACCCGGTGGAAAAAAAGCCCTTCTTCCATGTGCTGCCGTCCAGCCTTTCGTTTTCCATCGCCACAGCAGGCTGCAACTTCGACTGCAAGTTCTGTCAGAACTGGGAGATTTCTCAGGCAAAACCCGAGGACACCCTCAACTATGACCTGCCCCCGTCCCTGGTGGTCGAGCATGCGCTTAGGAATCGCTGCCGTTCCATCGCCTCCACCTACGTGGAGCCCACGATATTCGCCGAATATATGATCGACATCGGCGTGCTGGCCAGGGAGAACGGCCTGCTGAACGTCATGCACTCGAACGGGTACATCAACGACGCCCCGCTGCGCGACCTGTGCCGGGTCCTGGATGCCGCCTGCATCGACCTGAAAGGTTTTTCCGAGGATTACTACAGGGAGATCACGGGAGGGACCCTTGCGCCGGTCCTGTCCACTCTGAAGCGTCTGAAGGAGCGGGGGGTGCACACGGAAATCGTGAACCTGGTGGTGACGGGGAAAAACGACGATGCCGCGGATGTCCGGGCGATGTGCCGGTGGATCCTGAAGGAACTGGGACCGGACGTCCCGATCCACTTCACCCGCTTTTATCCCCTCTACAAGCTGAAAAGCCTGGAACCCACCCCGCTTTCGGCCCTGGAAGCGGCCCGGGACGCCGCCCTCCGGGAAGGGCTTCATTACGTTTACATCGGGAACGTGCCGGGGAACGATGCCGAGCATACCTTCTGCCCCAAGTGCAAAGCCCGCGTGATCGAGCGTGTGGGGTATCGCGTCGACGCATCGCGTCTGAAGGAAGGCCGGTGTGCCGCCTGCGGGCAGGCGGTTCCCGGAATCTGGGAGGATGTGCCCGCAGGCGCGAAGCCTAAGGGCTGATGCCCGCGTTCATTCCTTTGGATTCACGCCGGGAGTTGAGCTTTCCCCCCGACCTGCCGCCGAGCGCGGCGATGCCCCCGAGGCTCAGCAGGGAAACCGCCCGGAGGGTGTCCGTGATGCCGTAGACCGGGAGCAGAAAAAGTGACGCGATGAGCGCTCCGGCGGCCGCACCCGCGGTATCCCAGGCATAGAGCCTTGCCCCTGTCGCTTGTCCGGGGCGAGGGGAAAGGGAACCGACGGCTTTCGTGGCAAGCGAAAAATGGAGTCCTCCGAGCAACCCCGCCGAGAGGGCAAGTCCGGAAAAAATCCAGGCCGTGGGCACTGCGGGCGACTGGCCCGACTGGATAGCATCGTGAAGCACCCGAAGCAGTCCCATGATGCCGACGCAATAGAGTGAGATCACTGCCTGGAGAATCGCCAGTGACTTGACGGGCTTTACCGGATTTGGGCGGAAGCGGGCCAGGACCGCTGCGCCCAGCGCCAGTCCGGCCATGGTCGCGCTGATGATCGCAGCCAGTTGTGAGTAGACGAAGCCTTCGAGTATCTGAAATCCGAGGAGAAGGGCAATCTCCAGGCTCATCTGGATGCCTCCCGCCAGGGCCACGTTGAAGACCACCCCTGTCCCGCGTTCCGCGGGGACTTTCCGGAAGATTCCCCAAAGCACGAGGGCGCCCAGGGCGATCCATGGCATGAGGTCTCCCGCCTCCGTAAACCGGATCATCGTCCGTTCCAGGATGGGGTCAAGCTGTGCGGCCCAGACGAGGATCGCGTTGAAATAGCAGGTCGGTTCGAAATCCCTGTTCAGCCTTCCGGGACCGGCGCTTTCGATGGCCCGCAGCATATAGTCGAGCCGGAGAGGATTCATGGCGTCGAAGAGGAAATCATCGCGGACGTAGCGAACGTCAAGCTTTCGTTCGGAAATGCGGCCCGCAAGCTCCCTCGGGTCTGCCGTGAGGGCGGAAGGGGAGGGAGAGGCGAAAAAGCGTGCGCTCTCGCCGGGAATTGCGAGCACGGACGCAAAGGAAACCTTCAAGGTCGAATGGATCGACTGGAGGAGACGGGCCTGGGCCGGGCCGATGATGTCCGGGGAGGACGGAACCGCGAGGGAGAAAACGCCGCCTTCTTTCATCAGTCGGTTGACGCGGGAGAAGAACTCCACGGTGTAGAATCCGTTCATTTCGGCGTTCAGCGGTTCGCCGAGATCCAGGATTACGATGTCGTAGCCTTGTGCCCCACGGCGGAGGAATGTGCGGGCGTCTTCGTGATGGATCTGCACCCTGGGGTCCCGGAGGGGGGCCGTCACGGATCCGGGAAGGAACTGCCCCGACATTCGGACTACCTCCGGGTCCGGTTCGACGCAGTCGATCTGCCTGACTCGCGGATATTTCAGGATTTCTCCAACGAGTCCCGCCTGAGCGCCTCCGATGAGCAATACGGATTCCGGGTGCGGGTGCTGCAGGAGGGGCAGGTGTGCCGCAAGTTCCGCATTTTGTGGGTCCGGGACCGAAAAGAGCCACAGGCCGTTCGAAAAGAGGGAGATCTGGTCCCTGGTTTTGAGCAGGGCGAGGTTGTGAAAAGGGGTGTCGCGGACGGCAAGAGGCATGCCGCCCCATTGCCAGCGCCGACTTGGACCCTCCAGGCGCGAGGCGGCGCTGAAAGCTGCAACTCCCAGCACGGCAGCGAGAAGGAGAATCTGCCATCTGGGGCGCGGAGAGAAGCGCCCGAGGTGGAGGAACAGGATCATGGCGGCGGTGAGCAGGATGGATGACGTTATCGCCCCGGCCTGCAGCGCCGTAAAATGCGGAAGCAGGAAAAAGGAGAAGAAAAGCCCTCCGATTCCCGCCCCGGCGGCTTCTCCGCAGTAGATGGCGAGCGGTTGTTCCTCGGGATGGCTGCGTTCGGCGAGAGCGGTCCGCCACGACAGGGTGAAGGCCGCACCGGATGCTAGGCAGAAGATGGAAATCGTGGTCAGCACCATGCCGAGCATGATGGAGGGAGGCACCTGCTGCCCTGCCGGGATTCCCCAGAGCAGCCTTGCCGCCCTTGCGAGAAGGATTGTTGCGGGAAGGCTGAGAGCCAGCATGGCCAGGACGGCCGGAAGCGCCGCGCCCCTGGAGGAAGGCCCGGGCCTGCGGGCCAGGCCCGCCCCGGCGGCCGTCCACAGAAGCCAGCAGAAGAAGATGATTCCCGTCGACAGTTCGTTGCCGTGGAAGAGAACCAGCATTTCCCTGAGGATGACAATCTGGCCGATTGCGGCGGCAAAACCCGCGAGTGTAGCTGCTGCGAGAGGTGCTCGTTCCATGGAGTCGTCTTCCCCGGTGGGCGGCGAGGAAATCCCGGTCTACTGGACGATCACGATCCCTGCCAGGTTTCCTTTGGGCACGTCTTCCGCTTTTGCGCCGCTGCCGATCGGGTAGATGTCCCAGCCCGAAGAGGCGACCAGTTTGTAGACGTCTATCCCGACGGCTTCCATCGAGGGCCTGGAGAGCAGCGAGAACCGGCATCGTTCCCCCTTGAGCGCCAGGCATTCCTTCTGCTGACCGCAGAATGTGTGCCTGCAGGAACCCGCGGCAAAGCCGAACGCCAGGTAGTGCCCGTCATAGAAGGCCATGGATTCGATCTCGCTCACCATGCGAAAGATAAGCTGGTAGGCGTCGACGCGCTCCTTGATCGTTGCCTTGTCCCGTATGATGACTTCGGGGGCTACGTCTTTTGTAAACAAAACGGCCCAGCTGTATTTCTTGAGTATCTCTCTCAGTTCGGCGGGTTTCAACGTGTTGGGGGGGCAATGGGCGGAGACGCCGTAGCCGAAGCAACGCGGGATCTGGCATTTCAGGGGTACCCGCTCGTCGACGGGGATTTCGGCGATCGGCACGATTCTGGCCCTGGATGCGCCGAGTTCAAGTGCCCTTTGCCGGTATCTTTCCAGGTTTTCCGACAAATGGGATTCGTTCATATCCGTCCGGACAGGTTGAATTTTTTTCCCCATGAGTTTCCCTCCCGAAATGAATTTGTCGATGGCAGCCGAAGACGGCTGCGGATGGACCGGTTTTCCCATTCAAGGTAATGCACAATTACTTGTCGGTCGGATCGTTCCGCCTCGCGTACCGGAGAGAGCGGGGAAAAGACACCCGGGGTCATGGGCGCCGTTGGAAGGTGTAATTCCCCTTGAAGAACTCTTCAACGTACCATTCGATGCGGCCGTCGTCGGAGAGGACCATGTCGAGGAGGCGGACGGATGCGAGAAGCCGGCCCACCATATCCAGCTTCTCCTGCAAAAGCAGGGAGTCGTATTTCTTGACTTCTCCGCGTACCAGATCGCCGCGGATGAAGGTTTTGAAGCCGAGATCCTTGAGTATCCGGGCGATGAGCATGGCGCGCCTGGACCGCCGCCCGATGTCGGCGGCTCCTCCCTTGAAAGAGAAAGTGATGTAGTTGTCGTTCACCTGGTTGCCGCAATAGGCATCCACGACCGCGAAATGATAGCCGAGACGCGAATTGAAATTCAGATATTCGGAGGATATCACGACGTAGTTGGGGCCGCCCATCCGGTCGTCCATCATAGGGTCCTGGAAAACCGATTCGGCGAGGATGGTGGCGAAGCCCTTCCAGTCCATTTCCACGGGCCCCGTCCAGCGCACATCCGGGCGAATCATCCCCTTGAGGAGAGATTGAAAGGGTATGGATGTCACGTTTTCGGTGCGGGCATCCGAAACTCCTTCCGGAATATCGAGCCCCCCTCCCAGGTCCACGACGTATATCTTCATGGGGAGCGGCACCTTGAGGCGCACGGCGAATCGCTTGTCCACGTCGAGATCGTCGCTGATCCGGAACATCTCGCGCATGGACATCTCGTGGGCGAAGCGGATCACATCGTGCAGGGTTTGACAGCCGAGAGGCGAAAAGCTCTCGTGTTCGGCGTCCACCAGATTGAGTACGGCAATCTTCTTGAGAGCGGAATGGGCCACCCTGTACGTCGGGCTGCCTTTCATGGGATTGGCGGCCTTTTTCCGTTCCAGAATGCTTTCCACGCGGCCTTTGAAAACGATGCCGTTCGTCGCATCGACGGTGATTTCCTCCCCGTGGGAGATGGTTTCCGTGGCCGTACCCGTGCCCACCAGCGTGGGCACGCCGAATTCCCTGGCGACGGAAGCCATGTGCCCCGTAACGCTGCCCACGTCGGTGAGGATAGCCTGCACTCTGCCCAGGATGGATACATAGCGTGGAGAAGTCTGCTGTGCCACGAGAATGGAGTCTTCGGGGATGTTCAGCAAATGGTGTTCGGAGGTGAGCACGTAGGCGAGGCCGCAGGCCTTTCCTCGCGAGGCGGTGATTCCGCCGTGCAGAAGGATCGGGTTCCCGGGAAACCTTTGCTGAAGGGCCTCGACGTCCTGGTCGAGGATCCTGCTTTCTCTCTGGGTCGTCATCATATCGAGGTTCAACGGCCGGGTTTGCAGCAGAATCACCTTGCCCTTCGGGTCCACGGCCCATTCGATATCGAGGGGGGTGCGGTAGTGTTCTTCCAGGGTGAGGGCGTAGTCCGCGAGGACCATCAACTGTTCTTCCGAGAGGCAGGGGCGACTGCGGAGTTCGGCGGGCACTTCCTCCTCGAGGATGCGGCCGTCTTTGCCCATGATCAGCCTGCTTTCCTTGCGGGTGGTCCGGGTCGCCAGAGTCTGCCTGTCTTCCTTGTCGATTTCGTAAAAATCGGTGGCCGCGGAACCGTCGACCGCGTTCACCCCGAGGCCCCAGACGGCGTTGATCATGATCACGTCCCTTCGGTGGTCGTTCGGGTCCCGCGTGTACAGCACACCGCTCGATCGGGCATCCACCATGACCAGGCACAGGGCGCTCATGATCACGTATTCGTCCGGGTATCCCCTGCTGCGGCGATAGTAGATGGCTCTCGGATTGTACGTGCTGGCGACCACCTCCTTGTAGGCGCTCAGAATA
>JAJFUA010000427.1 GCA_021372635.1 Desulfobacteraceae bacterium | reverse complement strand
TGGGCTCCGCCGCAGGTCAAAACGGTATCGGCGCCCTTCGCCAAGGCATCGGCAAAAGAGAACTCCAGCTTGCGCACCTTGTTGCCGGTCAGCCCGATGCCGGTCAGGTCGTCGTGCTTGATATAGAGCTCCACACCGAGTTTCTTTCCGAAGCGTGCAAGGGGCTTGATCGGCGTGGGCAGATGTGCGATGTCAAGGCGCGGCGGGTACGCTATCTTTTTCATGGATTCCTCCGTGTTGCGGGTGTCCTGCCGGGGTTGCGGGTGCGGGCCGCCGGGCGGCCGGCTTCGATAACGGAAACGGAGACAGACCAGCGATTTCGAACATATAGCAACCGGCGCCGCGAGTAAAGCGGCAATGCCGCGGCGGTCCATCGAAGGGCGGCCGGGGGCGGATCGTGCCCGACCGCTTGCGAGGAGCAAAAATGCTGATTGGAATGCCCAGGGAAATCAAGAACAACGAATACCGCGTCCCCCTGACCACGCCGGGGGTGGAGGCGTTGACCGAAGCCGGCCACCGCGTCCTCATCGAGGCAGGGGCGGGAGTGGGAAGCGGCATCACGGACGAAGCCTACCGCTCCGCGGGAGCGGAAATCGCACCCGACGCCGCGGCCGTTTTTCAAAAGGCGGAGATGATCCTCAAGGTCAAAGAGATCCTGCCGCCCGAATACGAACTACTCCGGGAAGGGCAGATCGTCTTCACCTACATCCACTCCGCCGGAAATCCCGAAGAAACGCAGGTTCTGCTCGACAGGAAAATCATCGGCATCGCCTACGAAGACATCCTCACGGACGACGGCCGCTCCCCCCTGCTCACTCCCATGAGCGAAATCGCCGGGGAGGTCGGCATTCTCATGGGCGCCTGCCACATGTTCACCATCAACGGCGGCAGCGGCATTCTGCTCGGCGGGGCCGCCGGGATCGAACCGGCGAAGGTCGTCATCTTCGGTGCGGGAAGCGTCGGGCTGGGAGCCGCGCGGAGCGCCCTGGGCCTGGGGGCGGAAACGACCATCATGGACATCGACCTGGAACGACTCCGGGACGTGCGCCAGAGGATCTTTCCCCGTGCGGGAACGCTGTTTCTCAACGAGTTCAACGTGAGGCAACTGCTGCCCCGGACCGATCTGCTCGTCAACGCCGTCAAGTGGCCCCCCCGCTCGGACCGGCACATCCTGAAGCGGGAGATGCTCAAGCTCATGAAACGGGACGCATTGATCGTCGACATCTCCTGCGACCCCGGAGGAGCCGTGGAAACCTGCCGGCTGACCACGCACGACAATCCGGTTTACGAAGTGGACGGCATCCGGCACTTCTGCGTTCCCAATCTGCCCTCGGCGGTGGCCAGGACTTCCTCCGGCGCTCTCTGCAACAGCATACTCCCCTACGTCCTGGAAATCGCCTCCAGCGGGTGGCTCGCCGCCGTCGAGAAGAACATTCCCCTGCGCAGGGGGCTCGGGTTCGCCCTGGGTTACCTGACGTTCCTGTCCACGGCGAAGGCGCAGGACCGGGAATACACCTCGCCGGAGACGATCATCCGGATGTTCGGTGGTTCCGCAGGGCGGCCGGCGGCAAACGCGGAGGATTGAGGCGCCATGAAGGACCGGCGTGACAAGAACGTTCAACTGCCCGAGGGAGATTGCGATCGTATGAAATTCACGAAGTATCACGCACTCGGAAACGACTACCTGGTCATGGACCCGGCCGGCATCGAACGCCCGCTCAGCCCGGCGGAGATTCGGCGCATCTGTCACAGGAACTTCGGGGTGGGTTCGGACGGCATCCTGTGGGGACCGGTGAGCGAGTCCGACGGCCGCATGCGGGTGCGGATTTTCAACCCCGACGGAAGCGAGGCGGAAAAGAGCGGCAACGGGCTCCGGATTTTCTCCCGCTACCTGTGGGACAGGGGCCTGGTTTCCTCGGAACCGTTTCCGATTCTCACGGCGGGGGGCGAAGTTTTCTCGGAAGTCGCGCCCGGCGGGCGGTCCGTCACGGTCGAGATGGGAAAGGTCAGCTTCGACAGCACCGTCATCCCGGTTCGAGGAGCCGCCAGGGAAGTCCTGAACGAGGAGATCGAAATCGAAGGCCGCAGGTTCACCTACTGCGCGGCGACCATCGGCAACCCGCACTGCGTGATCCTCTGCCCGGAACCGTCGGAGGAAACCGCGCGCCGGTACGGTCCCGCAATCGAAACGGACCCGCGTTTCCCGAACAGGACGAACGTCCAGTTCATGCGCATCGTCGACAGGGAAAACATTCAGATCGAAATCTGGGAACGGGGCGCAGGGTACACGCTCGCGTCGGGAAGCAGCAGCAGCGCGGCCGCCGCCGTTGCGCACCGCCTAGGCTTTTGCGGGCCCGAGATCACGGTCCGCATGCCCGGAGGCAGTATAGAGATCCGGATCGGGAAAGATTACCGCATCACCATGAAAGGCCCCGTCACTAGGGTCTGCGAAGGAACCATAGATCCCGAATCGCTGGAGGACGCCTGAAGCGGACATCCGTTCAAGACAGACCATGGAGCAGTCATGACCGAAAGTAGTGAACTCAAGATCCGCCTGGCCACAGTGGCGGATGTTCCGTTGATTTTGAGCCTCATCAGGGAACTGGCCGTTTACGAAAAACTCGAGCACGCGGTTACCGCAACGGAAGAAGACCTCAGGGAAACCCTGTTCGTGCCCCGCGCCTACGCCGAAGTCCTCCTCGGCTCCATGAACGGCAAGCCGGAAGCCTACGCGCTTTTCTTTCACAGTTATTCCACATTCCTGGGCCGCCAGGGGATGTACCTGGAAGATCTCTACGTGAGACCTCACGCCCGCGGCAGAGGACTCGGAAAAACCATGCTGCTGCACCTGGCCCGCCTGGCGGTGGAGCGCGGCTGCAAACGGCTGGAATGGGCCGTGCTCGACTGGAACAAACCGGCCATAGACTTTTACCGTTCGCTGGGCGCAGAACCGTTGGACGAGTGGACCGTCTTCCGCCTGACCGGAAACACGCTCGAGTCCATCTCCGGCAAATCGTGACCACCGGTTGCAATTCACCACCGGAGAATAGGCAGTACCGGGCGCTGTGCAATTGACTCCACGAGTCATTGTCGCAGCGGTAATATCTTCATGTGCGCCACAGACGGCAGAATACACGCACAATTTACCTGCCTGGATCTTTCTCCCCGACTGCAAATTATTCTTGACATCCGGCAGGTTTTGGATCAATTTAGCTAAAATGGACAAAGAAGTCGCATGCGTGCTTCGAACCCGGCCGGGCAGTGGAGCACAGGCCGGCGAATCGCATTTCAGCCTGTGGGCTTTTTAAAGAAGGGAAAAATACGATGGCGAGGATAAAAATCGAGGACTTGCCCGAAAAGGCGCTGTCCAGGGAGGAAATGTTGAAAGTGTACGGCGGGCTCGACCCTCAGCCGGAACCGCCGATGTATCTTTCGCCGGTAAACTCGCTGTACCGGAACGTCAATCCCCTGTCGGGCCAGACTCTGAAGATCGAATCTTCCTCGACGATGCTGAAGATCTAGCACAGAGGTACACGCCTTGGACGGCACGTAAAGGCGGGGGCGCAATCCGGGTTGTCGCGGCCTGCCTCTTTTTGAAGCCTGCCGCGAAATCCCGCCGGGAGCCGCGGCAGGGAGCGGTGTTTTGCGTATTTAGAAAGCCTCCATATCCCCCGAACGTCAGTGGACCGTTCCGCGCCTGACCGGGACGGCCTGCCGGAAATGCCCGGCTTTTCCCCGCGCATGGTGAACCGAATTCAATGAAAAAGTCGCGTTGCCCCAGCGATCCGCCTCTCTCATTCCCGCAGGCCGAAGCCGCCACCCGCTTCGGAAGAATCCTCCAGGATACCGGCTACAGCGGGCCCCAGATTCTCCAGGCCCTCGGAATCAACGACTTCCGCGCGCTTCGGCTGATTCCTCCACCTGTGCTGGCAGCGCGGGTCGAAGGCGACAGGCCCCTCGATCTCTTCATTCGCCTCTTTCTGCTGGAAGAGCCCGTAAAGCGGAATGAACTGAAGCGGGCCATTCCCGCGAGCGTCGCGAAAGAACTCCTGTCGTCCGGCCTCATCCGCGCCTCCGGGGATTCCCTGCGCGCATCGCTGAAACTCCGTCCGCACAAAGACTCGATCCTCGCCCACGACGCGGCGGACAGGCTTCTTTCCGCCAACCGGGACAGCTTCGTCATGGGCGTTGGGGAAAGCTCCCTGACTCTTCTGAACGCCACCATCCGCCGCAGGTCCCGGAAGACCCTGGACCTCGGCACCGGCTGCGGCATCCAGGCCGTGGAAGCCGCAGCTCACAGCGAACGAGTGCTGGCCCTGGACGTGAATCCCAGAGCTGTCCGATTCGCGGCGTTCAACGCGGCCCTGAACGGACTGGCAAACGTGGAAACCGTCGAGGGAAGCCTGTTCCACCCGGTCGAGGGCAATCTTTTCGACCTGATCGTCTCGAATCCCCCTTTCGTCATATCTCCCGAAAAGGGCTACATATACAGGGACGCGGGCATGGATGCCGACCGAGTCTGCGAAACCATCGTCCGCCAGGCACCGAACCACCTGTACGAGGGCGGATACTGCCAGATTCTCTGCAACTGGGTGGAACGGTTCGGCGAGGACTGGAAGGAGAGGCTCGCCTCCTGGTGCGCGGGTTCCGGCTGCGACGTACTGGTCATGCTCCTGGAGAGGCAGGACGCGGAAGCCTACGCCGCACTGTGGATCGGCCATACGGAAAAGGCGGAGGCGGAGCGGTTCGGAACGAAGTACGGGGAATGGCTCCGGTACTACCGGGAACGGGGAATCCGGTCCATCGGCTCCGGCCTCATCACCATGCGCCGCTCTTCGGGCTCGAGGAACTGGTTCCGGGCAAACGACACCCCCGCGGTCGTCCGAGGGCCGCGCTGCGGCCGGGTGATTCAGCAAACATTCAAAGCCATCGATTTCCTCGAAGCGACAGCCGACGACCGGACCGTGTTCGGCCTTCCCTTCCTGGTATCGCAGGAAGTCCGCATCCGGCAGGACCTGCAACATTCCCCCCGGGGATGGAAGAGCGTCGCCCAGGTCCTCTTCATGGACGGCGGGATTGCGGTTTCGGAGCGAATCAGCCCCTTCACGGTGGAGTTTCTCGCCGGGTGCGACGGCCGGCGGACGCTCCGGGAAGCCTTTGCCAAAGCCGCCTGCGACGCGGGCATCGACCCGGCGATCATCCCCCTCCCCTTTCGAAGGGAAGTGCGCCGCCTCATCGAGTGCGGCTATCTTGCCCTCCCGTCCGCATAGTCCTGCGGTCGAAGCGGCAGCCCGCGCCCGTACCGGCGTCAGGGACCGGTGACGGGCCGCAGAGCGGTGCGAACACCGTTCGCGTAGTCCAGCAGCATCCGGTATTGTGCTTCGAGGCTGTATTCTTCGACGCCCATGGGGGTCTTGAAAAAGAGGGCGAGATGCGGCATCAGCCCGGCTTCGCCCCTGCGGAGAGCGAACTCCGCCAGCCGCACCATGTCCAGGACCAGCGGCGCGGCGAGGATCGAATCGTATCCCTGCCAGGTGAACTGAAGGGACATTTTCGCTCCCAGGAAGCCGCGAAAGTGGATGAAGTCCCAGGCCGTTTTCTGGTCGTCGAGCGAAGGGACGTAGTCGATGCCTGTCCTGGAATGAGGAGCGTAGCCGAGGATCTTCGCAAGCACCCGGTCCTTGCTCCTGATCTTGGATTCCTTGTTCTGCGGATGATTGAGGACCCGGCCGTCCATGTTCCCGAGAATATTGAAGCCCTCCCAGCTCAGAACCTCCAGGTTCCTGCAGGCGAACATCGGAGCGAGGGCGGACTTGACGAGGGTTTCCCCCGTCTTTCCGTCGCTTCCCATCACCGGCACGCCGCACTGTTCCGCCAGGCGCACGAGCGCCGGGAAAAGGGCCGCATTGGACGGAGTGAAATTGACGTAGGGGCAGCCCTCGCGTATCGCGGCGTAGGCGTAGAGCGTGCTGGCCCGGATCTTTTCCGCCCGGTTCGCGTCGAGGCAGGCTTCCAGCGCCGCGGGAAATTCATGGCAGACTTCGAACTCCAGGGGAGGCTCCGTGGAGGCCAGGTTGACCACGACCACCTCGTCGAGCCGGGACAGCCGCCTGAACCGGCGCAGACGCTCCCGGATTTCTTCGATTTCGTCCCGGAGCGTTCCCCCGTCCTGTCGAGTGCAGCCCGCCAGGCCCGCTATGGCCTCGCCGCAGTTCGTCGCCGTGCCCCCATGGATGCCCTTCAGTATCGCACGGAGTTCCGGGCCGACGGCTTCGGCGATCCGCGGGTCGATCGGCCCCGCATCGAAATCGGAACCGGCCGGGTGCTCATCCGTCGCGCACCGAATATCGCACCCGCCGAACTCCAGGTCTTCGATGCGGACCAGGTCCGCTCCCTCAAAGACATCCGTCGCAGTGACCATTCCAATGGGTGGAATCATGCGCTCCCGCAGGGCCAGGGCGCCCGTCACGACCGTTGTGGCGATGGACCCCAGGGCGCCGATCAGGTAGACACCTGTCTTTCCTCTCATGAATTCCCTTCCCGATACATTCAGGCAGGACATGACAACCGGGGTAAAAACGATCCGGAAACGGCTCAAACTCCGCCGGCCGACAGAGATCCGCTGCCTTCTCCTCCGGGCCGGCACTTGCATGCAACTTACCAAAGTCTTGAATCTAATGCAACAAACGCGGAAGGCAAGAGTCTCCGGCCGCCGGAAGACACATCCTCAGCCGGGAGGACAGAAAACCGCGGATCGTACGGGGGAATATCCCCCCGGCACCTCGACGGATTTTCGATTTCCCGGCTTGTATCCCGATGCATCCCGTCGTAGAATGCAGGCCGATCCGATGTGTCTGCCCGTCTCAGTCCTCAAGATCTCCCATGGAATGGAGAGATCGGCGTTTTTCCACCCGGTACAGTGTCCGGCGATCCCGAGAGGACCTGGAATCATGATCCCGAACGGCCGTATCCGCCGCCTTCTGATGGCATGCCTGCTTGCTGCCGCACTTTCTGCGCCGCTGCGGGCCGATCCGCCGCCCTTCCCCGACGATGCGGAAAGCGCCGCAGGCGTTCAAACGCTCCAGTGGGAGGCCTTGCCGGTCCAGATTCTCGAAGGGGAACCCCAGGGGGACTTCTGCCTCGACCTTCGGTTTTCCCAAACGGAGTTTACCGTCGGAGAACCCGTGGCCGTTGAAATCACGGCATGCTTTCCCGGGGAGATCGACGACGCGCTGCTGGACCTGCCCGTCTTTGCGGACGAAGCCTTCGAATTCGAAGACCCCGCGACAGAAGGGGAACCTGCCGGAGACTTCCTCTGCATCCCCCTGGAACGAGGAGAGGCTCTGGCCGAGAGAACCTGCCGCATCGTGGACGGAAAACCACACACGACCCTGAGCATCCGGAAAACGCTCGTAGCCCGCTCTCCGGGTATGTTCACCATCCCGGAGTCGACGCTCCTCATCGCCTCGCCGGAGGAAGAAGCGGAAAACGTCTCTTCCGGGGACGACTCCCAGGAACGATCGAGCGGGGCGGCGGGGATGCGGATCGTGCGCTCCGAAGCGGTCACGCTCACCGTGTTCCCCGTGTTCGAAGAGGCGAAAACCGCCGGCGAGGCCGGGGGCTCCCCGAAGGTGGTAAGCCCGGATGGCCGCGAAGCGGGTTCGAGTGCGGAAGAAGAAACCACGGTGCAGAAGAAGCCGGACGCACCGGACAAAGAGCCTCCGGACACGGCGGTCCGAACCGGCACACGTTGCTTCCCGTCCGAAGCGGTCCTGCTCCTCGTCCCGCTCCTGAGTCTCCCCCTGCTGCGCCGGAGCAGGCCCGAAAAGGCGATCCACTCGGAAGAATCCCGCTCGGATAAAGCCTTTGCCGTTTTCAAGCGCAGGATAGGACTCATACGATCGTCCCGCTTCTCCGATTCCAGGCTCTATGTTCTGCTGCTCGAAGCCCTGGCAGGGTACGGGTGCGACAAGCTGGATCTCCAGGGAAGCATTCCCGGCTTTCCGGAGCTGGAAAAGCTCCTGGCGGAACGGGGAGGAGATCCCGTCACCCTCGCCGCACTCGGAGACATCTTCTCTCGTTGCGAAGAAGTAAAGCGGGGGCGCGCGCCCCGGCCGGACCGACCGCTCGACGCACTGGCCGCGGAAGCCTATCGGCTGGTCCGGGACCTGGATGCAGTCCTCGCCCTTGATGCCCAATCCCCCCGGTCTTCCACCTGAAGAACTTCCGGCCGCCGGACCATTCCCATCAGCCCTCCGCTACCGCCCGGCGGCCGCAGCCTTCGGCCTGCCCGTCCCCGGGTACATGGCAGCCCTCTCCTGCTTCAACGCCTGTCGAAGCGTACGGCGTCCTCAACGATGCCTCTCTTTTCGAAAAAAGATGCACTCTGGCCTGTTGACCACTTAAAAAGGCTTATCAATTCCGAGCGTTTTGTCGAATCAGGCATTAAGAAACCGAATCCTTGACCCCAGCAACAATCGATGGACTCCACAGAAACTTTGCCGCCGTCGGCGGGAGGGAACAAATGGGATCTGCGCCTTTGGACGCCTGTCTCGGGAAGCTCTCGGAAATCGTCATCGATACGCTGAAGGCACTCAGCGTGGATGCCGTGGTCATCACTCCTCGAATGCTCCAGGAATCTCTCTCCGGCAGGAAGGAACTGGTCGCCCTGATGCGTACGGCGCCTTCGCCCGGATCTGGCTGCCAGCCTTCCGGACCAGGAACGTCCCACCCGGCTCACGTGGCCGGTAATTCGGAGTGTGGCAGCGTCGACAAACTGCGCAGGCTGCTCCGGGAGGCCCTCGAAGACATTGAAGAAAACTCAGCCGCGCTGGTGCCGTCCACCCTGAGCGATATTCGAAAAAGCACGAGGGAAACAGATCGCCTCGATCACCTGGTCGATGCGGGCGAGGAGATTTTCCGGATCATCCGGTCGAACTTCAACTACCTGTCCGCCCAAACCTCCCAGGTTGCCCATTTGCTCGCCCACCTGGAGGAAGGAATGTTCGAAATGGAAAGATGCCTGCGGACGGGCTTCCAGGATGAGGATACCGCGGACGGGGAAACCCGGTCGCCGGGCATTCCGGGAAGGGAGGAAACCGGCGACGGGGAATTCTCACCCGCAGAAAGAAATATCGGGGAACTGAAAAGCCTGATCGAGGGAAAGCTGCCGTTCATCAAGTCGATGATCGAGCAGAAAAAGAGAAAAACGGACCCGCCGGCCGGTTCACAAAGGAAAACGGACGACATGGCGCGCCGTATGGCCGAGATGAGAAATCAGCTCAGCCGCGCTCGGGAAAAGACGCGGGTTCTGGAAATCGGCCTCTTCCGCGACCCGTTGACCGGCGTATACAACCGGCGCGCGTGCAGGCAGCGCATCGCCGCCGAGTTCAAGAACTACCAGCGCAGCCAGCAGGTCTTCTCCGCGCTCTCCATCGAGGTCGACAATCTCCATGCCATCAACGAAAGATTCGGGGATGCGGCAGGAGACGGATGTCTGAAGGAACTGGCCGGAATCATGAGGGACACTCTTCGAGGGAGCGATTTCCTGGCACGCTCCTGTGAAAACGGGTTCGTAGCCATCCTGCCGCGTACGTCCGAGGATATCCTCCCCATCGTAGCGGAAAGGCTGTATCGGAATGCGGAAAAGGCCTCTTTCCGGCACCGGCACGAGGAATTCCGCGTCGCGG
The DNA here is from genome assembly GCA_021372635.1 of Desulfobacteraceae bacterium. Taxonomy (GTDB): domain Bacteria; phylum Desulfobacterota; class Syntrophobacteria; order Syntrophobacterales; family Syntrophobacteraceae; genus JAJFUA01. The sequence continues at coordinate 3,027 of JAJFUA010000427.1, read as the reverse complement.
TGCGCATCGGGGCCGCCCATGCCACCCCTTCGGACCGGGACGGCGAGGAGATACTGAAACGGGCCGAACAAAGTCCTCTCCCGGATAAAAGACTTGCCCCCCCTTCGCAAAAGACGGAGGCCGCCGAAGCCGGCCTCCGTCAGGCACCGGTCTCCCGGAGGACAATCCCTGAGGCCCGCAAGGGGATTGCCCTCAGGGAAAGGACTTCCCTCCCTGCGGGCCGCTAGATCCCGGCAGGCGGAACGTAGCCTTCCTGCAGGTGGAAGCAGCGCTCCCGCAGCCTGTCGAATATCCCGTTGAACAGGATCTGCAGTTCTTCATGTTCCATGCTGAATTGTTTGTTGTGCAGAGCGACCAGGAAGCGGTCCTTCTCCGGGGTGGAGAAGTTGAGGCCTTCCAGCGGGAGGGCCCATTTCTGCCCCAGGGCGTCGACCGTGACGACGATGCTGAAATAGCAGGTGATGTGGTTCGATCCCCTCACCCTGGTCGGATGTCCGAATTTCAGCTCGATCACGCCGGGATCACATCCCAGGAAGGCCGACAGCCGAGTGCGAAAGATCTTCGAAAAGGAAATGAGCGCGTTGTCGTAGTCGTTTTTCGTCTGAACAAGCAGGTCACAGGCTTCCTGATACTTACTCTTCTCCATATCCATCCTCCTGTTGATGTGTTCACTTTGCCAATATTATCCGTCAGGTCCGGTCGAGACGCAACATGGAATCCTGCTTCTTGTCGTCGCACCCCCGCGCCGGTCCCGCCCGGTTCGTCCGCCCTCCCCCCTCTGGACTGCCTGAATTCTTGCATCGTACCGTCAATCGATGTATCAGGTACCTGAGATTTCAAAGGGCGGCCGACTGCCGTCGACAGGGCCGAAAAAGTCTTTCGCTTCAAGGAAGGAACGTGGAGCCGAATTTCCATCGGGGGATTTCATGAGCGATTACCAAGGCGGTTCATTACAGGAACGTATCTGCAGCGGCCTGGACGCCGTTCGCCGGCGCCGTCCTCTCATCCACAACATCACGAACTTCGTGGTGATGAATTTTACAGCCAATGCGCTGCTTTCCCTCGGCGCCTCCCCGGTCATGGCGCACGCTCCGGAAGAAATGGAGGAGATGGTTCGCCTAGCCGACGCACTGGTCATCAACATCGGCACGCTCTCCTCCGGATGGGTCCGATCCATGCACCTCGCCGCAAAGGCTGCCGGGAACGATTCCACCCCCGTAGTCCTGGACCCCGTGGGCGCGGGCGCCACGCGCTTCCGTACGGAGACGGCCCGGGAACTCACGGCTCGGAACCGGATCTCCATCATCCGGGGAAACGCCTCGGAAATCCACGCCCTGGCCGGGGGCTCTTCGCAGACCCGGGGTGTCGATTCGGCGGAATGCCCGGATGATGCCGCATCCTCGGCTTCCGAGCTCGCGAGGCATTCCGGAACGGTCGTCGCGGCAACCGGACCGGTGGATTTCGTGACCGACGGAGTGCGTTCGGTCCGCATAGCGAACGGCCATTCTCTCATGGGCCGGGTTACCGGCACCGGATGCGCCGCATCCGCCATTACGGGGGCGTTTGCCGCCGTGGAGCCCGATCCGTTCGTGGCGGCGGTGGGGGCTCTGGTCTGCTTCGGGATCGCCGGCGAATCGGCCGCCCGGTCGAACCCCGGTCCGGGCTCGTTCCATGTCCTGCTCCTGGACGCCCTCGATGCGCTTACGGCCGACGACATACGCGAACGGGCGAAGATAAGGGAAGAGTAGCGAACGGATGAACAAACTGGATTGCACGCTTTACCTGGTCACGGACCGCGGATTGTGCCGCGGCCGGAACGTGGCGCATACGGTGGCGGAAGCGATGAGGGGCGGCATAACGGTTGTCCAGCTCCGGGAAAAGCTTCTCGAAGACGAGGAGTTCCTGCGGTCGGCGGTCGAAATGAAGGAACTCGCCGATCGGTGGAACATTCCGCTCATCATCAACGACCGCCTCGACATCGCCCTGGCCTGCGGTGCCGCCGGAGTGCACCTGGGGCAGGACGACACGAACTGCGCCCTTGCCCGCCGGGTCGCAGGGGAACGAATGATCGTCGGCGTATCCGTAAGCACGGTCGAGGAAGCATTGAAAGCCGAGGCGGACGGAGCGGACTATCTGGGAGTCAGTCCCGTCTTCAGCACACCGACGAAGCCGGACGCCCCCGCACCGGCCGGCCTCGAGGGGCTGCGGAAAATCCGCGGTGCCGTCCGCCTCCCCCTGGTGGGCATCGGGGGGATCAACACTGCCAACGCGGCGGACGTCATCGACGCCGGGGCGGACGGAGTGGCCGTCGTATCCGCGATCATGGCGGCGCAAGACCCCTGCCGTGCCGCACGGGAACTGCGGGTGGAAGTCGAGCGGGGCCGCCGTGCGAGGACAATTTGCGGCGATACTTTACAGCCGGTGAAATAATCGTTAACTTCGGGGTTGCAATCTGTTTCGAATGGTTGTATATAGGCTTGCGAATCGCGGGAACGAGCAATTCCCAAGCCGGTTTCCGGCCGAAACCGGGCGGTTCAGATCAATCGGGCCGTTAGCTCAATGGTAGAGCAGCTGACTCTTAATCAGGAGGTTCGGGGTTCGAGTCCCTGACGGCCCACCAGAAAAATACACGGGAAAGTGAGCTTCCAAGCCACTTTCCCGTTTTTTGCGTTTCTCGGCATTTCTCGGCAAATTAATCCATTTTGTGTGCACTTTGCGCCCCAGAGCCCCTTTCGGTGGACACAACGCGTTCGCTTGGGATGTTTTTCTTGTCGTTGTAGGATGCCAAGTAATGTCAAGTATAAACAACAACATAAATGATAATCCCAGCAAGCGAACCAGTTCGCGTGCTGGTTCGCTTGCCAACGACGAGCAAGCGAACTCATTTGAAGCCCGGCTGAAACGATTGCGAACTGCATTGGGTGTTTCCTCGGACGCAGAACTCGCGAGGAAGTTGGGCATCAAGCAGCAAGGTGTCTCGGGGGTTCGCAAAAAGAAACAACTTCCACTTACATGGCTCATCACAGT
>JAJFUA010000426.1 GCA_021372635.1 Desulfobacteraceae bacterium | reverse complement strand
GGAGCAGGGTTCGGACCGGCAGGATTGGAGCGGGGCAGCGAAGGGCGCAACGGAAACCGAAGACCGGTTCATGAACGAAATGGAGCGGCTGGATCGTAAGATCCATGAACTCGAATCCCGGGCCGAAAGCCTCTCAGGCCAGCTCACCGGCCTGGAAGGGGAGCGGGCGCAACTCGAAAGGCGGCTGGCCTCCCTGCGGAGCGGGTCGGGCGATTCCCTCCGCGGCGCCGCGGCAAGGCTGGTAAATCTCTACAAGTTCAAGGCTCTGGGCTATGCGGCGTGCGTGATTTCCGCCCCCGATGGCCTTGCGGCGGCCGAAGCGGGGAATCTTGCGGCAAACCTGGTGGAAAACGACCACCGGCTTTTCCTTGAACTTCAAAAGAGGGCGGCCGAGATTCAAAGTCTCCGAAAGGACATCGCCGTCAAGGGCCAGGAAGCGGACGGCCTCAAAAGCCGGATCGACGAATGCTCCCGGGAGATTGCTTCTTCCAGGAGCGAGAAGCTGGGCCTGCTGTCCCGGGCCGGCCGGCAGACAGACCTGTACGCCACGTACAATTCCAGTCTCGAAGAAAGCCAGAAAACGCTGGAGCGGCGGGCGTTCAGCAGGAAGCCCGTATTCGAATCGCGCGACAGGCCCTTCTCTTCCAGGCAGGGAAAGCTCCCGGCCCCCGCGGCCGGGAACGTCGTCGAGACATTCAACACGACATCGGATGCCACTTCCCGCTCGATTCTTTACAACAACGGCATTATCATCACTGCCGCCAGGGGAGAGTCCATCCGGGCGATTCACGAAGGCGTCGTGATGTTCGCCGACTGGTTCAGGGAATACGGCAAGGTGATGATCATCGATCACGGCGAGCATTACCACAGCCTCATCGCTCATGCCGGACAGTTTCTGAAGAATACCGGCGACGTCGTAAAAGCCGGGGAGACGGTGGCAACGGTGGGAAATACCGGCTCGCCTTCCGAGCCGAAGTTATATTTTGAGATACGACATTATGGGAAACCTGTGGATCCCAGAGAATGGCTGGCACTTCAATAATTTCGGAAGAGTGAGGAAGTTCACATGTTGAAAAGACAGAAGAAGGTGATTGTGCTGCTTGCCGGATTAGCTTTCCTGCTCCTGGGCTGGTCGAGCCTAAAGGCCAAGACCGGTGGGGACAATCCGGACATCTACCAATATCTGAAGCTGTTCAGCGATGTTTTGACAATCGTCCAGGAAAATTACGTCGAGAAGGTCGATCCAAAGAAGCTGATGTACGGCGCGGTTTCGGGCATGCTTCACGAACTGGATCCACATTCTTCCTTCCTGAAACCCGAAGACTACAAAGAACTCCAGGTGGAAACCAAGGGGAAATTCGGCGGTCTGGGAATCGAAATCACGATGCGCGATTCCGTTCTGACGGTCGTCGCGCCCCTTGAGGGCACTCCGGCCGACAAGGCGGGAATCCTGGCCGGAGACCAGATCGTCAAGATCGACGATCAACCGACCCAGGATATGTCCCTGACCGACGCCGTCCAGAAGATGAGAGGTCCCAAAGGGACCAAGGTGAAACTGACGATCCTGCGCAAGGGTGAACGCAAACCTCTCGAATTCGAACTGATGCGGGATGTCATATCCATCCAGAGCGTTCGCTCCCGCATGCTGGATCCCGGATACGGTTACGTGCGCATTTCGAGCTTCCAGAGCGGCACGGCGACCGATCTGCGAAAAGCTCTCGACCAGTTGGAAGCCGAAGCCAACCCTCTCCACGGACTGGTCCTGGATCTCCGCAACGACCCGGGCGGACTGCTTGACCAGGCGGTGGAAGTGAGCAACGAATTCCTGCGTGAAGGGCTGATCGTGTACACCAACGGACGCCTGGAAAGCCAGAAGATGCGCTTCGAAGCCCACAAGAACAGCAAGCCGCGCGCCTACCCCATCGCGGTCCTGGTCAATTCGGGAAGCGCCAGCGCGTCCGAGATCGTGGCGGGGGCGCTGCAGGATCACAAACGGGCCGTCATCGTCGGCGAACCCACCTTCGGAAAGGGTTCCGTGCAGACAGTGATTCCTCTCAACGACGGTTCCGCCCTCCGCCTGACCACGTCGCTCTATTACACCCCCTCCGGCCGTTCCATCCAGGCCAAGGGAATCGTGCCGGACATCCTGGTCAAACGGGAAATCCCGACGAAGGACAAGGAAGAGGGGGACGTTCCCGACGAGGCGCGGCGCATCCGGGAAAAGGACCTCCCGCGGCATATGCAGAACGCAAAGCCCGAATCGGAAGCCGGCAAGAAGGACACCGTTCAAATGGAAGCTCAGAAGCTGCTCGACCTGGACAACCAGCTCCGGCGCGCCGTCGATCTCCTGAAGGGCTACAAAATCATGGCTCAAATGCGGTTCAACTGACGGGCCGCCGCCCGGGTGCGCGGGAGAAGCCCTTCCGGCATCCGGGTGAGGGCGACGCCCCTTCGCGCCCTCCCGAAGCACTCCGGGCTGCTCCGGCATGAGCCCGGAAGGCGGGGGAGGGGCACGCGTCCCCCTTCCAGCTCACCTTGCAGAGGCTCACGAATCAAATGCCTCCCTCTTCGACCTCGGGAAAGAAACCGACCGCAGCCAGGGGACGGTCTCCCTCATCCACAGGTTCCTCATCCCGCCGGGGTCCCGCCCGGACCCCGGGAACAAGAAGCAGCCGCAAGTCTTCGCCGGCCAGGACCAAATCCGCATCTTCAAAACCTTTCAAATCTTTTGTCCTGCCCCTCGCCGCCGCATGGTTTCTGGCCGTTGTGGCCCTTGCCGGCCTCGTCTACTGGGGTATAGGCTCTCCAGGGCTCTCCGTTTCCAGGGGACAACCTCCCAGAACATCGGGAGAGCCTCCCCGGGACTCCGGGTGGAAGCCCGTCGGTCCCCCTGCGGCGGGAAAGGCACAGAAGCCGTCCGGAGACCCGGAGAAATGGAACGGAGTTCATCCCGCGGAGCCCGTTCACAGGCAGGCGGAAACGGCTCAGGACCGCCATGCGCCCGCTGAAAACGACAAGGCACCAAGGACGGAACCCTCTCCGGCTCCGCAAGCCGAGGAGCTGAAACCCGGTCCGCTCGCTCCCGCGCACAACGCCCCCCCCCAACCTCCCGTATCGGCCGCGGGAGCAAGGCCCGAGGCACCGTCTGCGCCGAAGCCCGAACCGCAGGCGCCGGCACAGGGCGGCACACAGCATCTCGCATTGAATGCAGGAGGCAAATCCGGTGCTCCTCCTCCGCCTGTGGAGCCACTCCCCGACATCTCCCCGGTGCTCGCCCGGGCGGCGATCGTCATCGACGATTTCGGCCAGGACGTCGAGATGGCAAAACGATTTTTGAAAATTCCGCTCCAGATCACCTTTTCCGTTCTGCCGTTTCTTTCGCACAGCACGGAAATCGCCGGGATCGCCCATGCCGGCCGCAGGCAGGTTATCCTGCATCTTCCGATGGAACCCCAGGGCTATCCTTCCATCAACCCCGGTCCAGGCGCCCTGCTCATTTCAATGCCCAACGAAAGGATTCGCAAGGCCGTCCGGACCGCCCTGAACACGAGTCCCCACTATGCCGGGATGAATAATCACATGGGCTCGCGCTTCACCGAACACGCCAGCTTCATGCGGGAGGTCCTGTCAGAACTGCGGCAGCGAAGGCTCTACTACCTGGACAGCTGCACCAGCCCTCAGAGCACGGGATATTCGCTCGCCCGGGAACTCCATGTCCTGACCGCGCGCCGGGACATTTTCCTCGACCACAATCCCTCGGAGGCTTCCGTGCGCATGCAGGTCAACCAGTTCATTCAGAAGGCCAGGGCCAACGGCTCGGCCATCGCCATCGGCCATCCCCATGAAGCCACTCTCCGGGTCCTCGAACTCGAAGCCCCGCGCTTCAGGCAGGAAGGAATCGCGATCGTTCCAGCCGGAGATCTCATGGCCGGAAGATCCGGGGAGACGAAAGGCAGGTGAAATCCGAAGGCGGAAAACACGGACACTCCGAAGGGGCGACGTGCCTGAAAACGCTCCTATTTTGGCCTTGACGTTTCTCCGGGGAAGGGATAATCAAATCGGACTGGAATATCAGCGATTCGTCGAAACCATTTTCGATCTGATATCCAGGACAAAATAACTTTCAGGACGTGGAGGATTAACAGAATATGGGCAGATCCCTCAAATGGTGTACTTTGTTGCTCGTCTGCTGCTTCTGGGCACTCACTCCCCAGGCGGCGCCCGCTGCCGAGGAGGCATCGCAGCAGGCTGCCCCGCCCGCTCCGCCCCAGCAGGAACCGCCCAAAATGGCGATCGCCCAGCCTGTCTTCGATTTCGGCGAAGTCATGGAAGGTGGGGAAGTCGAGCACGATTACATCTTCACCAATACCGGCAAGGGACCGCTGCAGGTCACGGAAGTCCGGCCGAGTTGCGGTTGCACCCTGGCCCATTTCGATCGAACGGTGCCACCGGGCGGTACGGGAAAAATCACTCTGAAGATGAACCTCAAGGGGTTCCAGGGAGCGGTCAAGAAAACCGCGAACGTTTCCAGCAACGACCCGGCGAATCCCCGGATGGTCCTGACCATCCAGGGGACGGTCAAGACCATCATCGATGTCCGTCCGTCCGGCACCGTTGCGTTCCGCGGACTGTCCGACCAGATCGCTCCAAGCACCGTCGAAATGACGGGCAATACGCAGCCCTTTCATATCACCAAGATGGAATCCAACCTGGACGAGAAAGTCCGCTATGAACTGGAAACCGTGCAGGACGGCAAACAGTACCGCCTGAAGGTCGCCAATCTCCTGAAACGGGGAACCTACAACGGCTATATCCGCTGTGATACGGACCTGCCCGCGAAACCCGACATCATGATCCGGGTGAGCGGATACATCGAGGGGGAAATTTCGCTGAAACCCCAGACACTCCTGGTCGGAAGGCTGGCTGCCCAGCAGCCCGTGCGCACCGGGACCGTTCAGGTTTCCAGCACCCGCGGCAAGTCTTTCAACATCACGAAGCTGACCTACGACGAGAAAATGCTGCAGGTGAAGCAAGCGCCCGTCCCGAACGGAACGGGATATACCCTCGAGATCGTTCCCGTCATGGACAACATTCCGGGCGGCTCGCGGCAGCAGACCAATATCAGCATCGAAACGGATCTCACGCCTGAGGACAGGCAGGATATCCAGATCCACGTGATCAACTCGACCGAACCGGTGGCCAGCCCGCCTCCCGCGGCGCCGCCGGCGTCCAAGGGCTCGAAAGCCCCCGGCGCGTAACACGCATCGCAGTCTCAGGGGCTGCCGTCATCCGGCAGCCCCTGCCGCAAAGACCGGCTCACTCGAACGGTTTCCATCGCCCCGCACGCCCGCCTTCTGCCGAAACGCATCGTGGAAACGGCTCTCCGAATCAAACGCCTCCGATCCGCAGTCCCGGAGCGGCCGGTCAGTTGGATTCCTCGCGTATCACCTTTCCCCTCGAAGTGAAAGAGATGCCCTGCTGCGTCTGTGTGCCGATCATCACCGCCTCGATGACGGGTTCCGTGACCTTAGTGCCGGATTTCCACCTGACCACGAAGTTCGCCCCCGATCCCCCGCTCGTATCAGACTCCTTGACCACATAGTCCTTGGAACCCATCGGCTTCAGGACCACCTCCGCGGGCTGGAGATTCCGGACCGCCTTCCCCTCGGAATCGAAGTAATCCACGGCGATGACGCTGATCGGATGCTCCGGGTCGGTGTTTCGAATACTGAGAGTCACGGTCAGGTTGAAAGGCTGGTTCCGGTCCCCGTGATAAATATGGGAATAGGCAGGCACATACACCGTCTGCCCCTTCGACAGCCCGACTTCAGACGCCCCCGCCGGACTGGCCGGGCCGAAAAACATCCCAAGCAGCACAATGCCAAGAACCAAAAACAGCACTCGTTTCCCATCCATCATCTGCCGATCTCCTTTTCCCCGGATGAACTCCGGTGCGGCTCTTCGTTTGCATCCGGGACCGCCTCCGCACGCGGTGTTCGGACCGCCTGTGCCAAACGGGACGATTCCCCCGATCGATTGGATATTCTGCCAGCGATGCCGTTTTCTGAAAAGAGCTAAAGTGCCCGGACTGCCGTTCTCTTCCCGTACTCCGGCGAAGTTCCCCCCAGGTTCGATCCAGGATCTTTTCGCAAATAAGCATTGACTTTGTTTCCACGGCAAGATAGATACACGCTTCAAGTTTTTTGACATACAGCAGTGTAGTCGAATCCATACAGTTCCACAACCACATGAACTGGACCGATTCGGCAAGTATTTTGAACCACTCCGTTAAACCTGAAAAATCCTCTGGCACTTCTATTGCTTGATGAGAGATTGCAGCACGGATCTTTTAGGCGGCGTGCTGAACATGAACCGTTCCGCCGGGAATCGGGCACGCCCCGGGTTCATCTTCAGGCAACGAGGTGAGAGGAGAGAAAAAGATGTCCAAGATCCTTATCGTTGACGACGACGAAACTTTGAGGTACCTGATCGCTGAATATCTTCAGCGAAAGGGATACGACTGCACTTCGGCCGGGGACGTGGCCGAAGCGCGCACCCATATGAGCGAGGAAGACTTTCACCTGGCCATTTCCGATTTCAACATGCCCACGGAATCAGGATTGGACCTCCTAAAATACGTTTCGGTCAAATCGCCTTCCACCCCTTTCATCCTCATGAGCGGCGAGGCCGATTCACGGCTGCGGAAACAGGCGCTCGAACTTGGGGCGGCAGCCTGCGTGGCCAAGCCTTTCCAGATGCACGAACTCCTGGAAAGGGTCGAAAACGCCCTCCATTGAGGCCGGAGGGGAACGGGAGAAACCGCCCGACCCCATGGAAGCGCACACCGGGGAAAAAATGGATGGAAAGGATAACCATCGCGCAGGTACTGGCGGATCTGAAAACCCTGCGGGCACTTCCCGACCTTGCGGCCCCGCAGGTTTCCGGTATTCCGGAAGCGCTGAAGGCGCTTCTTCGATGGATGATTCAGCAGAGGGCGGTTTCCTGCGAGCAACTCGCGGGCTTTTTCGGAGAATCCGAAACGAGGGCTCAATTCCTTGCGGCTGAGCTTTCGGCCCGCGGCTTGATCGAGCACGTCCCCACCTGCGGCATTCCCGTTTTCCGGGTAAGCCTCATTCCCCCAAGCCTGAACCTCCCACTCGACGTGCTCAGGAAACTCCAGTAAATCTCCGGCAGACTACGAGTTAAAAATACAGCCAACGCCCGCCACCGCCAGAATCGCCCCGATCCACGCCCCCAGCGACGGCCGCTCCCGGGTGACCGCCCAGAGCACGGGCAGGACGAGAATGGGCGAAGTGGCCGAAAGGGTGGAGACCAGGCCGGCGGGGCCATGGGCCAGGGCATGGATGAGAAGGGTCATCCCCAGACCCATGCCGATCACGCTGTTCATTGCGGTCTGACCCAGCAGGCTGCGCGTGACGGGGGCCTGCGCCCGGCAGGCCGAAGGCCGGAAGAGCAGGAGTGCCCACAGCGCGAGGGCTCCGGTGCCCACCCGCAGGGCGGAGGCCGCAATCGTGTCGACACCGGCAGTGAGCACGGGCCGGGCGATGATCAGGGCGGCCGCCTGGCAGAAAGCGGAGAGCAAGTGAGCGATCACCCCAACGGTCATACTGCCCTCCACCTTCTCGAAGCTGTGCTTCTGCGTCGCCGTAGTGCCGTGAAAGACGGCCAGGAATACACCGAGCGTGATCAGCGCAATCCCGATCGTCGTGCTCGCGGGAAGCCGCTCGTCGAGTATGAAATAGCCCATCACGGCGGCCATCGGGGCATTCGTCGTGAAGATGATCGAACTGCGGCGAGGCCCCAGCCTGCGGAGCCCCACGTAAAAGAAGGAGTCCCCGATAAGCACGCCTACGATCGCGGAGATGGCGAGCACAACGCAGCATTGCGTGGACAGGGTATACCAGCCGCCCGTGAACAGGGCGACGGCGGCAAGCATGAAGAAGGCCATCGTGATGCGGATACGGTTGAAGGCGAGGGCGCCGAACGCGCGTGCTGGAGTGATCGCGAACAGGCCGCCGCAGGACCAGCACAACGCGGCGGCCAAGGCGGAAATTTCTGCAACGTACATAACTCTCCGATCGACAAAAGGAAAACTCAAGCCGGGAAAAACGAGCGGTCAGGGTATACCCGCAGATTCCTTTCGTCAACACGGATGGAAAAATACGAAGAAAACCCCCGGGGCGCTGGAAATGAAGAATCGGAGGCCGTTTTCCGGGAATAGCCCGGCAGCCGGCATGGAGCGCATCGCCGGCGCCGTTCAGCCTTCCTTCGGCAGGTTCGCCCGCTGCCAGACGGTCCACCCGTTCACGAGCACCCGCACCTGGCTGTACCCCCGGGCCTCCAGGGCCACGGCCACTTCCCTGCTCAGGGTGCAGGCCTCCCCGTCGCAGTAGGTGATCACGATCGAGTCGACGGGAACCGCGCCCATAACCTCCTGGAACCGTGCTTCGAATTCGTCCCACGGCAGGTTTAACGCGCCGGGGATATGGCCTGCGCCAAAGAGTTCCCCGGGCCGGGCGTCGACGAAGACAGCGCCTTTGGTGAAAAACAGTGCCCGCGCTTCCTCGAGAGAGATAGCCGCCTCCTCGCCGCCATGCAGTTCGGTAAGCTGCGCCGCCGGAGACCAGTCCCCCACCAGGGGCAGCCCCTGGGGGCGCATCCGGTTCACGCCCAGCCCCACCAGGGTTGCAAGCAGCAGGATCGCCGCACACTGCAATGCAGCTCTGGACCACCTGCCGCTACCGTGCATCTTTTCCGCCCACTCCATCGTTTCCCCCTCGAACCATTTCCAGCCTAGACCGAACAGGACATCGACCGGGGCTGATAGAGACAAAGCGGCTCCGGCGCGAGGTAGTTGCCGGTGCTTTCATGAGCGCGGGCGCGGCAGCCTCCGCAAACGCGGATGTATTCGCACTTCCCGCATTTCCCCTCGTACTTCTTGAAGTCCCTCAGGTTCCGGAAAATCTCCGAAGTTTTCCAGATTTCGCTGAAAGGTTTTTCCCGCACGTTGCCGCAGTCCAGTTCCAGGTAACCGCAGGGTTGGACCTGGCCCAGGTGGGAGATGAAGGCGAAGGCGGTGCCGCCGAGGCAGCCGCGCGTGACGGCATCGAGCCCGAAAGTCTGGAAGTTCACTTCCTTTCCGTCGGAACGGGCACGCTGGCGAAGGATGCGATAGTAGTGAGGGGCGCAGGTCGCCTTCAACTGTAACGGCACATGGTCCTTCTGTTCGTAGAACCAGTGCAGGGTCTTTTCGTACTGCTCCGCGTCGATGCTCTCTTCGGCCAGGTCCTTGCCGCGCCCCATGGGAACCAGCAGGAAGATATGATGCGCCACGGCGCCCAGCGACACGACGAGTTCCTGGATGGCGGGAAGTTCGTGCAGGTTCTGCCTGGTGATCGTGGTGTTGACCTGAAAATCCAGCCCCGCATCCCGCGCCCGGGCCATGCCGCCGAGGGCGCCCTCGAACGCGCCCCGGACCTGGCGGAACGCATCGTGGGAAGCGGCCGTCGCCCCGTCCAGGCTGATGCTGATCCGCTGTATCCCCGATTCGATCATCTTTCGGGCGCTATCCGCCGTAAGCAGGGTGCCGTTCACGGCCATGGTCATCCGGAATCCCTTCCGGTTCCCATAGGCGGCAATGTCGTAAACATCCGGCCGCAGCATCGGTTCCCCTCCAGTCAGGATGACGATCGGCCTGGCGAAGGTCTCGATATTGTCCAGCAGCCGGAAGCACTCTTCCGTGGAAAGTTCGTTTTCATACGGACGGTCCAGGGCCGCGGCGCGGCAGTGAATGCAGGCAAGATTGCACGTCCGGGTGACTTCCCAGGCCACGAGGCGAAGACTCCCCTCGCCATGCCCCGAAGGATGATTGCCGGCCTGCCCGTGTGGCGAAGCCGGATGGGACTCGGGATGTGAACTCATGGATTTCCTTTTGCGGGAATGCGGCGGCCTCCCCCGGTCGCCGCGTTCCCCGGCGCAGGCGAAGAACTACGATTGCAGCAGCTTCGCGGCATCCTTGGCGAAATAGGTCAGAATGAGGTCCGCCCCGGCCCGCCGGATGGCCGTCAGCGTTTCCATCATCACACGGTTTTCGTCCAGCCACCCGCACGCGGCGGCGGCCTTGATCATGGAATATTCCCCGCTCACGTTGTATGCAGCCACGGGCCTGTCGAACTCGTCCTTCACCCTGCGGATGATATCGAGATAGGGGAGCGCCGGCTTCACCATAACCATGTCGGCCCCTTCCTCTATATCGAGGGCCACTTCCCGCATGGCTTCATCCGAATTGGCGGGATCCATCTGGTACGCCCGGCGGTCTCCGAACTGGGGAGCGGAATCGGCCGCTTCCCGGAAAGGCCCGTAGAAGGCCGAACAGTACTTGGCCGCGTAGGCCAGGACGCTCACCCCTTCGAAACCGCTCTCGTCCAGGGACCGCCGGATGACTCCCACACGGCCGTCCATCATATCCGACGGGGCCACGATATCCGCCCCCGCCGACGCATGGGAGACGGCAACCTTCGACAGGATGGCGAGCGTTGCATCGTTGTCCACTTCATGGCCTCGCAGCAGGCCGCAATGCCCGTGACTGGTGTACTCGCACAGGCAGACGTCCGTTATGATCACCAATTCGGGGTACCGGTCCTTGATCGCCCGGGTCGCCTGCTGCACGGCCCCGGATTCCGAAAAGGCCTCGCTCCCCCGCTCGTCCTTCATGCTCGGCAGGCCGAAAAGCAGCACCCCGGGGATATTGAGCGCGGCGATTTCGTCGACTTCCGCCATCACCCGGTCCACGGAAAACTGAAACACGCCGGGCATGGAGCCCACGGCATTCTGGACATCCCTGCCGGGCATGACGAAAAGGGGATAGACAAGCTGGTCCACGGCAAGGATGGTCTCCCGGATCATTCTGCGCAGGTTTTCCGTCCGCCGGAATCGCCTCGGACGATAAGCGGGGAAATACATAACCTTTCTCTCCTCCTTCGGGTGCAAACCATGCAAACGAGGCCAGGCAAAGGCATCGGCATTCCCGG
>JAJFUA010000416.1 GCA_021372635.1 Desulfobacteraceae bacterium | reverse complement strand
GCGGATGAGCGCGCTCCACGGCGAGATCGTCGGGGTCGAAACGGGCAGGATGGTGGAAAACCTCTGGGAGGAGATCGTAAGGAAACTGGCCCTCGTTCTTCTGAAGAACCAGTTGGGCGGGGATACCGACACGCTCGATCGCTGCGCCGGGTGCAGGCGGCTCATGGGAAGCATCATGGAGGGAGGCAACCGAAACTTCGGCCTGCGCGTGAACATGCGGTTGCCCTTCATCGGCATCGGGGCTCCCGTGCACCACTTTCTCCCCCGCGCGGCGGCCCTGCTGGGGGCGGAAGTCGTCCTGCCGGATCATGCGGACGTGGCCGGCGCAATCGGAGCGGTGATGAGCCGCATCGAGGTCCGCCGCCAGTTGAAGATCCAGCCGGGCGATCGGGGAGGGTTCATGCTGGAAGGACTGGCCGGCGCGAGGCATTTCACCGATTTCGAACGGGCGAGCGAATCTGCGGAAGGAGCGCTCGTCGACATGGTCCGGGAGACCGCGCGTGCCTTCGGAACGAGTGAAGAGGCGGTGGAGGTGGATTTCGAAGACCATATCGTACCCCTGGGAGACGGGACTCAACTGTTCCTCGGCCGCACGCTCACCGGCCGCCTGGTCGGCGAACCCGACCTGGTCCTGGCGCGTGCCGGGTAATGAGCGGCTTCAGCCGCATTCGGACGTTGGCGGGAAAGTGCTTCGTCAATGCATTGGAAAAATTCATGTCTGCCTTATTTTTTTAAGAATTCCCATCCAGGTATTTCCATAAACCAGCGATCTTCCCTTCGGCTGTAAAGAATTCCTTCCATTTGGGTATACATCTTAAGACCTTGCCCCATAAAGGTTTTTCGCCCATCCCCAATCAGCGGTCAGTCGGAATTTTTTACAGTTGCCCGCCATCCTCCGCCGAACGGCAGGGAGGGCGGCCGGGATCCATGCGTGATTTATAAATTATCTTAAGCAGTTAAGGCTGACAGCCCATTTCATCGGGTTCTTGGCATTCTTTTTGCCTGTTCGTAATCACGCGTTGCTCTTCCGGCAACGGCCGAAGAGCAGCCATTCGAGCGTGAATGGATGGCAAGAGGCTGAGGAAAAGGAAAGCGGCATTTCAATCGGTGAAATGCTGGAATCCAGGCAAACGAGTTTCCACGGGGCGATACTCCCGTTGCCTTTTTGGGTTTTATTGAAGGAAGGGGCTGCCGGATCAGGGAAAAAGCATCTTTTTTCAGCGTCGTAGAAGGATTGTTCGAACAGTTTGCAGGATGGTGAGGACCCACCGCCAGTGCGTGTGTACTAATGGTATGCGCTGTGCACAGGGGGGCTTTTTCTGGTTTTGTGCCATGCAGGGGGCAGGCAGGGTCCCTGCGTGCAACTCATTGTCTTCCAAGTTATATCCCAACCTTTAGGTAATCCTGTTACCTAATTCATCCCCCCCATTTTCACCCTTTCAAATAGAAAAAATTCAGTTTAGAAAATACTCCGACCTGACGATTAGGATTTTACAGGAATTTGCGAAGAATATTCGCCAGGCACCGTTTGTTGCGCCGTTTTGCGCCCGCCGGAGAAGCGATGATGTAATCGAGTTGGCGGAGCTGTATCAAATACCGGTTGTCCGGGAAGCCTTCCCGGAAGAGTGCATGGCGCTTCCCCCCGACTCCGATCGCACACATTACCACCTCCCGTTTTTCCATCACGGCACAAAGCTGAGCGGCATCCTCCACAACCCCTTAATTCTGATTGACAATCCCTGGTCAGGGCGCTAATTGTCGATGAGGATCGGGAAACCAACCACCTTCACCTCCAAATGAGAATGGCGACTATGGCACACAACGGAAAAGGAATCTGCTCGGGCATCATCGTCCTGGCGCTTTTCGCAGTGCTCTTTATTCTCGCTGCCTGCGGCCCCGCCGTCAAGAATCCGAACTATTCGGGTGCGAACGTACCCCAGCTACCTCCGGTCGAATCGGAATACCGCATCAACGTGGGGGACAAGCTGACCATTAAGCACTTTTACAACCCGGACCTGAGCCAGGACGTCGTGGTGCGGCCCGACGGCAAGATTTCCCTTCAACTGGTCCATGAAGTTTCGGTTGTCGGCCTGACACCCGCCAAGTTGACGGAAACCCTCATCAAGAGCTACGGCCAGCATCTCGAGCAGCCCGAGATCACGGTCATCGTCAGCGGCTTCGCCGGGCATAAAATCTACGTCGGTGGAGAAGTCGGCCAGGGCGGCGTAAAGGAACTCGCCGGTCCGACCAGCGTTTTGCAGGCCATCACGATGTCGGGCGGATTCCGGGAAACGGCCCGAGCGAACGAAGTCGTCGTGATGCGCCGCGGCAGCGACTACAAGCCCCAGACCATCGTTGTGAACATGAAGGTTGTGATGGACGGCACGGACATGAACCAGGACATTCTGCTGCAGCCCTACGATCTGGTACTGGTTCCGCGCTCCAACATCGCCAACATCAACCTTTTCGTCGAGCAGTACCTCCGGAAGCCGATCAGCCTGCCGCGTGAATTCCTGTACTACTGGCAGTTCTACGACGACGTGGTCGAAGGCAATCGAAACCACTACTAACGGCAGGGTTTGCCGGTCCGCCTGAGCGGGCCGGCCCCGGACGCCGGTCCGGGCTTCAGAAACCGCGCATTCCTCCCTGCCGGTCCGTCCGGCCGGAAACGCTCTCCCATACTACACCCGGGGAATCCACCATGGACCACAAAGATTCATC
>JAJFUA010000054.1 GCA_021372635.1 Desulfobacteraceae bacterium | reverse complement strand
AATGCGGTCATATTCTGATAGATGAACAATCCAATGAATGCCAGAACCAACAGACTGACGATCAGCTTAAACATCCTCATGGGCGCTCTCCTTTTTGAAGTGGGGTAACAGCTTGCTGTAGGTCTGTTTGAAATGTTCCGGAATACTTCGAACGTCGGCAAAAACCGCAATGAAATTCGTATCGCCCTGCCAGCGCGGCACCACGTGAAAATGCAGGTGATCCTCCACGCCCGCCCCGGCAACCGCCCCCAGATTGAGGCCCACGTTGAACCCGTCGGGACGCATGACCCGCTTGAGGACGAGCGTGCACAGTCTCACCAGTTGCATGAGTTCCAGCATCTCGTCTTCCTGCAGTTCCTCGAGCCGGGCGACATGCCGCCACGGTGCGACCAGAAGGTGCCCGTTGGTGTAGGGGAACTTGTTCATCATGATCATGCACAGCCGGCCGCGGTGCAGAATGAGCCGCTCTTCGTCCGATTGTCCGTCTCCTTCCGGGCAGAAGATACAATAGGATTCGCGTTTCCCCATGATGTATTCGATACGCCACGGAGCCCACAGGTTCTGCATGATCCCTCCTAAAGCGGGACGATCTCGCCTCTGATACTGCGATCGTGAACGTGGAGCAGCCCCATCGTGCGCGGGTGGGCTCCCCTGCCGGCAAACACCGAGCCGGGATTGAACCAGAGAACGCCGTCCTCTTCGAGGTGAAAGGGGCGGTGCGTATGGCCGAACAGGACGGCGTCGACCCCGGTGAACTCGTTGCGCAGACGTTCCCGAAGATCGCCGCCCGGTCCCCAGCCGTGCACCAGGGCAATCCGGCAGCCTTCCACTTCGATGATCTTTTCAGCCGGCAGCTGCTCCCGGATGAACTCGTCGTCCATGTTTCCCGCAACCGCTTCGAGACGGAACTGTCCGAGGAATGCCAGGACGGAATGCCTTACGAAGTCTCCCAGATGAATCACCATGTCGACGCTGCGGCAGCAGCGGTCGAGAACCGCTTCCAACTCGTCGGTCACCTGATAGAGGTGAGTATCTGAAAGCACGGCGATTATCATGGCATCAGGATCTTCGGGGAGGACCGGCGCCAAACCCAGTATAGTGTTGCCAACAGAAAAGTACTATAGCAACCCCCCGTGAAAAGACAAGGCATTTTTGACCGGCGGGCCGCTCCGGCTCTGCCCGGGGGAGAGCCGGGGGGCGCTTCAGAGAGGTACGAGTTCGAGGTTTCCCCAGAGGCCGATCTTGTCGTTCACGATGATCAGCGCACCGTCCAGGAACGGGATCGACGGGGCGGTTTCGAGCGCCCCGGGGATGTCTTCGGCGTTCTTGACGAGGTTGCCCAGGGTGGTTGCCGCGGCGTCCGCAAGGGCGGCGTTCCGGGAGACCGTGGTCACCGCGTCGGCCTTGCCGAAGCTCAGCGAGTGGCCGATGGTCCCGGAGGAGGTGCAGACGCCGAGGGGAAAGCGATCTGGAGTGAACCGCAGGGCGATCCGGCCCGTAAAGGGCGAGGAGGGTCCTGCGAAGATCCCGACCCTGGTCTCTTCCTGCAGATCCAGGTAGCAGTCGCCGCCGTTTTCCACGATGACGGAGGAACTGGACGGCTTCAGGGCGAGGGCGACCTCCTGCGCGATCGCGCCGGCGACACTCGCCATGGGCCCCACTCCCGCGTTCGTCGCGGCGTGCAGCATGCATCGAACGAGAGGAGGGGCAAAGGGGTCGTCTTCGATGGGAACCAGGGAACGGAGGAATTCCGGGCGCGCGGCGATGTAGGCTTCGAGCTGGCGCCGGCAGTTGAGGACCGCTTCTAACGCTTCCTTCTCCAATTTCTTCTCGGCGCTGATCCACAGGTCGGTTTCCCGGACCATGACCTGGAAGGCCGTCATTCCCTGCCTGTTAGCATGCAAGTATCTGTAGAACCGGTTCTTTTCCTGGTACGTCACGATTGTCCAGTCCTCGTGGAACCCGAAGGGCGGTTCGCGCTGCCTGCCGTCCGTCCTTCGGGTTCGCTGTCCATGTTTTCCAACGGTTTCATTCCCACTCGATCGTGCTCGGAGGCTTGGACGATATGTCGTAGACGACGCGATTGATGCCCTTGACCTCGTTGATGATCCGGTTCGAGATTTTCGCCAGCACATCGTAGGGCAGTCTGGCCCAGTCCGCGGTCATGGCGTCCACGCTTTCCACCACGCGGACCGCGATCACTTCATCGTAGGTCCGCTCGTCACCCATGACGCCGACGGAGCGTACCGGCAGCAGCACGGCGAAAGCCTGCCAGACGTGGTCGTACCAGCCGGTCGCCTCGATTTCCTCCAGGATGATGCTGTCCGCTTCTCTGAGGATGGCCAGGTTCTTGGGCGTCACCGCCCCGATCTGCCGGATTGCGAGTCCCGGTCCGGGAAAGGGATGGCGGTTGATGATCCGTTCGGGGAGGCCCAGTTCGCGCCCCACCAGGCGCACTTCGTCTTTGAAAAGCTCCCGGAGGGGTTCGACGAGTTTCAGGTTCATCCGCTCGGGGAGTCCCCCCACGTTGTGGTGCGTCTTGATGGTCGCCGACGGCCCCTTGAAGGATACGCTTTCGATCACGTCGGGGTAGAGAGTGCCTTGGGCGAGGTACCTGGCGTCCTTGAGCTTCGACGCCTCCGCTTCGAACAGTTCTATGAAGAGGTTTCCGATGATCTTGCGCTTGCGTTCCGGGTCCGTGACCCCCTGGAGGCGTTCGAGAAAAAGCGCCGAAGCGTCCATGTAGACCAGGTTCATCTCGAAATGGTCGCGGAAGATCCGCTGCACGCTTTCCGCTTCCCCTTTGCGCAGCAGCCCGTTGTTGACGAAAATGCAGTGGAGCCGGTCTCCGATGGCCTTGTGCAGCAGCACGGAAACGACCGA
>JAJFUA010000408.1 GCA_021372635.1 Desulfobacteraceae bacterium | reverse complement strand
GATGGTGGACAGCCTGTGCGCGATCACCAGGGTCGTTCTGCCGGACATGAGGTTTTCCAGGGCCTTCTGCACCTCGAGTTCGGATTCGCTGTCCAGGGAGGAAGTCGCTTCGTCCAGGATCAGGATCGGCGCGTCCCGGAGAAGTGCCCGGGCGATGCAGATCCGCTGGCGTTCGCCTCCCGACAGGCGGACTCCCTGCTCTCCGATCACGGTGTCGAACCCCCGCGGCAGCTTCATGATGAAGTCGTAGGCGTTGGCGGCCCTTGCGGCCGCATGGATTTCTTCCTGGCTCTTGTTGATGTCCCCGTAGGCGATGTTGTTGCGTACGGTGTCATTGAACAGAATACTCTGCTGCGTAACGACTCCGATCTGCCTCCGGAGCGAGGACAGGGTGACGCTGCGGATATCCGTTCCGTCGATCCGCACCGCCCCTTCGGTCACCTCGTAAAGCCTGGGAATGAGATTGACGAGGGTGGTCTTCCCTGCACCGCTCACTCCGACCAGTGCAACGACATCGCCGGCACGGACTTTCAAGCTGATATCGGTGAGCACGGGGTCGTCGCCGTAGCTGAAGGAAACGTGGTCGAGTTCGATTCCCTTCCTGATGGGAGGCAGTATGGCGGCGTCCGGACGTTCCTGGATGTCCGGAACGGTGTCGAGAACCTCGAACACGCGCTGCGCCCCGGCAAGCCCCTGTTGAATGGTGTTGTTGGAGTTGCTCAGCCTCTTTACGGGTTCGTAGAGCATGATCACCGCGGCGAGGAAGGAAAAAAAGTTGCCGGGCGTCGATACGCCCCGGATGACGCTGGAGCCACCGTACCAGATGATGAAGACGATTCCCAGGCCGCCGAGGAATTCCATGACGGGGGAACTCATGGCCTTCACGGAAACGGATTTCAGGTGATAGCCGAGCAGTTTCCTGTTTTCCCTGGAGAACCGCTTCTTTTCATACTCTTCCATGTTGAACGCCTTGACGATGCGGCTCCCGCCGATCGTTTCATGCAGGATAACGGAAATGCCCCCGATCGACTGCTGGCTCTTCGTGCTAATCTTGCGAAGCATCCTGCCGAATCTGACAATGGGAAAGAAGGCGATGGGCAGAACGATCATCGCGCAGAGTGCGAGTTGCCAGTCGCGGTAGAAGATCACGAACAGAAGGCCTATGATGCCGAAGGTGTCTTTGAGGAGACCGGTGATCGTATCGGAAACGGCTCCCTGGAGGAGGTTTACGTCGTTGGTGATCCGTGAAATCAGGATGCCGGTGGGGGTCCTGTCGAAATAGGAGAGGGAAAGCTTCTGAAGGTGGTTGTAGAGCTGCTCTCTCATGTCCGCGATGATGCTCTGCCCGACGAAGCTCATCAGGTAGGCGTTGCCCCAGGTGCACAGGCCCTTGATGATGAAAACCGCGAGCACGACGATGGGGAGGAGCTTCAGCATCATGGCGTTTTTGTTGATGAAGATATCATCCAGGACCGGCTTGATCAGGTAGGCCGACAGAGCCGTGCAGAGGCCCACTCCCAGCATGCAGATCATGGAAAGAATCAGCGAGCGGATATATGGTTTGACGAGCCGCAGCAATCGTTTGTACAGGTCCATATCGTTCAGTCACTCTCCAGGGAAGCTCTCCCAGGGGAGAGCAATCGTCACAATCCATTCATTCGGCACAGCGCTTGCCGGGGTTTTTTAAAACAAATTAGTATACGGAGATCCCGGCAACGAAGGAAGTAAAAAATCCTCTCCGCCTTCGAAGGGGGAATCGCAATCCTCAACGCAACCGGATCAGGGACTTCCCTTCGGAAGGGAATCGCCCACGAGGCTGCGAACGGCGGCGATCACGTCCTCGGCGGCGATTGCGGTCATGCAGCGGTGGTCGGTCGGGCAGACACGCTTCAGGCAGGGCGCGCACGCGGTATCTTTCCGAATGATGCGGCAGGCGGCGGAAAGCGGCGACGTCGTGGCATGGTCCGTCGGGCCGAACAGGGCTGCGATGGGCACGCGAAGGGCCGCGGCGACGTGCATCGGACCGGAATCGTTGGTCACCATCAGCCGGCAGAGGGAAAGAAGCGCCATCATCTGCCGCACGGACGTTTTCCCGATCATGTTGAACGGTCTTGCGGGCATCAGCGACTCGATCTGGCGGCCGATTTCCTTTTCGCCCGGCCCCCCGATCAGGAGAATCCGGAAACCGAACTCGGAGCGGATCGCATCGGCAACTGCCGCGAAGCGTTCCGGGAACCATCGTTTCGCGGACCCATACGCGGCCCCGGGGTTGACCGCGGCCCAGTTCCCCTCTCCAAGCTGCCGGCGGGCCCAGGCCGTTTCCTCTTCCGTGCAGTGCAGAACCAGTCCGTCGTGCCTGATCGGCAGGCCGAGGCGTTCGAGCATGCCGAGGTAATAGTCGGTGTGATGCAGGCGCAGGTCCGTCTTTCTCAGGGGGATGCCGTGAGTCAGGAGGATTCCCCGCCCGTCCGAGCGATAGCCGGCCCGCAGGCGAATTCCCGCGATCGCGGCGAGGATGGCGGCTTCCATGGCGTTCTGAAGCAGGATGGCCAGATCGAACCCGCCGCTGCGAAGTTCCCTGGAGAAGCGGAAGCTACCGAGGAACCCCCGGTGGGCGCCTTTTTTGTCGAAAACGGCGATTTCGTCGCAGGACGGATGGTGTGAGAAGAGTTCGGCAACGACGGGATTGGCCGCGAGGGTGATCCGGGCGTCGGGAAAAGAAGCCCGGATCACGGACAGTGCGGGGGTCGCCATGACAGCGTCGCCGATCCAGTTCGGCACGCGCACTAGAATTTTTCGAATTCGTGAAATTTCCGGCAGCAGCACGTCAGTTCCTGATTCCGGGGATGAAGGCCATGGGGACGAATTCTCTTTCGCGTGTACTCACGGGCGTCCCTCGCGGAGCCTTCGAACCGGATCTGCGGCACACTGGTCCACGACGTCGATGCACGGGACCGCTACTTGCCCAGAAGGACCCACTTGCCCTTTTCCACCTTCACCATGACCAGGGAATCCAGCCCCAGACCATTGTGATCTTCGGGAGACAGGCTGTAAACCCCGCTGACGCCGACATAGCCTTTCGTCTGTTCGATAGCAGACCGCACGCCTTCCGGGTCGGTGCCCGCCTGGCGCATGGCGTTGGCCAGGAGGAAGATGGCGTCCCAGGCATATCCCGAATGGGTGTTGATGG
>JAJFUA010000391.1 GCA_021372635.1 Desulfobacteraceae bacterium | reverse complement strand
CCGCATCCTGCAGCCGCCCCTCGTCTTCCACGGGAAGCAGCGGGAAATGCTCCATGAAGATCCTGGCGAACATGCCGACTCCCCGGTTCGACGGAATCCCTTTCCCGTCGTAGACGCGCACGCGTTCCATGCCGCTGCTGGGCGAGCGGCTCTTGAAGACGAACCCGCACAGGTCCTCGCCTTCCAGTTCGGCGACCCGCCTGCGCGCCCAGGCGATCATGCCTTCCGTATGATCCCTTCCTGTGCGGATTTCCACGAGGCGCGGAGCCCGGGGATCGCCCGCCAGCCGCATCGCCTCCCGGGGCACCGGGAGTCCGTATTCGACTTCCGGGCATACGGGAACGAATTCGACATACCGACCCAATACGTCGGTCAGGTAACGGTCCTGCTTCTGCCCGCCGTCGTAGCGCACCTTATGCCCGAGCAGGCAGGAGCTGACGCCGAGTTTCATCCGTGACCGCCCGCGTCGCTCTTGATCTTCCATTGGCCGTTCCTCTTTCGCCGCCCCGATACGGGCCGGTTCATATGGCCGTTTCCACGCAGGCACACCGGCTGAACCGCGGCGCGTCTTCCAGGAAGCCGGGTCAGCAGGGCACGCCGTTGAAAAGGCCGCCCATCATCCGGCTCAGTTCCTGGATGCTGAAAGGTTTCGTGATGGCGCCGCAGAATCCGTAGTCGCGGTAGTTGGACATGACGGGATCGTTGGCATAGCCGCTGGAGACGACGGCCCTGACCTCCGGGTCGATCTCCAGGAGTTTCTGAATGGCTTCTTTTCCGCCCATGGCGCCGGGGATCGTCAGATCCATGAAAACGGCGTCAAAACGGGCCCCTGACGCCAGGGAACTCCTGTACAGGTCGATCGCTTCCGCGCCGTCGCGGGCGAATTCCACTTCGTAGTCCAGGTGGGCCAGCATTTCCCCGATGAGTTCCTTGACGATCTCCTCGTCGTCCATCACCAGGACTCTTTTCTTCCTGGCGGTTCCCCCCCCGTTCGCCCCGCGCTCCACTTGGACGACGCCTTCCACTGCGGGCAGGTAGACCTTGAAAGTCGTCCCCGAACCAAATACCGATTCCACTTCGATCAGGCCGTCGTGCCTGGAAACGATGGAGTAGGAGGTCGCGAGCCCCATACCACTCCCTTTCTCCTTCGTTGTGAAGTAGGGATCGAAAATCCTGTGCATGACCTCTTCGGAAATGCCCATGCCGGAATCTTCGACGGATATTTTAACGTAGTTTCCGGGCTTCAGGGAAAAGGGAAGCCCCTGGTCCACTCCAATGTTTTCCGCAGTAATACAGACGATCCCTCCCCCGGGCATCGCCTCGGCGGCGTTCATGACCAGGTGGTGAATCACCTGGCCGATCTGGGCCGCATCCACCACCACCGGCCAGACGTCCCCGGGGATGTTGAACCTGCACATGACGTTCGAGCCCGTCAGGGCAAACTCCGCCGACTTTTTCAGCAGCTCTGCAATGGAAGCCGTCTTCCTGACCGGGGCACCTCCCTTGGCGAAGGTCAGCAACTGCTGCGTCAGCCCCTTCGCCCGCAACGTGGCCTTCTCCGCCTCGATCAGCCTCGGCAGCGCCTTGCTGTCCGGCGGGCCGAGAATGGCCGCCAGGTTGATATTGCCCAGGATCGCCGTCAGGATGTTGTTGAAATCGTGCGCGATGCCTCCCGCGAGAGTGCCTATGGAATCGAGCTTCTGCGCCCGGATGAGATCTTCCTCGATCTTGCGCTTCTCCGTGATGTCCCGAAAGACCAGGACCACACCCATCGACCGGTTGTCCACGTCCCGGACGGGTGAGCCGCCGCCGGCCACGATACGCCGCACGCCGTCCCGGGCCACAAGGACCACGCTTTCCTCCAGCCCGGGCAAGCCGCCTGTTTCGAGGACCTCCTGCACCGGATCGCCGCAGGGTTCCAGCGTATTTTCGCGCAAAGCGCAGAATATCTCTTCGGCAGGCCGGCCGATCGCTTCCTCCCGGCTCCACCCCGTCAATTCCTCGGCGGCCCGGTTGATCAGCACCACACGCCCTTCGATGTCCGTCGAAATCACCGCATCGCCGATGGACCGCAGCGTCACGGCAAGCCGCTCCTTTTCCGCAGCGAGCAACTGCCGGGCTTCCCGGCTTTCCGCCACGTCCACGGCTGTGCCGTCGATGCATCGGCCGTCTTTCTTCAAGTTGAGGCGCACGTTCAGGGAAACCCAGACGGCGGAACCGTCTTTTCTGTAAAACCAGGTCTCGAAACCGGAGACCTCCCCCCGTTCTTCGAGAACCCGCAGCAGTTCGAGCCAGTCGCCGGGATCGCCCTGGAGCTTTAAGCCCGCCGCAAGTTCCCCGGTGAGTTCGTATCCCAGTATCCTCGCCATGGCCGGATTGGCCTCGACGATCGTCCCGTCCGGAAGCGCCCGGAAAATGCCCTCGAGCGCGTCGTCGAAAATCTCGCGGTACTTTTCCCCCGCCCGCCCCGCATCGGCAATCCTCTCCTCGAGCCCCTCCAGCAGCGTCTGCAGCCCCGTGGTCATCCGCTCGAAGGACTTCTCCACGGCCTCGGCCCCTTCCACCGCCTCCGAATCCTGGGTTCGGGCCGGATCGCCAGCGACGGTCTCCCGGACTTCTTCACCCGCGGCCGGCACCGACTTCGTCAACCACCGGACAAGGGGCAACCCGAAGATCAGGACGAGGAACCACGAAGCGACGGCCGCGGCGCCCAAGCGCTCGATCGCGGCGAAAGTCCCGCTGAACGCCTCCTCCCTGTTCTGCTCGGTCACGAGGATCGCCTCGAGTTCCGGAACCCACTGGTAAAAGCCGAAGACGGGAACATGCCTGTACCCCCGGTACAGGCCGGCCCCGAAGTGGTTTCCAACGATTGCGGCATTGATCTGAGGAGTGTTCAGGCAACTGCTGCCCGGGACGAACCCCGCGTAGCGCGATTCGGTGAGCAGGACTCCGTTGGACCCGACAAGGTAGGTTTCCCCCGTCTCGCCCAACCCGGCCCGGTCCAGCACGATTTCATCGAGGCGGGCCGTTGCCGCCCTCCCCGCCAGGACCCCGCTCACGCGCCCGGCTGCGTCGAAAACCGGCTGCACGGCGACGATCGCGTTGAAACTCTCCGACGAGGAGGAGGCCAGGGTCTGCAGGTGTACGCCCGGCTTCTTCAGTCCCTGCTTGAAATAACTCTGATATCCACGGTAGCCCCCTTCCCTGCCGGAGTCCGAGGAGAGGACGACCCACCCTCCAGAGTTCACCAGGAAAAGTTCTTCGAAGCTTCCGCCGATCCTTGCGAACTGGCGCAACTGCTCCCGGACGGCGACGGCGGCGTCCGACCGGGCGGGAGACGGCGACGGGTCGCCCAGGCTCTCGGCCATCGGGGCCCGAAGGTCGCCGCGGTTCGCAAGAATGGAGAGTTCCGCCGGCAAACTCCGCGCCCAGGCTTTGATCGCGGCCTCCCTGAAGCCGGTGTGAACACGGAGGCGCTCCAGTATTGCGTGTTCGCCGTCGCGGCAGATCACGTAGATCGAACCGGCGCAAACGGAGGCGGCCGCCAGCGTCACCGCCAGCACGAACACCACCTGCATCCTGGAGCGGACTGTCTTGAGGGCCATAACGGCGCTCGCTTTTCAACGAATGGAGGAACTGCGGACATTCTCCAAAGAGATCAGCTTCTGAGGAGTGTATACCCCATGGGGAACGTTCTGCCCCGCCAGCACCCGAAGGGCGACCTCCACGGCGACCTCCCCGGTCTTGTGGGGATAGGTGTCGACGGTTGCGGCCATCTCGCCCGCACGGATCGATTCATAAGCCGGGCCGATGCCGTCGGTACCGACGACGATCACTCTCTCGGAGGGCCTGTGTTTTTTTACCGCTTCGACCGCCCCAAGGGCCATCACGTCGTTCATGCAGTAAAAACCCTTGAGTTCGGGATTTTCCCGTAGGATGCATTCGGCGGCGTCCATGGCCAGTTGGAAGTCCCAGTCGGCATGCACGTTCGCGACGACCGCGATGCCCGACTTTCCCAACCCGTCCAGGAAACCCGCCCAGCGCTGCCGGACGACATACGCGCCCGAGAGCCCGCGGATGACCGCGATCCTGCCGCCTTCCTGTAGTTTCTCCCTGAAATACGCGGCCGCCAGAACACCCGTTCGATACGGATCCACCGAAACCCGGTGTCCTGCCATTGCATCATCGATGCCAACTATGGGCAAGCCGGTTCCCTTTATTTTTTCGAAAACCGGTTTGAGATTCTCCTCGGTCATGGGGGCCGCGATCAGCGCATCGCAGCCCCTCTGGACCATGTCCTCGGCGGTCGACAGCTGCCCGAACGGTTCCACCGCCCTGGCGGCGGCCCGCACGTCGAGGTCCGTGCCGAGGGCGTTTGCCCGGGACTGCATGCCGGCCGCCAAAATCTGCCAGTACTGGTCGCCGAAGAACCTGAGGACCGCCGCAATCCGGCAGGGCTTCCGGGGCGCAGGAACAGGCCCCAGCAGCTCGTCGAGCCGCTCGCACGCCACGGCCTCGTCCTTCGCCCCGGGCGGAGCGGACTGCGCCGGCGCGGACCCCGCACCGGCCGAAAGCACCAGGAGCACAACGGAAACCGCAACGATCGCGATGCCCGTGACGAATTTCATCATCTCCCTCCCGCATCCGCCCGGCATTCCTGAGCGTTTCCTGACGAAAATTGTCAACATAATGACAAAACCGGGAAAGGCCCGCCCTAGGAATCAACCAGGCACAGGACCACCCCGCTCACATTGTAGAGCACCTTGCTGGCATGACTGCCCATGAGGAAGGGCTTTCGCTGCCGGAAGCTCTTCTTGCCCATGATGACCACCTGGAACTCGTGCGCGTCGATTTCATTGAGCAGGTCGCGTGCTATGCCTTCCCGGACGGGCAGAATGAGCGAGTCGATTTTCGAATCGGGCACTCCGCGCCCCACCAGCTTGCCCCGGGCTTCGTCCATGAAGTACTCCACCCTCTGAATCCAGTCGGAGCGCCATTTGTCGATCCGGGCCTGCCGGTCCTTCAACTCCTCCGATTCCAGGATGTGCCCGTCGTCCCAGAACGTGGGCGGAACCGGAGGCATGAGATGCAGAAAGGTAAAACGCAGGCCGGGAACGAGAGCCAGCACGTCCGCCGCGTAATCGGCCAGTTCCTGCGACTCCCGTTCGTTTTCCATGGCCACCAGAACCCGGCCCGTCTGCCGCACCGGGCAGTCGACGATGCATACGGGATGGTGGCTGCCGTACTCGGCGACCTTGCTCGACACGCTGCCCAGCAGCAACTGCTCCAGCCGGCTCCGCCCCCGCCTTCCGAGAGCGACGCTCCGGTACTGCCCGGTGCCCATCTCCGCCAGGATATCCTGGGCAGGATCGATGCTGTCGATTTTCAGCCTGGTCTGGATCCGGCTCTCCGGAAACCCGGCCTCCACGGCTCGACGCACGCCTTCCTCCAGCACCGCGTTGCCAACCTTATCCTGCTCCCCGCCGGGCATTCAGAAGCCTTCCTCCAGGGCGCAGATGTCCCCCGGCTGCAGGCTCGCCAACTGCTGAACACAATGGAAGAGAACGAGTTGAAGTTCCTGCTGATCCTTCAGAAGACCCCCCAGGACGGAGATCGTCTCGAATCCCCTGGGAGTACCATCCACGGCGAATAGAATCTTCTTCTCCATGTTCATCCTCCTTTGGCGGGCGCCCGCAGCCGTCTGCATGCGAAAAACGGCGGAGGGACCCTCTTGTGAGTATTAAT
>JAJFUA010000388.1 GCA_021372635.1 Desulfobacteraceae bacterium | reverse complement strand
TATTCTTTTTTCGATCGTGTACTTGCTCTTGTGGCGGCCATAGACGAAGGTGATGATCTCCCCGAGCAGGCCGGTGCTCGCCGCCTGGATGCCCAGGACCATCAGGAACATTCCCAGCAGCAGGAACGGGCGGTCGCCGATGGGGAAACCCAGGAAGAACTTTTCCACGAAGACGTATGCGTTCATGAAGATTCCGACGACCAGGAACACCATTCCCAGAAACCCGAAAAAGCGCAGAGGCTTGCTGGCGAAACGGGAAATGAAGTAGAGCGTGAAAATATCCGTGACGCGTTCGATATAGCCCATCAACCCGCACGACTCGCTCGGCCCGCAGGATTGATGAAAATGGCTGCACTTGATCTCTTTGGCCTTGAAGCCCTTGCGGGCGGCCAGTATCGGGAGGAAACGGTACATATTTCCGTAAATTTCCGTTTCCTGTATGACCCTGCGGCGGAACAGCCTGATGGAAGAGCTGAGGTCGTGGAATTCGGATTTTGTGATCATGCGGACGAGGAAGTTGAATATGTTGGACTGTACTTTGAAGAAAGCGGAATCCAGTCGCTTGTTTCTCCAGGAACAGACGATGTCCACGCCGTCTTCCATGGAATCCAGCAGGTTGATCAACGATTCCCTGGTGATCTGCTGATATGAGCCGCAGCTGATGATGATATCGCCCCTGCATTCTTCGAAACCGGCCTTGAAGCATATCGTTTCGGAAGTCTTTTTCGAAAGCTCGAAGATTTTGACCGTGCCGAGAGTGTCGTCCCGGCATATCGAAGCGTTGCCGTCGGGGTCGATGAACGGCCCGTTCGAAACGATGATGATCTCATAGCGGCTGTTTCTGGAAGAAAGCGCCTCGCTCAGATTCTTCAGCAGGTCGGGAAAAACCTGGTGGTTCTTCCTTTCGAACAGGACGACGGCTGAATATCTCAATCTTTCTTCATTTCGCTTCAGCACCTGCAACATGGATTGCCCTCTTGGATATCTTGGAAAGCTGAGTATGGCTGAGATCGCTCGCGTTCACGACCAGTTCGGCCAGGAATCCGAGCATCACGAGATGTACCGCGGCCATCGTGCTCAGAACGGCGGAGACCATGAAAAACAACGCCTTTCCCGAAGTCCAGTTCCCGAGGATTGCCGAAACGCACAATGCCCCGAAGCACAGGGCGAGGACGAGAAAGGGGATGGCGAACAAAATGAACCCGATGAGCGGCGAGGATGAAAAGCGGATGATCAGATTGACGGCGAATATATCGGACAACACCTTGAAGATCCGGTCGAAGCCGTACTTGGAAACGCCGTGCCTGCGGGGGTGATGCCTGACGGGCACTTCGGTTATGCGGGCTCCCGTCATGCTTCCCAGGGCCGGAAAGAACCGGTGCATCTCTCCATAGGCTTTGAGGGACTTGATGCAGACGGCCCGGTAGGCCTTGAGAGAACAGCCGTAGTCGTGGAGCCGGACACCGGTGGTCAGCGAGATGAAATAATTGGCGATCCTGGACGGCAGCACTCTCGAGAGATGATCCTTGCGGTTGATCCGCCACCCGCTGACGATGTCGTAGCCTTCGTCGATTTTTTCCAGCAGGAGCGGGATATCGCGGGGATCGTTCTGCAGATCCCCGTCCATGGTCACGATGATCTCACCCGAAGCGTGTTCGAATCCTGCGACCATCGCGCTGGTCTGCCCGTAGTTGTGCCGGAATTTGATCCCCTTCAGGTTTTCGTTCCGGCTCTTCAAGGCTTCGATGATCTGCCAGGTTCCATCCGTGGACCCGTCGTCGACCAGGATGATTTCGTAATCGAATCCAAAGCGTTTTCCCGCCTCGCGGATTCCGTCGACCAGCCCGGCTACGGATTCTTCCTCGTTATACAACGGCACAATGACGCTCAGATACGGAGGCATTCGACCGTCCTCGTATAAGTATCAATTGATATATCAATTGCTTGTAAGTTATTTTGACAGCGGTGAAAAAATGCGGCGCGAGCTGTGGAAAGCGGAGCTGGGCGGGGATCGCCTGTGCGGCACGTTGCGTTTCGCGGCGGGAGGCCGCTCGAATTACGGCCGCCACGCGGGCGGTCCGGCCGGTGGAAAAACGGCCGGACTATCGCTCACGAGTGATCGATGACAACCGGCAGGCCGTCTTTCTCGTCCTTGTGCGAACAACCGTATTCGCTGTAATAATGGCCGTAGTATTTCGCTCCATAGTAACCGTTGGCCTTCAGCATGTTGACGATGCCGCCCAGGAGCTTTCCCTGGACCATGGTGAGTCCTTCGCAGAAGATCCTGAGACCTTCTCGCTGCGTCTGGCCGAGGGTCGCCACGAGGATGATGCCGTTTACCTGGTTGCTGAGCGCCAGCGCATCGGAACTGAACGGGGGGCCGTCGAGAATGATCCTGTCGAAGTGGCTGGCGGCGGTTTCCAGAAGGTCCTTCATGTTCTGCGACGCGATGAGTTCCGACGGGTTGAACGGTGTCTTACCTGCCGGAATCATGGACAGGTTCGGTATGCCGGTTTTCTGGATGATCTCTTCGTACTTGCAGTTTCCGTTCAGATATTCCGAAATCCCCCGGGCTTTGCCGTTCTTGCAGAAATAGCGATCCAGGGAGGGGCGGCGCAGGTCCGCCTCGATGAGAAGAACCCTTTCGTTGGAAGCGGCGAACGCCTGCGCCAGGTTGGCGGAAAGGGTCGACTTCCCTTCGCCTTTCCTGCTGCTGGTGAGCAGCAGCGACTTGAGCGGCATGATGTAGGAATTCGATCTCTGGATCGAGACCCGTATCATGCGGATCGATTCGGAGAATGCGGTCGACGGCATCGAGTTGAGAAAAGACATGAGGCTTCTTCTGTCGCTGTTTTCGACCATGGGCACCACTCCAAGCACCGGGACCCAGTACCGGCGCGGAATCTCGTCGACGCGCCGAATGGAATCGTCCAGGTGCTCCAGGATCAGTGCCAGTCCGACTCCCGCCACCATGCCGAGCATCAGGGCCATGAGCAGATTGCGGGCAACCTTGGGCTTGGCTTTCTCCAACGGCAGACTGGCAAAATCCACTACCTTGACGTTGGTCAGATCCGTTCCGACATTGGCGTCTATTTCCTTGGAACGTTCGAGCAGACTCTGATAAATTTTATTGTTCACGTCCACCTGACGTTCCAGGACCTTGTAGCGGCTGGCAAGATCCCTCATGTTCAAGGCAAGGCCCTTCTTCTCCTTCGCCGAGTCCTGCAGCGCCTGTTCCGCCATGGCGGTGGCCATGTAGTCGTTCTTTATCGTATTGAGGATGCGCTGCTGCTCGGTTTTGATCTTGGATTCGATTTCGCGCATCTGTCCCTTTATGGCCTTTACGGTGGGAAACTCTTCTTTGTATTTGACATCGAGCTTGCTGTATTCGGCGGAAAGCATCAAATATTGCTGACGCAGGTTGGTTATTAAATTGCTCTGCTGGATGATGGGATTGGAGTTCAGGTCGTTGTTGCTGGCATATCTATAATTTTCTTCCTTTTGTATCCGGTCCGACTGTATTTTGGCGAGTGATGTATTTATCTCTTCTAACTGCTGAAAGATAATATTCATTTTTGTATCCAGCGATACGATCCCCTCTTTTTTTGCATAATCGTTGAATTCGTTCTCGGCGTGTTCGAGCCCGCTGCGAGCGGCGACTATCTGTTCTTCGAGTTGCCGTTTGGCCACTTTGCCGGCGTCGATTTTCCTGTCCATCTGCCAGACGACGAACTCTTCGATGAGCGCGTTGATTATATCGCGTGCCAGTGCGGGGTCTTCCGAGTCAAAGGTGATGGAGGCGACGTCCGAGCCCGTTTGCAGGGTCACCAGCAAACCGCCGACGATATACCCTTCCAGTGCCTTTTGCCTGATGATCTGTCCCCGCGTCGAGTCGACCGGCCCGTCCTCCGGCTTATCCGAACTCACCCACTTTGCAATCGATTTCGGAATATTTTTTACTGTCCCGGTGATGCTGCCGACCACACCCTTCAATCGCGTCAGTAAGTTCCGGTCCTTCCCGCTTTGGGCTTCAGGGTTGAAGAGAGGGTGGTCCGCCAGGCGAACGCGATCGGCAACCCGCCGGGCCAGCGTAGTGCTCTGCAGCAGTTGGATCTGTGTTTGGACGAACTCGTCCCCGCGCTTGTTGAGCGGGTCGGCGATGTCTTCGAACTTGGTGACGTGAGCGGGATAGCCGCTGAGTTCGAGCCAGCCCTGGGCCTGGTATATGGGGGATACCATGAGATTGTACGCAAGTGCCGGGCAGAAGATGCAAAGGAAGACGATGACAATGACCCGCTTGCGCCTGACGAGTATGTCGAAGAAGTCGTGCAGACCCGGTGAGTAGTCGAAACGGGCTGGTGTGTCGACGAGTTCCGTACTCGGGTACTGGGTCCTTTTCGAACGTACCAGGCTACCTTGTCCGGGTTCGATATCTGTGGATGAGTTCATGGGCGCCCCTTTGACTTCCCTGATGTGCGCTTGCGCTGCAAGCAACGAGGCCTTAGCCAGAAAACCGGTTGCGGCCGGCTGCTAGTATGGTGGAGGCGAAAACCCTACGCCGAACAGTCCATCGCCAACCGAGAACCGAATGCTGTAGAGGAACGCTTCCAGCTTGTTCGACTCCACGAAGATGATGTCATGGTCCCTGAGCGGCAGCTTTCCGGATTGCCCTTGCTGAATGTCGTCGATGTTGAACTGCATGACCTCCCGGTCTCCGTTGCCCTTGAGACGGGCGAGCTTAACCCCGTCTTTCTTGGCGGCACGAAGTCCTCCCGCAGCCACGATTGCTTCCTGGATGGTCATGTTCGTCTTGATCGGGTATGTGCCTCGATTCTTGACGGCTCCGTCGATGTACACCGTTCCCGCCTGCGGAACATAGACCACGTCGCCGCCCTGGATTTCCATGTTGAGCGCGGATTCCCCCTTGTTGATCATCCTGTCCAGGTCGATGAAGTAGGTGTTGGGTTGATCGGGGTTGCCCGAGCTTCTGCTGACCTGAACGACCTGGCCCGCCTTTTCCGACAGCCCGCCCCCCATGGACAGGACATACATGAGGCGCTGCGTCGAGTAGTAATCATAGGTGCCCGGTTTGTTCAACTGGCCGAGCAGCGTGATCTTGCTTCCCTGCTGTTCCTTGACGAAGATGCGGACCCGCGGATCGCGGAGATATTTCTTCTCGTACGCCTGCTGTATCCGGTGTTCCGCTTCCCGGGCGGAAAGGCCCCTCACGTTCAGCACTCCGATGAGCGGCAGCGTGATGGTCCCTTCGGCCCCGATCCTGCCCTCGCCTGCCAGATCGTTTTCTCCGTACACGGTCACCTGGAGCAGATCTCCTTCCCGCAGCACATAGTCGTCGGCCTTGGGTTGATCCTTGAGGGATGCGAACAGCTTCGAGTTGTATTCGAGAGAGCGTTCCTGCGCGGCGGACTCTCTCGCTATGGCGCTCTGGAGGTCGGTGGTCGGTTTCGGGCCATCAGTAGAGCAGCCGGAAAGGAACGCCGACAGGCCGAGAATTGCCGGGAGAAGCCGGCACCACCTGAAACTGCCATGGGATTCCAATCGGTACCACATAGCGTTATTCCTTTTTGTACGAGATTGGAAGGTTTGTGTCCGGCAGCCGTACATGCTGCGCAGGAGCCTGCTTCCCGCCAGACCATGAACACGGGAGGAAAGGCCTCTTGCGAACCGGCTCGGAAAGTGTGCGGCCGTTGAATCCGTGGTCGAGTGCAGAGTGATTTTCCACGGGAGGGGCGGGGGGGTGCCGTCTCGAAGGTCGCTTCCGCGAAGATGCATCGTGTTGAGGGCCTGATGGATTGCCTGCCGGCGCCCTTCGTGGTTCGTCGAAGTTCTCCGGCCTTTTCAAGGAACAGGCTACCGCCATTGGCTGAACGGATCAGCCTTGTTCCCGAACTTTCCTTACCGTCAACTCAGAAGCCCATCTGCCGCCTTTTGAGTAGCAATTCGCATGCCATGCCCCGCCCGCAGGCCAGCCCGGCACACGGGGGAGATGCCTGAGTCTGCCCGGTTTCAATAGAACGGCCCTCCCTGTGACGAACTAAAATACTCCAGACCTCCATGCCGGTGAATCAGGCATGGGATTTTCCTCTCGAGCGATCGTCCGGATCTCCGATGGGGAGCAGTCGACTGGCGGCCGTTTCATCCGCTTACGATGGGACAATCCGGACCATTCTTCCCGGCGTTCGGACAAATCTGACATGATTCCCTGGGGGGGTGCCCGAACGGCATATTTATCGCATACGGTTATCGTCAGCGCCGTTCTGCGGGGCGCTGGGCGTGGACCCGGAGCATATCCGGGATGCTGCCGCCTTTCGCCCCGTCCAATCGCTCGTGTGATGAGGTTTGCCGGCATGGCCGGCAGGTCCAGCCATGGATCGTGAATATCAGCGAACTCGGGGTGTGGGGTACTGGAGGGGCCGGGATCTGTTGCGCGCTTGTGCCCGAGAGGGACTTGACTGCAAGCTCGTAATGGCGTTGGGCGTAGGAATTGCACGGGATTTCAGGGTCCTTCCGGCCTTGCTGCGAAGTTCCGCTGCACTGAATGAGGATTGTCCGGGGCGTGGACCTCAGCGGTCTGAAGAGCCGAAAACGTCCACTTGATCCTCGACCGGTGCGGACGGCATTTCAGGTCGTATACCCTTCCCGCAAGGATGTTGCGTCTCCGAAGCTCCCCGTCTCCTGCGACCGTCTCCCCGCTCTGGAGGTTTTCGGCAATCGGCCCGGGCCTTCCCTGCCTTGCAGGGGTTTCTTCTCCGATCTCGGGGGGCATTTTCGGCGTGGGTGACCGGAAGTCGCTTTCCGCGGACCATGGAAGGCTCTTCCCGGTAGACAGGGCCCGGGGCGGAACCGCCCCTGTTTTTCCTTTTCATTTTTCGTGGCTTCGTATCCGCATGTTTTGAGTTTCCTGGCAGGAGGGAAGGCTGTGGATCCGCCTCAACTCTCCCCGGTTGCGAAAGCAGTCTTGGGGCACCGGGAGAATCCCAGACATACCGGAAGAGTTGCCCGAAGCCGGGCACGGGCGTTCTTTCACTGAAATGCTCATGATTTCAAAGGAAAACTTCCGATCGACACCGGCAGGAAGGAGAAAGCGATGGTCGGCTGGTATTGCATCCAAACGAAACCCAACCGGGAGGACACGATCTGCAACAGGCTTGCGCCATTCTCGGACATCGAAGCCTTCAGTCCCAAAATGAGATTGAAAAAATACATAAGATCCCGGCTGACGGAGGTCCGGGAGGCACTCTTCCCCGCCTACGTCTTTTTGCGGTTCGATCCCTTGAAGTATTTCCACATGATCAGGTACACGAGGGGAGTCAAACGCTTTGTGGGGGATTGCGCCGGCGCGGCATACGAAGTCGACGAGTGCATCATAGAAGCGATAAGATCGAGAATTGTGAACGGTTACGTGAACATATATGATGCGCGGCTGGAGCCGGGCCAGAAAGTGGTGATCCTGGACGGACCGTTCAAAGGAATCACTGGGTTGTTTCTGAGCGAAACGAAACCCCGTGAGAGAATCTTGATATTGCTCAACATGATCGAATCTCAAACCCGTCTCGAACTGCCGAGAGAACTCATAGCGAAAGCATGATCCACTTCGTTCGGACGTCCCCTTACCCATGTCATGAAACGGACGCTCTCGAAGCTTGACGCCGCCGCATCGACCGTCACCCGTCCGGACCGCTCGCGGTTGGGCCTTTCTCCCGGTCCGCCGTGGCGCCAGTCGCAATAAATTGCATTAATTCAATAACTTGACAATATCTTTCCCTCGGTCGGCACACGTCATTTTCTCCGGACGGGGAGGAATTTCCGGGCAATGGCGACCGGCGGTCGGGGGGCGGATGAGGGGACGAGTCTTATGCGAAATTGTATCCGATGGAAACAGTTCTCACTTGTGCGTGGAAAAGCGCAGCCATGGGTTGTGTCTTTTGGATACAACTCAGCGCTGCGCGTCAAGAACTCAAGCCATGTCACGATCCATGTGTATCCAATGGATACGCTCGCAAAAGATCCCGGGCCGGGAAAGGCCCCGCCGCGCATCCCGCAGCAACGCCACAGGGTGCCCGGAGTCGCTGATCGGCCGCAGTTTTCGCTCTCTTTTCCGGTCGAAGGTCTGTGGGGATTTATCGGAAAAAACCGGAAGGCAAGTTATGAAACGATGAGGAGGGCAGTCACCTTTATCATTGCGCATTGCATGCGTCATTCGCGTTCGAGACGCCGTCTGCCGTGCGCTCCCCTGGCGATCCGCCCCCCTCTCGCGATGGCCGGCAGCAGCAGGCGAACTGTGGTGCCCACACCGCGCTGACTCGTGATCTGGAGGTCCCCGCCATGGCGGCGCATCAAATAGCGGGTAATGTACAAGCCGAATCCCCGTCCTTCCCTGTGGTGCGGTATGGACAATAACCTGTCGACTTGCGCTTTCGATATGCCTTTGCCCGCATCCGACACCTCGACAATGGCGAAATCTTTGCCGTTGATTGTTTCCCTCGCGGTCTTCACGCTTATATTCCCGCCGTTTGGCATAGCCTCGATCGAGTTGGTCAGAATATTGAGGATTGCCTGCTGAATTTCCATCGTATTGATGAGTACATGGGGTACGTCGCCGTAGATATAAAGGCAGTGTATATCGGATGCTCCCGCCTGGAGCTTGACGAAGGCCTCAAGCTTCTTGATGATCTCATTGAGATCCGCCTCCAGCAGGTTCTGCGTCCAGGCGGATGTATTCAAAAAACTCGTGATGAAGTCGTCGAGGCGGGCGATCTCCTCTTCGACCATTTTTGAAAAATCCGCTATGGTGCTGTCTCCGGCGTATTTCCTGCCCAAATAGAAAAAAGCCCCTTTGATTGCATTGAGCGGATTTTTGACGCCGCTTGCCAGGGTCACCACAACCTTTCCAAGATTGATCGCTTCCTGGGGTTGCCCGCATTCTTCTCCATTGCAGGCATGGGGGAAATTCAGGCAAACCAGTCCGCCTTTGCGGGCCTTGGTCGGTTGCCTGCTGAGAGCCTTGCCGGGCGTCTCCAGGCGGGGGGATGTCCCCGCCTTCTTCAGCACACTGTAAACGTCCGATTCGACAAATACCGGGCCGGATGTGGAAGTGCTCAGAAACCTGGTGATGAAGTCCTCGAGCCGTTCGATTTCTTCCTCCGCCACGCCGACAAGTTCCACGACCGTCTTTTCTTTCGCGTATCTTCTCTTCAGGTAGAAGACGGCTCCCTTGATCGCGTTGAGTGGATTTCTGACACCGTGTGCAATCGTGGCCGCGATCATTCCGATGTCGATGGATTGCTGCGCCCGCTGCAGTTCACCGGCAATGCCGGAATGAGGCAATGCCTTGGCGATGACGAGCGCACCCGATATCTCTCCCTTCGGATTCTCCGATACGTATATAAAAATATCGGCAGCGATGACACGTCGAGCAATCGTGAAGAGTTTGAATCCCTTGACGATTCTTGCCCCGACGTGGCGGATCACGTCTTCTACGGCATCCGTTCCCCCTACTTCTATTCTTGGCAGCAATTCATAATATGGGACTCCCCGGACCTGGGAAGGTTCCTTGTCGAGGATGCCCAGGAGATTGTCGTCCATTGCCCTGATTCGCAGCATCTTGTCGACGGTGAATGCGCAATGGGGCGTGACCACCCTGTCCTGCCCGGAATCGTCGGGCGTCGTCGCACTCTTGGATGTCCGAGGAGATTTTCGGGGTCCGTCATGCCTTGCCATGCCGCTCTGCTTCTGCATAACACCGCTCCAATGCAACTTGCCGGGCTGGATGTCCCGGGAGAATTTTCACAAAGACCGGCAATCCTTGCAGACGCCTCGGCCATCAAGGTTTTCAACCGTCAGGGCGAGGCACGTCCCGTGCTGCGATATAAGAACCAGTCGCTACGGCTTTCCCACTGCAAGAAAGCCATGCTCATGATCGTCTGCGGCGTGTTATGGGTTGAACCGGGGAATCTTCTCGTGAACGCCAGCCATGTTCAGATGCAAGGATTGCAGCGTCTACCCCCCACACACTCGCCGGAGACACCCGGAGGCAGGCCGCCACCAGCGTGAAGGATGCGCAAAGATCAGGCGCGGAGGCCAGTCTTGCTCACTGCAAACATATTCTTTCATGTCACCCGGCAAATGCTGCGCTTTCGACACTTGCGGCAACACGGCTGTTTTCGAAAATGGCAATCGACTCGGTCCATCCGGGTCGGATGGAAACCTGTTGCATCCAAACGGCAAGCAACTCTTGTGCCATAATATTGCGGGGACGAAACCTCCCGTTTTTTCCACGCATTCGGGGCCCGGGGAAGGCACCCTGCCTGAACCGTCGCAGTGTGCGGCAAGGCAGAGCGCGCCGGAATGGCAAGGACCTCCTTTTTCTTTCAGGCAAGGGATGGACAAGGGAACGGGTGTGCTGACGGGGAGTGGGCGGCACAAGTGAAACGGGTGAGGTGGCGCGTCCTGCCGCGGCAGGGGTCCCGCTTTTGGGCGAATCAGACGTCAACGCTCCCGCACGCTTCCGGCAAAGGAGGGGAAACGTGGAGTATCCCCGAGCGTGCCGAAGAGCGTCAAAGCCGTCACCGGGGGCGGCGCTCCCGGCACGCGGCGGACTTCGCAGGTCCCGTGAGCGAGGAAGGAATCCTGCCGCCGCTCACGAGGCGGTTCCGTTTGCCGTTGACGGAAGTTGAATGCCCGAGCGCTGCGATTCCGAAAGATCCGTATCCAGGTTATAGTCACGGAGCTTCTTGTAGAAGGCTTTCCTCGAAATTCCGAGCATTCTTGCCGCCTTGGATTTGTTCCCCCGGCAGGCGGCCAGGCAATCCCTGACGGCTTTGGTTTCCAGTTCCTTCAAAGAGGTGAACCCGTCGGTCTTTGTGCTTTCCTGCGCCGAATGCGGAAGGTCTGTAAAGAAATCCTCCGCCACGATACTCTTCCCTTTTGCCAGGACCACAGCCCTCTCGACGGCGTTCTTCAGTTCCCTGACATTTCCCGGCCATGGATATTTGACGAGCATGTCCATGGCCTTGGGAGAGACCGACAGGACTTTGTTTTCCCGCCTGGAGAAATCACTCACGAATCGTGACACGAAAAGGGGGATGTCTTCCTTGCGCTCTCTCAGGGGAGGGATCTGGATGTGTATGACATTGATTCTGTAAAAGAGATCCTCCCGGAAATTCCCGGTCTCGACTTCGGTCCTCAGATCCCGATTGGTGGATGTAACGAGCCGGAAATCGACACTGATCTTCTTGTTGCTGCCCAGTCGCTCGACTTCCCTTTCCTGCAGCACGCGCAGAAGCTTCGCCTGGAGAGCCGGAGGGAGTTCCGCGACCTCGTCGAGCAGAATAGTGCCGCTCGCCGCCTCTTCAAATTTCCCGATGCGCCGCATTGTTGCGCCGGTATACGCACCTTTTTCACACCCGAAGAACTCCGATTCCATCAGTTCCCTCGGAATGGCCGCGCAGTTGACCGCAATGAACGACCTGTCCTTGCGGGAACTGGTCTGGTGAAGCAGGCGGGCGATCAATTCCTTGCCGGTTCCCGTTTCGCCCGTGACGAGAACGGTGCTTGCCGAATCCTTTACGGCGGCGACCGTCTGGAGTATTCGCAGCATATTCGGGCTGCGGCCGACGACCGGACCGTCTCCCGTGGCATCCAGCTCCAGGTCGGACAGCGATCGAATCTTGACCTGGCAGCGCTCCTCCACCGCGGTCGCGACGACGTCCTTCAGTTTCTCGAAATCGGGGGGTTTGACGAAGAAATGATAGGCACCGGATCTTATGGCCTCCACGGCGGTTTCA
>JAJFUA010000378.1 GCA_021372635.1 Desulfobacteraceae bacterium | reverse complement strand
AAGCGCATGGGAATCGAACCCACCTGGGAACGCCTTCACGCCCCCACACCGGATTTGAAGTCCGGGAGGCCCACCAGTGACCTTGGCGCTTCCAAAAATGTACTTGTAGTCAATCGAAGCCCATTTGACAAGATCAAATTCGGCAGGGGACAGCATTCATCGGCATTTCCCGCTTGTACCCGAAGGAGCGCCTTCGTCCCGGCCCGTTTTTCCGGGCGCATGATCGTTGTCGCAAGAGCCGGCCCGTGAAGTGCCCCCGCTTGGCCCTTACAGCCGGACAAGCTCGTAGGAACGGCTCCCCAGGCCGACAGACACGGCGTAATCCAACTGGTGAGTCCAGTCGATGCGCGGATAGACCGCCCGGAATTTGTCGGGGCAGTCTCCGGCGACGTCCTTGAGACACGAAGAGACGAGGGCCGGCTGTTCGTTCACCAGGTCCGCACACGCCTGATCGATGGCTACCGGGTCCTGGGACGCCACGATCCCGACGTCCGGCACAATCGGGGCATCGGCGAAGGGGTAGCAGTCGCAGGCGGGTGACACATGGGTCACGAAGTTCACGAAAAGCGAACGACCCTCTTTCCCGCGCATCACTCCAGCCGTGTATTCGACCATTCTTTCCATGAACCGGGGCAGGTCCTTCTCCCAGTTGATTTCGAGCGCCCCGTGAGGGCAGGCGTGAATGCAGCGGGCGCACCCGGCGCAGCGCTTCGGATCGATCTTCACGATCTTCTCGACTTCGGGTTTCGGACGGGGAGCACCTTCGGGACGCTTCGTCAGGCGGATGGCCCCGTGTGCGCACTGTTCCAGGCAGGTCCCACAGGCGACGCACTTCATCGAAACGACTTCCGGGGCCACTTCGGAATGCTGGGCCATCTTCCCGCGACGTGACGCGGAGCCCATGCCGAGGTTCTTGATGGTTCCACCGAACCCCGATGCCTCGTGCAGCTTGAAGTGGGCGATGGACACGAGGGCGTCGGCCTTGACGATCGCCGAAGCGATGTACGCGTCTTTGCAGTGCTTGAGGCCGATGGGTACCGCCACCTCGTCCCGGCCGTCGAGGCCGTCGGCGATGATAAGCGGGGCACCGACGACGGAATAGGCGAAGCCATTCAGCGTGGCGGTCGTGAGGTGGTCCACGGCGTTGCCGCGCGTTCCCACGTACAGGGTCCCGGCGTCCGTCAGAAACGGTTTGCCTCCGGCTTCCTTCACGGCGTCCACGATAGGCCGGACGAGAAGAGGACGGATGAACGCCGTGTTGCCTCTTTCGCCGAAGTGGATCTTGATGGCGGTGAGAGCGCGTTTCCTGACGATCGTGTTCATTCCCGCAGCTTCGACCAGGCCCCTGATCTTGTCGAGAAGGCTCTTATGGTCCGTAGCCCGAAGGTCTGTGAAATACACCTTGCTTGCCATGGTTTTCGGACTCCTTTTGTATTTCTGTACAGTGAAAGAATCGTGCGCGGTTCTCCGCCGTGCCTTCCCGGAGTTCTCCGGGGATTCGGGGCGGGACCCGCCACTCCCGGCCTTCGGCAGTCCGAGGGCGGGAATGCGGTATGAGGGATGCAGCATCAGGCAAGGAGGACGGCGAGTATCCCGCTGAGAAAAATCCCGTCGAAGGTTCCCGCGCCGCCGATGGAAGCTACCGGAGCGTTCAAATGCTTCAACTTGTCCAGGTGCAGAAGGTCCGCGCCGATGAGCGTGCCGAGAGTCCCCGCGACATAGGCCGTCGGGGCGGCCCAGGAATAGTTGAAAATGAGAGCGGACAGTGCCGCGGTGATCGGTGGAATGAACATCGGGGTGGCGATGCCGACGCCGGGGACGGGACGCGCCACCCGGTAGATGACGTACGTCGTTGCGAGGAGTGCCAGAAACATCCTGATGGGATTCTCTGCGCCGGTGAGAAGGTACAGGGATAGTCCGGCCGGGATGACGGCTCCCCCGATGTTCACCGCGAGCACCATTTCATGGCGCTCGATCCGGCGAGGCGGGCGGAACCGCATCCCGAAGAAAGAAACGATCTCCCATTCATCCACGAATTTCTCCAGTTGAATCCTGCGAATGGGAATGTTGATCATGCTTCCCACGATGCAGAGAAACAGGAGGGAGAAAAGCGATTCCGGCTGGATTCCCAGGCGCGCGAAGGCCCACGTGAACACCCCGAACTGGACCAGGGCGAACACGAAAAACAGCAGGAACACAAATACGAACAGAAAAAACAGGATGAACGGGGGAAAAAACATATCATTTCCCTTTCGAGTTACATGATATCCCTGAGATGCGGGGCATGCGACTCAAATTTTGCGAAGTTCTTTCGGAACCTGGACCGCAGATCCGCCGCCGTGGCACGGTAGGCTTCCTTGTCCGCCCACGTGTTCACGGGGTTGAGGACCTCCGGGGGAACGCCGGGGCATGCGGTGGGAATGGAGAGCCCGAAGTACTCCTCCGTCTTGAAGGCAACCGACTCGAACCCTCCGTTGAGGGCCGCGCGGACCATCTTCCGGGTGTAGTCGATGGAGATGCGCTTTCCCGTGCCGTACCCGCCACCCGTCCAGCCCGTGTTGATCAGCCAGCAGGTGCTCTTGTGCTCCACCACTTTTCTGCCCAGAAGTTCCGCGTAGACGGTCGGTGGAAGAATCATGAACGGAGCGCCGAAGCAGGTGCTGAAAGTCGTCTGCGGCTCCACGATGCCCGCTTCGGTCCCTGCGACCTTGGCGGTGTAGCCGGTCAGGAAATGATACATCGCCTGCTCGGTGGTGAGCCTGGAGATGGGGGGGAGCACCCCGAAGGCGTCCGCCGTCAGCATGACGATATTGGTCGGATGGGGTGCCTCTCCGGACGAGGAGGCATTTGCGATGTAATGGATGGGGTAGGCTGCGCGCGTATTTTCGGTGATCGTGTCCGCGTCGAGATCGAGGCGGCGCGTTTCCGGGTCCATGATGACGTTTTCGAGGACCGTGCCGAAGAGTCGCGTGCAGTTGAAGATATCGGGCTCCGCGGTGGGAGACAGGCGGATGACCTTTGCATAGCAGCCGCCTTCGAAATTGAAGATACCCTTATCCGTCCAGCCGTGTTCGTCGTCGCCGATCAATTCGCGTTCGGGATCCGCCGAAAGGGATGTCTTGCCCGTGCCCGAAAGGCCGAAAAACACCGCGGAGGTTCCGTCTTTTCCCACGTTTGCCGAGCAGTGCATCGGCAGGACGCCCTTTGCCGGAAGGAGATAGTTCATCACCGTGAACATGGACTTCTTGATCTCGCCGCCGTAGCCGGTGCCCCCGATCAGGACCAGTTTCTTCCCGAAGTGC
The DNA here is from genome assembly GCA_021372635.1 of Desulfobacteraceae bacterium. Taxonomy (GTDB): domain Bacteria; phylum Desulfobacterota; class Syntrophobacteria; order Syntrophobacterales; family Syntrophobacteraceae; genus JAJFUA01. Next base: position 1,439 of record JAJFUA010000378.1, on the reverse strand, counting down.
ATCAGGATGAAAGCCTGCGATCTCGTGTGGTCCAGTTCCGGGTCGGCAAGGAACGACGGAGCGTCGATGACCGTGAACTCGGGCACGAACCCGGCGAGTTCGGATTCGTCCAGGATCCGGAGGAACATGTTCCTGGCGAACATGCTGTGCCAGGCTTTTTCGGATATGATTCTCACCGCCAGGCGGTTTTGCGCATCCGCTCCCACGTAGCAGTCCTGCACGAAAACCTCGCGGCTCTGAAAAAAGGCCAGCACCTTCTGGTGGATGCGGTCGAAATCCGCGGTGTCGAAAGGACGGTTCACATCGCCCCAGCCGATCTTATCCTCGCTGGAGGGTTCCCTGACGATGAATTTGTCGTTGGGAGCGCGTCCAGTGAATTTGCCCGTGCGCACGACGAAGGGACCGCGGTGCGCTACCTGCCCCTCCTGCCTTCGCAAAGCGTGTTCGTAGAGTTCCGCGGTCGTCGCATTGTGGATAATGCTGGCCGTGTTGTAAAGCCCCTGCTTTTCCAGGGGGCATTTGAGTTGAAATTTCGAGGTACCGAATGCCGACATCTTTGATTCTCCTTATTGAGTTAAACAACTGAGACGAGCACGTGAAACTGTCGGTTCACCAAAAAACATGAAAAGCCATCGCAACTGACTTTCGCGACCGTGGGACCGGACGGGAAGAGCGCGTCACCCTCCGTATGCAGCAGCCAGGGAACCCTTGAGGGTATGGAAATGCCCCTCGGGGGTGCGGGCTGGAGGGAGTGCGCTGGATCGCTCTTCAAAGCCGGAAAGAATTCGCGAAATCCGAGCGCTCCGACATCCGGAATTCTCCCCTGCCTGTACGTCCGTGATCTTGTCACCGATCATGAACGTCTCGGAGAGGCGGATTCCGAACAGCTGTGAAGCGGCAAGAATCATGCCCGGTAAAGGCTTTCGACAGGAACAGCCCTCCTCGGGACGATGCGGACAGTAGAAGGCGGCCAGGATGCTGCCGCCTTCTACGCGTATCCTGGAAACCATGAGTTCGTGGATTTTCCAGAATTCGTCCCAGTTCAACAGACCTCTTCCGAGTGCGGACTGGTTGCTGATGATGATGGGCTCGATTTCGTTTTCCCGGAGCCATCGCATCGCCTCCAGCGCATCGGGATAGAAGTGGAATTCCCGGCGGTGCTTGATGTAATGGGGACTGTCGACGTTGATGACCCCGTCACGGTCCAGGAAGACGAACTTCTTGAAGTCAGGTTGCGGAAATCTGATCCAGCTCAGCACGATACACTTTCTTAATCCGTTATGCCGTCAGTGTTTCCGGTTTCGGCAGAGCTGTACGGTCATGAGACCGGGATCTGGTGCCGCAAACGTGTTCACTCTTGACAACTATCTCGGATCGGGGAAAAATCAGTCTTGCCAATATCCATAATCCTCTTCATGAGTAGAATGTCAGGGTAGCAA
>JAJFUA010000006.1 GCA_021372635.1 Desulfobacteraceae bacterium | reverse complement strand
TTCCTTCTGGTAGTCGGGATGGAACTTTTCCAGCACCACGGCCCGCTCTTCCAGGCTCAAAGCGGGGAAATTCTCACCGCGCCGCGCTCTCTCCACCCGTGCGGGACGCGTGGCTTCAACACGCTTGATCAACTCTTGCATCTCCGGAGTGTAACCCATATCGTTCTCCTTCAAACCTTCCGGATCGGAAGATTATCGTCTCAAGGTGATTGAACTCTGCGTCCTAGAGGTACTGCGTGTCTTTCGGCACCCAGGTTCCATTGGGAGCCATATCGGGTTCGCGCTCCCTCTCCTTGTAGAACTTCTCGAGTTCCGCGTGGCTCATCTCCTGGAAATTGTCGAGCATGCCGTCGTACCTGCCGGACTCGATCTCCTTCACGCGCTTCTCCAGGTGTTCCGCGTTCGGCTGGATGTATTTTCCGTAAATGCGGCGGGCGAGTTGAGCGATGTGGTACTGGGGAAGTTCGCCCATGCAGCGGCTGGAACAAAGTCCGCACTGGATGCAGTCGAAGGAGATCTGGGCCGCCCGGGCAATGTCGCCCTGCTTGAGGGCGGAGATGTAATCGAGCACTTCGACGCCCATGGGGCAGGCTTTCGTGCAGTTGTTGCAGGCCACGCAGCGGAAGAGTTCCGGGTAGAGGGCGTGGATCGTTTCGGCTACGGGCTCGATCCTGTCGATTTCGTACGCGGCGCGGTTTGCCGGGTAGAACGGGATCTGCGCCAGGTACATGTTCGGTTCCACAACCGTCTGGCAGGCCAGTCCAAAGTACAGCTTATAGTCGCCTTCCTTGCGATATACGGTCGGGCACGCCCCGCAGATGCCGCCGCGGCAGCCGGCGCCTCTCAAGAATTTGAAACCGGCGTATTCCATGGCCTTCATGATGGTCAGCGTTTCGGGCACTTCGTATCTCTTGCCCATGACATAGATGGGGATCGTCCTGGCCCCTTCCGGAAGGATCGCACGGTCGCCGGTAGCAACCTGCTTTTGCGTGCACTTGCATTCATGCTTGGACATCTTCATTTCTCCTTGGAACGGTTATCGTCCACAATGGCTTTATCCACATCCAGCCCCCCCATGCCATCCTCCGGCTAGGCGCCGGCGGGAACGTCCACGGGGAAATTCCTGGCCTTCAGAAACTGCGCGGAGCCTGCGGCATTGAGATCGAGCCGGTAGGTACCCGGATCGAGGCCGAGAGCCAGGGCCAGCAACTGCGTGAAGTAATAGACGGGAATCTCTCTGGTGATTTTTCCCTTTTGGAGGAGTTCCGCCTGTTTCTTGCCCAAGTTGAACTCGCAGAGCGGACAGCTGAGGGCCAGGGCTTCCGCACCCGCCTTCGAGGCCCCTTCCAGGATGGTCGCGGCGACTTCCAGGGCGGCGTCCTCGTTGGAAAGGATCTGGTACGAACCGCAGCAGGTCGTGGCGGCGGGAAAATCGACGGCGGAGGCGCCGACGGCCTCCAGGACTTCCTTCATGAGCCTGGCGTCGCCCGGCGCTTCGATGGCCACGTTTCTGGGCCGAACCAGGGTGCAGCCGTAATAGGTGGCCACCTTGAGTCCGTTGAGGGGCACCTTCACGCTGCCGCGCAACTTATCCCAGCCGACTTCGTCCCTGAGGAAGTTGAGGAAGTGCAGGACCTCCACTTCCCCGTGGTAGTCTTTTTCCTCGTTCATGAAATCGTTGATGGTCTTGCGCTTGGCCTCATCGTTCTTCATGATGAGGTTGGCGCGGGCAAGCGTGTTGTAGCACATGGAACAGAGCGTCACTACCTTCTCGCTGCCCTGCTCCATGGCGCGTATGAGATCGCGCACGGGCGCCACGTGATGGATGAGGTCGTCGTCTGCCAGGGAGTGAACGGCCCCACAGCAGTTCCAGCGCTTCAGTTCCTCGAACTGCACACCGAGAGCGGCCATGGCGGCGACTGCGCCTTCCTCCAGGTTCTTCGCTTTCGTCTTCAACGTACATCCCGGATAGTAGCTGATCTTCATAACACTCCTCAACTTGTCAATTTTCTGAAGCAACTGACCAGAGCTATCTGAGGCAGCTCTTTCACGGTCTCCGCCGGCAGCTTCGATGGCTCCACCATGTTCACATTCTTGCGCAGGGTTAACAGCCGGATGGCCTCCATCACCCGCGCGACGTCGATGCCCCTCGGGCAGCTGACCGTACAGGAGTGGCAGGAGGCGCAGGTCCAGAAGGTCTTGCAGTCTTTCACCATTTCTTCCAAACCCAGCTGGGCCATCCGCATGATCCTCCGCGGAACCGTGTCCATCTGCCCGGACATGGGGCAGGCACCTCCACAAGTGCCGCACTGGAAGCACTGGTAGATGTCCTGGCCGCTCAGCTGCATGACCCTCTCGATGAATTCGCGCTTGATCGATTTGTCTGAAATTTCAATCGGCATGGTCTCCCTCATCTCAAAAATGTCCACCAAAGGTACGAGTACCAGTCCCGTCCACCAGCTCCATGGAACCGTTCGGGCGCGGGCATAGTCCCCCGTAGCCTTCGGATAGAAGGCGACGGCGCACGACCCGGCCGACGTTCCGATGCAGCTGCATAGCCGATCATCCCGTGAGGGACGAAGTCCAGGTGTTCCAGCCACTGTTTCGAGAAAACGGGCGGAAAACCACGGCCCGGATACGAAGGCCGGCGTTTTTCGCCGTTTCCGGATGTCTCACGAAATTGTAAGGTTCAAACGCCCGCGGAACTTCTTCAACAGGGTGATGTAGAGCCCGGCAACGATTCGCAAGGGTATGAATCCCCCACGGGTCCACAGTTCAAAAGAAAACAAGGCGGCGTTACGCCGGCCGAGCGTTCGGTCGACGGTTTTGGGAGAAAGAGCGATCGGGGAACGAGAGGAGAACGGGATGCGCACGGGCCGTTGCGGCCCTGTGGAACGGCGGGTCCGAAGCAGGACGTGCCAGATGCGCCAGGATAGTGATCGATAACGAACATCAACCTCAGTCACCTTCGCCTGAAATACGGAGCACGATTGAAATCTGGAGGCTGCAGGAAAGAACTGCCGGGCAGAGCCGAAGAGCC
>JAJFUA010000315.1 GCA_021372635.1 Desulfobacteraceae bacterium | reverse complement strand
CTGTCCGACGAGCTTGAGAAGCCCACGCCTGGAGTGGTGGTCCTTTTTGTGAAGCTTGAAATGCTCCGTCAGATAGCTGATGCGCTCGCTGAGCAGCGCAATCTGCACCTCGGGTGACCCGGTATCGGCCGGATGCAGTTTGAAGTCTTCGATGATCGTCTGTTTCTTACTGGGGGTCATTACCACGGCTGTTCCTCCTTCGTTTCCACTATGTGGCTTGGTGATTTGAGTATCGAGCGATGCGCGCCGCTCCCTCAGAAGTTCTCCGGGTAGCGGGGATGCGAGCGCGGCATAACGTTCCTACTCCACGTCAAAAATCGGGCCGGCGGCGGGCTGAAACACGCGCAGCCGTCGCCCGTGCGCGTCTTGCGGCCACCAGAGGGCGGCCAGGCTGTTGTCCCGGGCGATAACGATCCGCACGGGACCCTCATATCCGGGGAATCGCATCCGATGCTCGGACTCCCACGAAACGCCCATCTGACCGTTTCGCAGGCGTGCGATCATCTCTTCATCCTCAACGCGGACAGCGGGCAGGTGCGGTACGGCTTCCGTAAGGGGAATCAACCGTTCGAGCCAGTTCCCTGCCGCTTCGAGCTCGTGCAGATCGGCGAGCGGGACGGCGTCTTCCACGCGGAAAGAGCCGCTCGCCATGCGGCGCAGCGCACTTACATAGGCTCCGCACCCAAGGTCGCGCCCGATGTCGGCGCCCAGTTGCCGAATGTAGGTACCCTTCGAGCAATGGGCTTCCAGGACCGCTTCGGGCCAGGTGTAGGAGAGAAGAGAGAGGTCGCGGATATGCACTTCCCTGCTCGGGGGAGTCACCTCAATCCCTTTCCTGCTGAGAGTGTACAGCCGCTGTCCCTGGATCTTCACAGCGGCGAACCGGGGTACCTGCTGTACGTAGCTGCCCTGAAAGCGATCCAGGGACTGCCTGAGGTCCGCCTCGGTCATGGCGGCCCCTTCGTAGCGGTTTACCATGCGGCCGGTTCCGTCCAGTGTGTCCGTTTCCATGCCGAAGCGGAGGGAGAACCGGTAGATCTTGTGCTGGTCCAGGAGTTGGTCGGCAAGCCGAGTGGCCTGGTTCAGACAGATCAGGAGCACCCCCGTCGCAAACGGATCCAGAGTGCCGCAGTGACCGACTTTCTTCATGCGCAGACATTTCTTCACCCTGGTCACCACGCTGGTGGACGTAACACCTTCGGGTTTGTCGATCACGAGAACGCCGCTGGTAAGAGCATCCGGCGCCACGCGTTCGGGGCGCGGCACAATCATTTCCGGCCGGCCGCCGGGGGTGCGGGATGTCGTGAAGGTGGAGGGGATCATATCAGGTCACTCAATGCTTCGTTGACGAGCCTGGAGCGAATCGCCTCGATATTGCCGGGCAGCCGGCAGGCCGCCGCCTGTCGATGTCCTCCTCCTCCATACTTGCGCGCAAACCCCGCGACGTCGATCTTCCCCTTGGATCTCATGCTCACATGCACCAGGCCGTCGTCACCTTCACGAAACATCATGGCCACCTCGACCGGCTTGACGGACCGCAGATGATTGATGAAGCTTTCGCTGTCGGAGGGGGACGACCCGGTTTCCTCGAGCATTCTCCTGGTCAGTTCCGCCGCGGCCAGGCGCTCGCCGGCGTGAAAAGACACGGTTGAAAGCACACGCCCCAGCAGGCGGAGTCCCTGAGAAGATGCCGAATCGAAAACCATCTGCGCTATCCTCGAGGGATTCGCTCCCGCAGCGACAAGGCGTGCTGCTGTTTCCAGCACCTTGAGCGAGGTGTTGGAAAATCGGAACGAGCCCGTGTCGGTGAGCAGACCGGTGTAGAGGTTCGTGGCAATTTCGGAATCGATCGTGAGAGGGAGTGCCTGGCCCAGGTCGAACAACATCTCGCATGTGCTGCTCGCGGATTCTTCCACCCAGCAGATATCCCCGAACGGAGCCTTGCTCACGTGGTGATCGATGTTGATCAGAAACGGGATACGGTCGACGGGCGCTTCCATGGTGGGGCCGATGCGCGGAAAGTCTCCGCAGTCCACGAGAATGGCCGCATCGTAGTCTGAGGGGAGCGGTGCATCCAGGCGGACTTCTTCTGATCCAGCGAGAAAGGTGTAAGTCGAGGGCACGGGGTCCTGGCTGAAGGGAGTTGCTTCCTTGCCGAGCCGGCGAAGCATGGCGGTAAGGCCGAGGAGCGAACCTATGGCGTCACCATCGGGACGGATATGGGTTGCGACGAGAAACCGCCTCCTGCTCTCAATGGCCGTCGCAATCCGGGCAATCGTCTGATTCTTCAGTTCACTCATCCTTATGCAACTCTTTCAGCAACCTTTCTATTCGATCGCCATATTCGAAGGACGCATCGTAGTGGAAAGCGATTTCGGGCACGAAACGCAGATACAGTCGCTTTCCCAATTCCTGGCGGATGAACCCCCTGGCCTTGCCCAGGCCGTGAGCGGTATTCTTCTTGTCTTCCTCCGAGGGGTTTCCCAGAATCGTGTAAAAGATCTTCGCATGCTGCAAATCCGCCGTAACCTCGACCCCGGTGATCGTAACGGATTCGAGCCGGGGGTCTTTCACCCTCCGAAGCAGGAGTTCCGCGATTTCCTGGCGAATCAGGTCCGATACCCTGTCGGCGCGCTTGTGTTCCATAGTGAGTTCCTCATCCTCCCAGGGGTATGAGTTCGGTCTCATGCCCAATGATTTCCGCAAGGCCGAGGGACTCCATGAAATCGACAATGCGGTCCAGGACCGAATTCAGGACGCGGGCATCGCTCCCGATGACAGCCACGCCGATCGTCGCCCTCTGGTGCACGTCCTGGTCGGCGACTTCGGCAACGGAGACGCTGAAGCGATGCTGGCTCTTCTCGATGAGGCTCTTGACGACCCTGCGCTTTTCCTTGAGGGACTGGTTGCCTTGAAGTCTGAAGGTTATGCGTGCTATGCCTACGATCATAACCCGTCAAGACCCCGCCTTTCGTTCTCCTTCGGTCGTGGCCAGAGTGGGCTTGATTTCCTTGAGTTCATAGGCTTCCAGGATATCGTTTACCTTGATATCGTTGAAATTTTCTATGCCGATGCCGCACTCGAACCCGGCTTTCACCTCTTTGACGTCGTCTTTGAATCTCCTGAGAGAGCCGATCTTGCCGTCGTAGGCCACCACTTGGTCCCTGAGAACCCGGACTTTCGCGCCCCTTTCGATGCGGCCGTCGAGGATCGAACACCCGGCGATCATGCCGATTTTCGGCACGTGGAAGGTCTGGCGGACTTCGGCGCGGCCCATGACGTTCTCCTGGTATTCCGGCTCGAGCATTCCGGTCATGGCGTCGCGGATGTCGTTGAGCAGCTGGTAGATGACGTCGTAGTACCGCACGTCGACGTGTTCCTGGTCGGCCAGTTCCGAAACCTTAGAATCCGCCCGGACGTTGAACCCGATCACGATGGCGTTGGAAGCCGAAGCCAGCATGATATCCGTTTCGGTGATGGCGCCCGTGGCGTTGTGAATGAGGTTTACCTTGACCGCTGGCGTGGCGAGTTTCATCAGGGCTTCGCTGATCGCTTCCTGCGATCCGTGGACGTCGGTCTTGACGATCACGTTGAGTTCCTTGACTTCGCCTTCCTGGATCTGCTCGAACAGGCTTTCCAGCGTCACTTTGCTGGTGCGCGTCAGTTCTTTTTCCCGCATCTTGAGCAGCCGGTTTTCAGCAACCATCTTGGCCTGCTTCTCGTCGGCGAGGGCGATGAAGTCGTCGCCCGCATTGGGCACGCCGGAGAGGCCGAGTACTTCGATGGGCATGGACGGACCAGCCTCGTCGAGGCGCTGGCCGCGGTCGTTGAACATGTTTCGGACACGGCCGAAATTCACGCCGCAGACGTAGGCGTCCCCGGTCTTGAGCGTCCCCTCCTGGATCAGGATGGTGGCGACCGGTCCCCGGCCCTTGTCGAGTTTCGCCTCGATCACGTGGCCCCGGGCGGGCTTGTTGGAATTCGCCTTGAGTTCCATAAGTTCCGCCTGGAGAAGTACCATCTCGAGGAGTTCTTCGATTCCCTGACGCTTCTTGGCGGAGATCTCGACCATGGTGACGTTCCCGCCCCATTCCTCGGAGATGAGGCCCTGGTCGGCGAGTTCCCTCTTCACCCTGTCGATGTTGGCGTTGGGCTTGTCGATCTTGTTGATCGCGACGATGATCGGGACCTTGGCCGCTTTGGCATGGTTGATGGCCTCGATGGTCTGCTGCATGACGCCGTCGTCGGCGGCCACCACGAGGATGACGATGTCGGTGACCTTGGCGCCGCGTGCGCGCATGGAGGTAAACGCCTCATGGCCCGGGGTATCCAGGAACACCACTTCGCCGGTCTCCAGCTTGACGAAGTAGGCGCCGATGTGCTGCGTGATGCCGCCGGCCTCTCCCGCCGTTACATCCGTATGCCGGATGGCGTCCAGGAGCGACGTCTTGCCGTGGTCGACGTGGCCCATGACCGTGATGACCGGCGGGCGGGTCGTCCTGTCCTGTTCGCGGTCTTCCTGCACGTGCAGAATTTCTTCTTCTTCGAAACCGACTTTTTCGGCCTCGAAATCGAAATCGGAGGCGATGATCGACGCGGTGTCGAAGTCGAGCGCCTGGTTGATCGTGGCCGGCAGGCCGAGCAGGAGGAGCTTCTTGATGACTTCCCCTGCCTTGATTCCCATCTGCTTGGCCAGGTTGGCCACGGTGATGGCCTCGTCGACCCTGACGCGCCGTTTGCCGGGCTTGGGTGCCGCGGGTTCAGCCTTGGGAACTTCCTTCAGTGCAGGCCTGTCCCTGTCTCCCCTGTGGCGCCCGCGGTCATCCTGGGCAGCCAGTTCCTTTTTGGAGTAGAGATCTTCGCGGCCGACGACCTCTTTGCGGGCCCCCCCGCCGACTGCGCGGCGCTTCCGTTCAGCGGCATCCTTCTCGAATTCCTCGGGCCGCCCGCGCCTCTTGCGGGGTCCTTCCTTGACTTCCTGATCTTCGGTTTTCACCTGTATCTTCGTGGCCAGGTGCTGTGGAATCGCGACTTCCTCCTCCGGTTCCTCCGGAATGATATCGGGCAGCTTGATGATCCGCGCGGGCTCATCCTTGCGTGCTTTCTTGCGTCTTCTCTTCTTGGCTTTTCGAGGCTTCGACTCGTCCTCTTCGGCCGCTTTCGGTTCCGCTTCTTCGGCAGGTTCCCCGGCCGCCTTTATCGGACGGGCAGCGGGCTCCACAGGCTCTAAAGCCGGCGCCTGCCGCTGGGTAACATCCGGTTCAACGATTTTCTCCAGAATGACTCCCTCCTGTGCCTGCGACTGCTCGGGCGACGTCGGCTCGGGTTCCGGCAGGATCTCAACGGCAGGCGGTGTAGTAATCGCCGCGACCGGTTCGACGGGTGCGGCTTCAGGTTTTTTCGGGGGCGCCTGCTCTCCGGCGGGCGGGGCGGCAGCCTCGGGTGGTGTGATTTCGGGGGTTTTCTGTACCTCTGCTTCCGGTTTCTCCGGTGGCCTCACCATTTCGGGCGCGGGTTCGGGAACCGGGATGGATTCGGGCACGGCTGCACGGGGTGCGGCCGGAGTCGCTGCCGCTTCCGGCTGTTCTTCGGCAGGCGCCGCGGCGACCGGCATACCGGTCTCTTCGACGGACGACGGCGCCTCGGCGTATTCTTCTGCGCCCGTGGCGGGGGTCTCCTCGTCGGCCCTTTTTCTGCGCCTGATGACGGCTCTTCCGATGCGCTTTTCCTCCACGTGCTCCGCCTTCGCTTCCGCGTATTGCTGGCGGATTTTCAGCACGGCGGCATCGGTCAGGGTGCTCATGTGGTTCTTTACCTGAAACCCCAGCTTGACCAGCCGGTCCAGCAGGTCTTTATTATCTAAATTGAGTTCTTTCGCAAGTTCATGCACCCTCAGTCGCGTCATGAATACTTCCCCCTTATTGAACAATCTGGCTCCTCGACGACCGTCTATCGCAGCCTCCGTTCCTTCAATCGCCACAGCCTCCGCCCCGCTCCGCGGGGGCCGCCCCTATCCTGAATGCCGGATCGAAGGATTCTGGAGGATATCTTCGGCTATCCCTTGAGCTTCATTTCTGAAAGCCTTCCGGACCCTGTTCGTGAATCCCAGCCGGGGCAAGCAATCCGGACAGACGTATGCGCCACGTCCTGCCATACGGCCTCTGCAATCCAGTACGACGTACTTCTCCCCTAATCCGAGACCCAGGCGAAGCAGCGAGGATTTGGCCTTCTTAGTGCCGCAAACCACACATGTTCGGACGGGGACGTGCTTGCGCATGCAGATTTCATTCTCCCTGCACCTGTTCCAGAGAAGTCTGGTCGAGAGCTTTGGTCGTATCCGATATTTCCTCCCGATCCTCTTCGGGTTGTTCCTCGGGGGCCGGTTCCTCCGCATCTGGGACGGCATTCGATTCGAGGAGCGATTTTGCCAGGCCCTGCATCTCCGCAATGGTTGTCTCGGAAAGGCGGGTCAGATCTTCCAGTTCGGAGACGCTGGCATCGATGAAGTCCTGGAGTGAAGTGATGCCTGCCTCGTAGATACGATCGGCCAGTTCTTCCGTGAGACCGTCGATGCGCAAGAGCAGTTGGTATCCAGCCTGCTTCTGGCGTCCGTACCGGGTTTCGTTCTTGACGTCGATCCGCCAGTTGGTCAGCTTGGAAGCGAGACGGACGTTCTGGCCGCGTTTCCCGATGGCGAGGGACAGTTGATCGTCGGGGACGATCACCTCCATGCTGCGGTTGGCCTGGTCGATGATGACTTTCGATATGATTGCGGGAGCCAGCGCGTTGACGACGAATTTTGCCGGGTCCATGTTCCAGGGGACGATGTCGATCTTTTCACCGCGCAGTTCCTGGACGACGTTCTGAACGCGGGAGCCCTTCATCCCCACGCAGGCACCAACGGGGTCGACGTCGGGGTTTTTGGAGATGACGGCGATCTTGGCACGCGATCCCGGTTCCCTGGCCGCACTGATGATGCTTACGATGCCTTCCGCGATTTCCGGAACTTCCGAATGGAACAACTGGATGACGAAATGCGGATGCGTACGGCTCAGAACGATCTGCGGCCCCTTGCTGATCTTCTTCACATCGAGCACGTATGCGCGGATGCGGTCGCCCTGCCGGAAGACTTCCTTGGGAATCTGCTCCTTCGCGGGCAAAATGGCTTCGGCCGCTCCCATGTTGACCATCATTCCGCCCTTGTCCACCCTCTGGACCACTCCGTGGACGATGTCCCCCTTGCGACTCTTGAACTCTTCGTAGACGACCTCCCGTTCGGCATCCTTCATCTTCTGGATGATGACCTGCTTTGCCGATTGCGCCGCAATCCGCCCCAGGGTCTCCGTATCCATCCGGATGCCCAGTTCGTCGCCGAGTTGGCTCTCAGGATCAAGGTCGATCGCTTCCTGCAGGGAGACCTGCTTTTCGGGGTCAACGATTTCCTCTACGACTTCCTTGAAGAGGAACGCCTCGAGTTCGCCGTATTCTTCGTTGAAGGTCACGTCCAGGTCCAGCCTGCTGCCGTACTTCTTCCTGATCGCCGATTTGATGGCCTCTTCCAGCGTATGAATCAGTGTTTGGCGGTCAATACCCTTCTCCCGGCTCACCTGATCGATCAACCGCTTGAGTTCACTGGCCATGTTTTTTAGTCTCCTCGCAACGTCCTCTTCGGGACTGCGTAAAGTAAAAGATACCGTGGCTGGAGGCCTCTATTTCTCCAGGGAATCAAAGTAACACAACCGTGCCCGGTCGATGAGCGCCAGAGGGATCTCAAAGGTCTGCCCATTACAATCCATTGTAACTCCTTCAGGCTTTATATCCAGCAGGACTCCCTTGAAATTGCGGCGCTTCTGAAGCGGGGACACCGTCCGTACCTCGACGATCCTGCCGATCTGCTCCCGGAAATGATCCGGTTTGCGCAGCGGCCGGTTCAGCCCCGGAGAAGAAACTTCAAGATGGTAGGGATTCGGCATGAGGTCGGCCACGTCGAGCAGATCGCCCACCACCTGGCTGATGCGAGCGCAGTCGTCCACGGTGACGCCGCCCTCGCGATCGACATAAAGGCGCAGAACCCAACCGGGAGCTTCCCGGCGATACTCCATTTCGACGAGTTCCATTCCCTCTGCACGGATCACCGGTTCGATCAGAGACTGTAATTGGGGAATGAGGTCCTGGTTCCTGTTATCGTCCATTATAAAATCATGCCTTGATGAGTATAAGGTCATTCAAACGTTCCGGAACGGCCCGGCAGTTCATTGGAAAGACCACCCGCAGCAACAGGGCCGCGGGCTTTGCTTTTTCGCCGATTCGTCCGCGGCTTCCGTGGTGGAAGCGCATATCCATTTCGTCTGTGCTTCCGGGCTGTTGCGACCCGCTATCCATGGCCGGCCGCCAAAAACAAAAAAAGTGGGTTTTCACCCACTTCTCTTAGCAGACGAGATAACAATATCCAAAATAAGTAAAGGTTCTCTTTACCGAGAATCTTGAAATCTTGTCATCCACTAATCGAAGTAAGCGTGCTGCCGCACCACATGCAGGCCTGCAGCCACCTCAATAAGGGAAGCCTTCCCAGAGAGAAGGATACACCTCTAAAACTGGAGCGGGCGACGGGATTCGAACCCGCGACCCCAAGCTTGGGAAGCTTGTGCTCTACCAACTGAGCTACACCCGCCCGACTCATAACACCGCGAATAATAGTCTGCAAACCGGGATGAAGTCAAGCCCTAATTCATTGTACCGGCAACAAGCTTTCCCCCTTGGAAATATCATGCGGAGCATTATACAAAAGCCGGGACGCTCCGGCACCCGGCTTTCAGGGGGTAATGAGGCGGGATATCTGTAAAGGACCCTGCCAGAAGTGCATCCGGATGCTAAATCGGGCAAACACTGTATTTTTCGAAAAAATTGGCTGTATATCGCTATGAGCCGGCTGGATACCTTAGAAAAACAGGTGCCGGTGAACGGATGCCGGGCGAAACGCCGGAAGTGCGGCAGGCTTACGGCAAACCTTTTGGACAACGAGCGCCGATGTGATACGGTAAAGCTGTAATCGAAACCATCCTGGAGGAACGAATGAGCCCCTTCATCCATTTGCATGTCCACACACAATACAGCCTGCTCGACGGAGCGATTCGTCTGAAGGACCTTCTCGAAACGGCGAAAAGCTACGAAATGCCCGCCGTGGCCATGACGGACCACGGCAATATGTTCGGCGCCCTCGAATTCTACGATATGGCCAAGAAGGCGGGGGTCAAGGCGATCGTCGGCTGCGAGGTCTACGTTGCGCCGCGGAGCCGGTTCGACCGGCAGAACAGAGGGGAAAACGGCGTCAGCACCGATGAGGATAGGTCCTATCATCTCGTGCTGCTGGCGAAAGATGTGCAGGGCTACCAGAGCCTCATGCGACTGGTCAGCAGCGGGCATCTCGAGGGGTTCTACTACAAACCCCGGATCGACAAGGAAATCCTCCGGCAACACCACGACGGGTTGATCGGCCTCTCGGCGTGCCTGAAAGGCGAGGTCGCGTCCCACGTGCTGCGCAACCAGGAGGAGGCCGCGCGCAAGGCCGCCCGGGAATATGCCGAGATTCTGGGACCGGACAATTTTTACCTGGAAATCCAGGCGAACGGAATTCCCGAACAGACCATCGTCAACGACGCGCTCATCAGGATGAGCCGGGAAATGGGGCTGCCGCTGATCGCGACCAACGACTGCCACTATCTGCGCAGGAGCGACGCGCGGGCGCACGAGGTCCTGCTGTGCATACAGACCGGGAAGACCATCCTGGACGAAAAGCGGATGAAGTTTCATACGGACCAGTTGTACTTCAAATCGCCCGAAGACATGG
>JAJFUA010000328.1 GCA_021372635.1 Desulfobacteraceae bacterium | reverse complement strand
AAGAACACGGTCTGTCTCATCCGGCGGGACGAGGCGTTTATCAGCCAGCACGTCGGGGACCTGGAAAACCTGGAGACGCTTCATTCGTTCGAACACGCCATCCGTCACCTGGAGCGCATCCTGGAGGTGAAGCCGGAGTGCGTCGCGCACGACCTGCACCCGGACTATCTCAACACCCAGTGGGCGCTTGCCCGGAACGACCTGCCGCGGGTTGCCGTGCAGCACCATCACGCGCACATCGCCTCGGTGGTGGCGGAGCGAAGGATTTCCGGCCCCGTCCTGGGCCTGGCCCTTGACGGCACAGGGTACGGCACCGACGGTACCATCTGGGGAGGCGAAATCCTGCGGGTGGAAGAAGACCGGTTCGAGCGCCTGGGCCATTTCCGGCAGGTTCCTCTTCCGGGGGGAAACCGGGCCATCCGGGAACCCTGGCGCGTCGCGTTGAGCTATTTGTGGTGCATGGATCCGGCAAATGCCGCCGGAACTTTCGCGGACGTCGTGGAACGCTGGCCAGCGGACAAGGCGAAGATCGTGCTGCAGATGCTGGAAAAAAGAATCAACGCCCCGCTCACCTCGTCCTGCGGGAGGCTGTTCGACGCCGTATCGGCCCTGGCGGGGCTCAGGCATTCGGTCAATTACGAAGGTCAGGCGGCCATCGAATTCGAGCAGGTACTGGAACCGTCCGAAGAATCCTATTCCGGGATTCTGGCCAAAAGCGGAGGGATGTGGGTTCTCGATCCTTTCCCCATGGTAGGGGAAGCCGTCCGGGACGTAAGGGGAGGGGCTTCCGCCGGCTACGTTTCCGCCCGTTTCCATAACGGCCTGGTGTCGCTGCTTGTAGACGCCGTCCTGAAGGTGCGCGCCGAAACGGGCCTCGACCGGGTGGCCCTGAGCGGAGGGGTGTTCCAGAATGCCTACCTGACCGGTCGCCTCGAAAAGATGCTAGGCCGGGAGGGTTTTAACGTTTACAGTCACATGGAAGTTCCGCCGAACGACGCCTGCATCTCCCTGGGACAGGCGGCGGTCGGCGCGTGGCGCTTGGCCCGCGGGGCGTGACCCGCGAGGAATCGCAACGGGTGTCTAGAGCCTCGATCCCCTTTCAAGGAGACGCAACCGTGAAATACCTGGATGAATACCGTGATCCTCAGCTTGCCGCAAGCCTGATCGACGCACTTCACAAACGCAGCTATGCCAGGGGAAACATCCGCTTGATGGAGATCTGCGGAACGCATACGGTGTCCATATTCCGGGCCGGGTTGCGGCAGGTCCTTCCCCCGGCGATTCGGCTCATCAGCGGTCCGGGCTGCCCCGTCTGCGTGACTGCCAACGAGGACATCGACCGGGCCATATGGTTTTCCGGCCAGTCGAACACGATCGTCACGACCTTCGGAGACCTGGTGCGCGTTCCGGGTTCCTCGTCCTCCCTTCACGTGGAGCGGAGCAAGGGAGCGGACGTCAGGATTGTCTACGCTACCTTCGACGCCCTGCATATCGCCCGCGACAATCCCGGCAAGCAGGTGGTCTTTCTGGGCATTGGGTTCGAGACGACCGCCCCGACCGTAGCCGCGGCCGTGAAGATGGCCGAAAAGGAAGGCATCCGGAATTTCAGTGTGTTCTCTGCGCACAAGCTCCTGCCGCCTGCCATGAGAGCGCTGCTGGACTCCGGGGAACTCAGCCTGGACGGTTTTATCTGCCCCGGGCACGTGAGCACGGTAATCGGCGCCCGCTCCTACCAGGAAGTCGTGACGAACTACCATATCCCCTGCGTGGTGACGGGCTTCGAACCCCTCGACATACTCCAGGGAATTTCTCGGCTCGTGGAACAGTGGGAAAACGGGGAGGCCCAGGTCGAAAACCAGTATCGGCGGGGGGTGACCTGGGAGGGCAACGTGGCGGCCCAGAAACTCCTGAACGAAATCTTCCTGCCGGTGGATGCGACCTGGCGAGGGCTGGGCGTCATCCCGCAGAGCGGTCTCGGGTTCAGCGACGGCTACCGGGCCTATGACGCTGCAGAACGTTTTTCCATGCCGACGATCCGGGTGAAGGAACATCCGGGCTGCCGGTGCGGCGAGGTGCTTCGCGGAATCATGACTCCGCCCGAATGCGGGCTTTTCCGCAAGGCGTGCAATCCGCAGAATCCCATGGGCCCCTGCATGGTGTCCGGGGAAGGGACCTGCGGCGCCTATTACCGTTACCATGATCGTGCCTGATGA
>JAJFUA010000313.1 GCA_021372635.1 Desulfobacteraceae bacterium | reverse complement strand
TCGCCGGGTCGTTCCGGGAAGATCTCTACTACCGGCTCAACGTCGTCTCCATCGAGATCCCCCCGCTGCGCAGGCGCAAGGAGGACATCCCCCTCCTCGTGCAGCATTTCGTGTCGAAGATCAACAAGAAGTACCAGTTCGACAAACGGGTGGCTCCCGAAATCATCGACAGCTTCCTGGTTTATTCCTGGCCCGGAAACATACGCGAACTGGAAAACGTCATCGAGCGCATGCTGGTCATGACCGAAGAGGAGCGGATCGACGCCACGCACCTGCCCGTCCACATACGCAACCAGGTGTATTCGGGCGGCGAGAAGGTGGTGCTGCCGGAGAACATCCCGTTCAAGAGGGCCATGGAACGCACCGAAAGGCAGCTCATCGAGCAGGCCGTGAAGAAGCACGGCAGCACCAGGAAGGTGGCGAAAGCTCTCAAGCTGAACCAGTCCACCGTTGTGCGCAAGATCAGGAAATACGGCCTGGGATCCCTTTGTCGGGACCTGGACGAATCCGACAACCCTTTCGAAGACTTTACCCTCCGTATTTGAACCCGGTTCCTGGCCGCTCCGAAACGAGGTGATGCCGAACGCCATCACCGATGCCGTATTGCATCGGCAGCGGCGATGGCACGGGGGGCCATGGTTCGGGTACTTTCCCCGGGTCCGCTTCCCCGCCGGCCGATGACGGAGCGCATCACTCCCACCCTGCCGATGCATTCCCAAGTATGCGTTTTTACCGGACACCGGGCGTTTTGCTTCCGCAGGGTCATCTGGCACGAACGTTGCCTTTATGAAACAAGCGTAGCCCCCCAGAGAGCCGTTTCGCCTCCACAAAAAACTACCCACCCGTACCTTACAGGAGGTCGAGTCCATGGCTGTATTCATGTCTGCCGAGGAAGCGGTCGATTTGATCCATTCCGGGGATACCGTCGCCACATCCGGCTTTGTCGGCATGGGGCACCCGGAAGAAATTTCGAAGGCAATCGAGAAGAAGTTCCTGGAAACCGGTCAACCCAGAGATCTCACCCTGACTTTCGCGGCCAGCCAGAACGACGGCAAGTCCAACTGGGGATTGAACCGCTGGGCGAAGGAAGGGCTGGTGCGGCGAGTGGTGTCCGGCCACTGGGGTCTGCAGCCGGACCTGATCCGCATGGCCGTCGAAAACAAGATCGAAGCATACAACATACCCCAGGGGGTCATCCTGCATCTCTACCGGGCCATAGCGGGCAAGAAGCCCGGGGTGGTCACCCATGTGGGCCTGAAGACCTTCGTCGATCCCCGCGAGACCTGCGGACGGCTCAACAGCGTCAGCCACGAGGAATACGTCCGCCTTATGGAGATCGACGGAAAGGAATACCTCTTTTATAAGTCCTTTCCGGTCAACGTCGCCATAGTGCGCGGCACGAGCGCCGACGAGTGCGGGAACATCTCCATCGAGCGCGAGGCGATTTCGCTGGAATTCCTCGCCCTGGCCCTCGCCGCCAAGGGGTCCGGAGGAAAGGTGATCGTCCAGGTGGAGAGGAAAGTCAAGGCGGGTTCGCTGCACCCGATGCTCGTCAAGATTCCCAAGGTCGCCGTCGACGCCATCGTCGTCGCAAAGCCGGAGAACCACTGGCAGGTTCCCATGGCCGAGCAGTTCAACCCGGCACTGTGCGGCGAGGTCCGGATTCCCCTCAGCGAGGTCAACCCGCTGCCGCTCGACGAGCGCAAGGTGGTGTGCCGCCGCTGCGCCATGGAGATGATCCCGAACGCGGTCGTCAACCTGGGGATCGGCATGCCGCCCGGGGTGGGAGTGGTCTGCGCCGAGGAAAGCATGAGCGACCTGATGACCATGACGGTCGAGCCGGGAGTGGTCGGGGGAGTGCCCCTGGGCGGACTCTATTTCGGTTCGGCGATCAACCCGGACGCCCTGGTAGACCATCCCAACATGTTCGATTTCTACGACGGCGGCGGACTGGACCTGGCGGTCCTCGGGATGGCCGAGATGGACGGGTCGGGAAACATCAACGTCAGCAAGTTCGGCCCGCGCATCGCCGGCGCCGGCGGATTCATCAACATAACCCAGAGCGCGAAGAAGGTTGTGTTCTGCGGGACCTTCACCGCCGGGGGATTCGATTTCCGGATCGGAGACGGGCAGTTGAAGATCGTCAAGGAAGGAAGAATCCGCAAGCTGGTGAAAAAGGTCGAGCATATCACCTTCAGCGGCGAGTACGGCCGCACCAGCGGCCAGAAGATACTCTACGTTACGGAACGCGCGGTCTTCGAGCTTCGCCCGGAGGGGATCACCCTCATCGAAATCGCCCCGGGCGTGGATCTCGAAACGGAGGTCCTCGGCCAGATGGATTTTCGGCCGATCGTCGCCGCGGACCTCCGGCTGATGGATCGGAGAATTTTCGACGCAAGAACTCCCATGGGCATCAAGAACGAGGTGGTGCGCAGAAACGGCGGCGGCGAGCGGGAATGGCCCGTGAGCGTGGAATCGGGCGTTGCCGCGGTCGCCACGCGGTGAACAAACATTCGAGGAGATGACGACGTGGCTCTGAAAACGAGACAGGACTATCTGGCTTCTCTGAAGGCGATGCGCCCGAACATCTACAAGTTCGGCGAACTGATCGAGGACGTCACCACTCACCCGGCGACCAAAAGAGTCGTGGAAAGTCACGCCAGGGCGTTCGACGCTTCCCATGATCCGCAATATGCGGAGGACTTCACCGCCGTTTCCTCCTTCACCGGGGAAAAGATCCACCGGTGGAACGGCATGATGGAGAGCCTGGAACAGATCATGGGCAATTCGAGGCTCAAGAGGTGGATGTACCGTTTCACGGGCAGCTGCACCGGGGGGCTCTGCGTCGGATGGAATGCGCAGAACGTCATGTGGAACGTGACCGCCCTCATCGACAAGGAATACGGCACCAACTACCAGGAGCGGTTGAAGAACT
>JAJFUA010000308.1 GCA_021372635.1 Desulfobacteraceae bacterium | reverse complement strand
TGCTGATCTGCTCGATCCCCTGCGCCTGCTCCCTGGATGCTGCGGCGATCTCTTCGATGAGTTCGCTCATCTTTGCAGAGCTTTCCACCACCCTGGAGAACTCGGCATTGGTCTTTCCGACCACCTCCGAGCCGTCCTTGACCTTCTTCACTGTGCCCTCGATGAGCCCCGCCGTGTTCTTTGCAGCCTCAGCCGCCCTCATGGCGAGGTTTCTCACCTCGTCGGCCACGACCGCGAACCCCGCTCCGACCTCTCCGGCCCTCGCCGCCTCGACGGCTGCGTTCAGGGCGAGCAGGTTCGTCTGGAAGGAGATCTCGTCGATGGTTTTGACGATCTTCTGCGTCTCCTCGGAGGCCTGGGAGATGTCGGCCATGGAGGAGGTGAGCTGGCGCATGGAATCCGAGGCGGAGGAAACCATCTTTGAGGTCTCATGCATGATCTGGTTGGCGTTGTTTGCCGCCTGGGCGTTCTGTTTCGTCATGGAGGAGATCTCCTCGAGAGAGGAGGACGTTTCCTCGATACCCGCCGCCTGCTCCGAAGCCCCTTCGGCCAGTTCCTGGGAACTCGAAGCCACCTGGCCCGAAGCCGCGGCCACCTGCTCCGCACCGCTGGAAAGCCCTCCGGTGACCCTCTGGATGGGCTTCGTGATGCTTCTGGTGAGGAAAAAGGCGAGCAGGCCCGAAAGAATGAAAGCGAGAGCACTGGCGCCGATCATGAAGATGCGGGAAAATTGGTATTCCTCTTCCGCGCTTTTCTCCGACTGCGCCGTCGCATCACCTGCGAGCCGGATGAACTGCAGGGCCAATGCGACGGTCTTCTGAGCGACGGGGTCGGCCTCGTCCATGATTACCTGGATGGCATCCCGGTTCTGGTTTTCGAGGGCGAGTGTGATGACTTTCTCATTGATGGAATTTGCCGCTGCCAGGGCCGCCTGGATCGATGCGAGGAGCTGTTTTGCTTCAGGCGTTGCAACGAGTTTCGACAGTTTTTCTATGTCGTCGGCCACTTCCGACCGGGATTTGTCGATGACGGCCTTTTGCTTGTCCTTGAATTCTTTTTGCACATTCATGGCCATGTTGCGCATGGCAATATGAAACGCATTTATCCTGTTGATCAAATCGTTGGCGAGTTCGACCTTTTTGTTGTCGACTTCCACGATTTCCTTCAGATTGTCGTTTACCGAACTCATCCTGTTGATGCCCATCACTGCGATGGCGACCATCAAGACGAGCGTGATGCCGAAGGCCAGTCCCAGTTTCGTTCCAAGATTCAGTTTTGACAAAAACATTCCGTGTTCCTCCAATCGATCGTGAAAAAAAGCTCCCTGCATTGCACATCCCCCCCAGGCGAGATGACCTCGCCACGGAGCCTGGCTCCGTGCAGCTTCCGGATGCCGATCATTCAAGCGATCATTCAAGTAATTATCGGCTGATAGCGGACAATGCTTGACAGTGAACGAACCGTGAGGAATCAGTGATGCTGGATCACTAAAACTGGATGGAATTGAGGTAAGATCTAAGATTTATTTTCTTGCCCTTCACCCCGAGTTTGGCTCTGAGGTGATAGCGGTGCGTCATGATCGTGTTGAGGGAAACCCCCAGGATTTGCGCAATTTCCTTGTTCTCTCTGCCGGCCTTGACGAGGCTGGCGACGCGGACTTCCATGGTGCTCAGGTCTGCGTGCTTCCGGGGGAGATTCCTTGTGAAGGGGGAACCGATCTCGGCGAGAGCGGCCTTCAGGATATCGAGGCAGGCCTTCTGGACCTCGTCCAGCCTGCTCGATTCCAGCTTCTGCAGGTAGGGAAGCACCCGTTCGTTCATGTTTACCAGAATGTTTTCGACCAGATTGTCCTTCTCCCGTTCCATCCGTTTGAGCAGGACTTCCAGGGCGGTATTCGTCATTTCCAGTTCGCGCCTGTTTGCCGAGAGTTCCTTTTCCCTCCGGGCGATAGCCCTCCGCATCATTTTGTACTCGGTCAAGACGATGCATACGCCGATCAACTGATCGATAGCTCCTTCATTGTTCTTCATGGGGAGCTTGATCATGTAGATCCATTGATCGTGTCCCGCGTTATTCTTGAAATGGAGTTCACGTTCCACCCTGTCGATTTTCCCGTACAGGATTTCCCGGTCGTCCCGCTGCATTTCCTTGGCTGCTTCCCTGTCCTGCATGCAATCCAGGATCGTCTTTCCGATCAGATCTTTCATCGGAATCCCGAAGAAATCTGCCAGGGAGCGGTTCGCGAGCACAATCCGCCCCTCTCTGTCCTTCACGTAGATCAATGTCGGGTCCGAATCGATGATCCTTCTGAAAAAAGACTGCCTTCTTTCAAGTTCTTCGTCGAATCTTTGTCTTTCCGTGACATCTCTTACGGCCGCAATACGAACCTTGCGGCCCTGCAGCGAAAAAGACCTGCTCGTAACCTCCGCCGGAAAGACCGTCCCGTCACTCTTTTGATGATAGCGGACAGGCGATTTCGGCAGGTTGTCGAACGTCCCGCCGTCTTGTCGGTCCATCTTGCAGCAGAGTTCCGCCCGGTTCATCCCCAGGAGTTCCAGCCTGCTGTAACCATAAAGCACGCTTGCGACGTGGTTTGCTTCGAGAATGCGCCCGGTTTTGGCATCAAACAGGAAGTTTGCATCCGACTCCATCTCGAACAGGTGGCGGTATTTCTGTTCGCTGTCCCGCAGGGCTGTCTCCGCCCGTTTGCGATCCGAAATGTCCTCCGCGATCCCGGCGTACCGGCATGTTGTTCCGTTCTCGTCCCGCACCGGAAATCCGCGGTCGAGAATCCACCTGACCTCTCCCTGCGGGTGCAGTATCCTGTATTCAACCTGGTAGGGATCCGTTTTTCTCGCTGTAAGAACGCGCCGGACACGGTTCATGTCTTCCGGGTGGATGGAAGCGGTCCAGGATACGGGGTCGGCATAAAGGCTGGCGCGGGAGCGGCCCCATATCGTCTCGTAGGAAGGGCTGATGTAATAGACCTTCTCCCCGCTCAGATCCGCGATCCAGAATACCTGCCGCAGGTTTTCGGCCAGATGGTGAAACGTGTCTCCGATGTAAAAGGCATCCAGAGCCTCGTGACGGGCCGTCTCCGGTTCCCGTGCTTCCATGGAATTCTCCGATTCGGCCGACCTGCCGCGGGAGTCTCTTGGGGGCTGCCTATCCTTTTCCACCTTCTTCCTCCGGAAGTTTCAGCGGATCTGTTTTTTCCGGTTGGGTGCGGTTCCCCGTGACAGCGGGCCCGGCGGGCGGGACAGGCGTCTGAAGTCGAAAATATATTAGCTGACATGTCGTATGAGCAGGCATTCGACCTTAACCCTAAACCGTTCGAAACAGAAGGCTGCGGTTGAAGGAAATCTTTTTATTCCGCTATAGGATATCAAATTGCGGGAGGATTTGTGAAGTCTTTCATGAGGCATGGGATTCGCCCGCGGGGATGGTGTGCAAACCGAACGGCTCAGGGCTTCAGTTGTGCGCGGATTCTTCCGATTGTACGGACGATTCACGGCGGGGATGCCTGAAACGAGGCAACCGGCTTCGCCGGGACGGGCACCGCGGAAATTTCTGTCCACTGCCTTGAAAAAGTCGGGAACCTTTTCCTTCCCGACTTGTCATAGAGGGTTGGAGCAATTGATTTTCCGGTCGACATCGCAAACGGAGGGATTTTGATGAAATTACTGATCGTACCGGCGCTTCCGGCTTTTTCGCTTGTAACGCCTCTCACTGCCTCCGCGCAGCAGGCCGCAGGCGAGAAGCAGGGCACCACCGGTTCCTACGGCTTCATCGGCAGTCCGCATTCCTGGGACGACCCGAAGAACCGGCCCATCGACGCAAAGGGTGTCGAGACGAGATCGAAGGACGGTCAGGCTGCCCCGCAGAAGACGGAGACGGCGCAGAGGCCGTCCGCCAGCGTACCTGTTCCGAAGCATCTGCATGGATCGTACGGGATTGCCAAATAGAATCGCCGGCCGCGGACCGGGGCCGGTCCCCGACGTTTGCGGCAACGGCATGGGAAGAAAAGGCGCGCGATGAAGAACATCTTTCAGGAAGTAAGGATCGGTGGCGTTGCACTGTTGGCGGGATTGCTCGGAGTGCTGGCGTTCGGCACGGCGTTCGCGGACATGGGGGCCGTTCACGTCTCGGCACACGGGGTAAACGTGAGCGAGCCGGCTCAGAAGGCCGTCGTCCTGTACAACGGCTCTGAGGAGGTTCTCATTCTCGAAACCGATATCAAGGCGTCCAGGAAGACGGGGGTCCTGCGTTTTCTGCCGATGCCTTCGGAACCGTCGGTCGAACTGGCTCCCGAGGGGGCTCTTCAAAAAGCCTCGGAACTGGTCCGGAGCAAGGACTTGAAGAACCTTTCCATCTTCCGGACCAAGGGCGGCGGTCCGACCGGCCGGGAGGCAGCGGTCGTCGAGACGGTTTCCCACAGGAAACTCGGCGCGCACGACCTGACGGTCATCAAGATCAACGACGCGAACCATTTCAAGAAGTGGGTGAGGGAATACTTCAAGAAGAAGCGCCTGGGAAATCCCGGCGAAAAAGCGGTCATCGACGAAATGGTCCGGGACTACGTGAAGCGGGGGATCGCCTGGTTTGCCTTCGATTTCGTGAAGGTGGACGCCACCGATACGTCCGTCGTCCCCCTGGCCTACCGGTTCAGGACCCCGAAGATCTACTATCCGCTGAAGACCAGCAACAGCGTCGGTGGGGAGGGCAAGGTCCAGCTGTTCCTGGTCGCACCCAACGCCGTGGGCAGTCCCCTGCTGTCGGCCGAAACCAATTCACGAGCGCCCATCGATCCTGCCCGGGCCGTGAAGTTCGACAGATTCCACCTGAGCACGTTCGCCGCAGTGACTCCGGAAGAGATTTCGGGCGTCTACCCCGGAGCCCGCGAACTCTTCGTGGACATGCCCGTCGTGCTGCAATGTGCGTCGTATTCCGGGGTGCTGTCGTTCGAAGAGGACCTGCATGCGCGAATCATCGACCACTTCAACCCGGACCAGGAACAGATTTCGATCGGCGAACCGGCCGGAGCGCAGTCCGAAGACGACTCCTCGCTGGAAACGCTCCTGCAGAAGGGCTCGAAACAATGGTTGCACAGGAATACGGCCATCGACCGGGCGGAAATGGACGATCGCCAGAAGCAGAGTCTGTTGTCTTCGATCCTGGAGGGCTCCCTGTTCGTCGCCTCTGCCGGCCGGACCGTGAAACTGGAGGACGGGGTTTGGGAGGAGGGCGGCATGCGGGTGGAAGTGCGCATGGCAGCCCTGGGGCGCCTGGATGACGATCCCCTGCCGGATGCCGCCGTGCTGGTCGAAGTTTCGAAGGATGGCAGCGCGACCTGCGAACTGTCCGTGCTCAAGGGCAGGGACCAGAGTGGCCGGCTCGTGGTAGACCGGCCGCAGAGCGCCCATGCGATCCGGTTCGATCGAACCGAGGTACGCGACATGTCCGTTTCCAAGCGGAAGATTCACGTGAAGCCCAAAGGCGCCGCCGCCTCGGATTACGAGATTGGCGGGGACGGGGTGCTGCACGCCGCGAAATAAGGAACGATGAAGACGGGGAGTGGGGCATCATCCCCCCGCTGCCCCGTCTTTTTCCGTACGCCCGAGAAAAGCACCAGTCCCGGCAGGGGGACATGCGCCTCCCGTCTCGCCCATGCCTTTCGCTCCCGTCCCTTCCAGCCTCCCGCAGGCGGGCGTCCACGACGCGCTCCTTCTTCCAGAGGTGTGGCTGTTTCGGTTCGAGCCCGAGAGGTGGTTTGAGTGAGACTCATTACAAAATAAGAATAATATCAATATATTTCATTTGACTTCCAGTCCAAATCGTGGCTAGGTCTTGAGTCAAACTCATGTTTCGGGCACAGTACATGGCCCCCCGTTTCTCTCGGAGGGACAGCCCAGAAGGCCGGTGATTTGGGAAAAAAGCCAGCTATACAGGACCGGAGAAGCTCTCTCGGCGCACGATCCGGGCGGCGAGTGCAGGAGATTTTGAGCGCAGCCCGGGATGTTTTTGCGGAAAAGGGATTTGAAAAGGCCACGACGGCGGAGATCGCACAGCGCCTGGGCACCTCGGAGGCGACCGTTTTCACGTATTTCGGCAGCAAACGGGAGCTGTGCATGGAGGTGCTCAGGGCCTGGTATTACGAAATCAGCGCCGAACTGGACCGGGAAGTGCCGCTTATCGAGGGCTTCCGTGCCCGGCTTCGTTTTGTGATCCGCGAGCACCTGAAGCATCTGATCGAGGAAGGTACGGGAATCTGCGCCCTCGTGCTCAGCGAGGGGCGGAACGTCGACGAGGAATTTTCCGAACTGATCGTGGACATCAAGCGCCGCTACACAAGCTCCTTGATGGCGGCGTTCGCGGCCGCGCAAAAATCCGGGGAGATACGCGGGGACGTACCGCTGCGGCTGATGCGCGACATGGTCTACGGGTCCATGGAACACATTCTCTGGAGCTACATCCACGGAGGCCGGCCCTTCAGCGTGGAATCCACGGTGTCCCAGCTCTCGGACATGTTCTGGAAGGCGTTTGCGCCCCTGGACCAGCCGGCTGAGGCGCTGGCGCAATTCCGGGCCGAAGTGGCCGATGCGCTCAGGAAACTCGATCGCTCCGGTTCCTGAAAGAACCTTATTTAGTTGGTATATTGCATAATTTTCAATTACTTATCATTGCATGCCTGCCGCGGACTGCCTGGACCGGGAAGACATGCGCGGCGCGCCTGTTTTTCCATCATGTCCACCCTTGGGAACAGTCCTTTGCCGGTGGAAGGCGGCCGGGTTATCTTCCGCCGCACGCGAGCCCGTCCTGCCCGTGAAGGGCAAAACCATGCCAGATCGAAGGGAGAACCATGGAAGAGTTCGTCTTGCAGAAGCTTACCCTGGGGCAGGTCCTTGACCGCGCGATAGAGAGATATCCGGACAACGATGCCGTGGTCTACGTGGACCGGGATTACAGGCTGAACTACAGGCAGTTCGGGCAGTTGGTGGACAGGCTCGCCAGGGGCCTGATGGCTCTTGGGGTGCGCAAGGGCGAGAAGGTCGCCGTCTGGGCGACCAACGTTCCCTACTGGGTCGCCCTGGAGTTTGCGACGGCCAGGATCGGAGCCGTGCTGCTCACGGTCAACACTTCCTACAAGTCCACGGAACTCGAATACCTGCTGAAGCAGTCCGAGTGTGAAAACATCTTCATCATCGACGGGTTTCGGGACACCGACTACGTGCTGACCCTCTACGAGTGCGTGCCTGAACTCAGGACCCAGGAACGGGGCTATCTCAACAGCCCACGGTTCCCCCATTTGAAACGGGCGTTCTTTCTCGGCCACGAGAAACACAGGGGAATGTATTCCATTCCCGAGGTGCTGTCGCTCGGCATGATGACCGGCGAGGAACAGTACAGGGCCAGGCAGGCGGAACTCGATCCCGATGATGTGGTCAACATGCAGTACACGTCGGGGACGACCGGCTTCCCGAAAGGGGTCATGCTGACGCACTCCAATCTCGTCAACAACGGCTACTGGATCGGCCGGAATCAGCTTTTCGGCCCCGACGACCGCATCTGCCTCTCCGTCCCGTTGTTTCACTGCTTCGGCTGTTCCCTTGGGGTCATGGCGGCCGTGAACCACGGTTCCGCGCTCGTTGTCCTCGAGGGATTCGATCCGATCAAGGCGATGACCGCCATCGAAGCGGAGCGATGCACCGCGGTCTACGGCGTCCCGACCATGTTCATCGCAATGCTGGACCACAGGCTTTTCGAAAAATTCGATTTCAGTTCGCTGCGGACGGGTATCATGGCGGGCTCCCCCTGTCCCGCCCCCATCATGGAACGAGTGATCGAAAAGATGAACGCGAGGGAGATCACCATCGTCTACGGACTGACGGAATCGTCCCCCGGCATGACCCAGACCCGCGCGGGCGACAACATCGACAGAAGATGCAAAACCGTCGGCCGTGCCATGCCGGGCGTGGAAGTGTGCATCATGGATCCGGAAAGCCGGACCCCCGTTCCGCTCGGGGTGCCCGGAGAGGTCTGCTGCCGAGGTTATATCGTGATGCAGGGCTACTACAACATGCCCGAGGCGACCGCGCAGGCGATAGACTCGCAGGGGTGGCTCCACTCCGGAGACCTGGGCATCATGGACGAAGACGGCTACATAGCCATCACCGGCAGGCACAAGGATATGATCATTCGGGGCGGGGAGAACATTTATCCCAAGGAGATCGAGGACTTCCTCTACGGAATGGAGGGGGTCCGGGACGTCCAGGTGGTCGGCGTGCCGAGCGGGAAGTTCGGCGAGGAGGTGTGCGCCTTCGTGATCCTCAAGGACGGTTTTTCCTGCTCTCCCCAGGACGTCATCGACTTCTGCCGCGGCAGGATATCTCGCTACAAGGTACCGAAATATGTCGCCTTTGTGAACGAATACCCGATGACCGCAAGCGGGAAGATCCGGAAATACATGCTGCGAGAAAAAGCCGCGGAACTGTTCCCGGAAGGCTAGGATTCATGGTCCACGGGTGGCAGGAAATTCAATTTCCTCTCTTACGGCGCGGTGCAAGTTCAGGATTGAATGCAGGGAGTTCCGGCGGGGGGCTTGACGGGTGTCAAAAGGCGAAGCGCCGTGGAACGCGGTATCGCCGTGAACAAACGCCCTGTGGAATTTTAGCGGGCATGGGAGGACGC